>NZ_CP136628.1:977500-1280608 GCF_032918005.1 Bradyrhizobium sp. NDS-1
CCGAAAACGCCGCGCCCGACCAGAAGGTGATCGCGCAGCTCGAGGAGGTCGCCAAGAAGCACGGCTTCGCCGGCTATGACGACTACAACAACGTCGTCGACAACATCAGCCTCGTGATCGGCGGCTTCGACCCCGCGACCAAGAAATATGTCGGTGTCGACGCGGTGATCAAGACGCAGATCGCGCAGATCCAGGCTGACAAGAAGATGCCGGCCAAGGATAAGAAGGAGGCGCTCGACGAGCTCAACGAGGCGCTGAAGACGCCGGCGCCCGCGGTCGAGCACAAGGGCAATATCGACCTCGTCGCCAAGTATTACGACAAGCTGGTCGCCGCGCTCGGGGACGAGGAGAACTGATAAAACTCCTGCGTCGCAAAGTGCGATGCTTCGCGCGGCGCGAGGATGACGTGCCGCATACCTCAACCTCCGCTGTCATGCCCCGGCCTGGCCGGGGCGCCGGGCGACGACACCTTCCCGGCGGTGTCGTCTCGTCAAACCCGTTGCCGTGAATGCAAAAAAGCCCCGGAGACATCTCCGGGGCTTTTGTCGTATTGGCGTCTCGCAACGAAGCAGCTACGTCCGCGTGCGCATCCGCATCATGAAGCTGTCGAAGCTGAGTTCTGCCACCTGCATCCACGCGAGCGAGTCGGCCCGGAAAGCGGTGAGGCTCGCATACATCTTGGCAAAATGCGGGTTGGTCTTAGACAGATCGGCGTAGATCTCATTGGCCGCGCCATAGCAGGCTTCGAGCACCTCCTGCGGGAACGGCTTAAGAACCGCACCGGAAGCCAGCAGGCGCTTCAGCGCCGGCGGATTGACCGCGTCGTATTTGCCCGTCACCCAGGTGAAGGTGTCCAGCGATGCCGCACTGATCGCGGCCTGATAATGCTTGGGTAGCCCATTCCACTTCTCGAGATTCATGATGTTGTGGCCTTGGCCGGTGCCTTCCCACCAACCTGGATAGTAGTAGAACTTCGCCACCTTCACGAAGCCGAGCTTCTCGTCGTCATAAGGGCCGACCCATTCGGCCGCGTCGATAGTGCCCTTCTCGAGCGCGGGGTAGATGTCGCCCGCCGCGATCTGCTGCGGCACGCCGCCCAGCTTTCCGATGATGGTGCCGGCGAATCCGCCGACGCGGAATTTCAGCCCCTTGAGGTCGTCGACGGTCTTGATCTCCTTGCGAAACCAGCCGCCCATCTGGGCACCGGTCGAACCCGTGGGCACGCCGATCGCCCTGTGCTCCTTCAGGAGATCGTTGAGCATGTCCTGGCCACCGCCCCAAATCAGCCAGGAGATATGCTGGCGCGTGTTGAGGCCGAACGGCAGCGACGTGCCGAACGTGAAGGCGGGGTTCTTGCCCCAATAGTAATAGAGCGCGGTGTTGCCCATTTCGACCGTCCCATTGGAGACGGCGTCGAGAACCTGCAAGCCCGGGACGATTTCGCCCGCGGCGAACGGCTGGATCTGAAACTTGTTGTCGGTGATTTCGGCGACGCGCTTGCAGAAATACTCGCAGCCGCCATACAGCGTGTCGAGCGACTTCGGCCAACTCGCCGCCAACCGCCATTTCACCTCGGGCATTGATTGTGCAATTGCCGGCGCGGCGACGGCACTTGCGGCAAGACCCAATCCGCCTGCCGTCAGAAATTTACGACGTTCCATGCTCTTCCCTCCTGTGATGTCGAGTCCTCGACGAGGGATTGCGGACTTGATGCCGCATTGCTTCGCCGTGGCCGACGCTTCTTTGTGTCCGAAATTAAAGCTTCCGGATCGGGAACAGGATGGCGAAAGGGCGGCAGCAAAGCAAGCGCGCTTTGGTTGCGCTACCGGCGCTGCCTCAATGTTGCGCTGCGAACGCGGCTTCCATGGCTTTTCGGGTGCGAATGGTCTCACTCCCGGCGTCGAATTCGACGTCGCTCCACCGCACCATGGTCCTGTGCGCGACGTCATGCTTCAATTTGATCCCATGCGCGAGGCCGATCGGTAGCCCGCCGGCCCGCAGGCTGGCGGCTGCCGGTACTAACTTGCCCCAGACGGTGTAGCCGCCTTCGCCGTCCAGCATCTCGCCGGCGCGCAAGTTACGCTTCGCGACCGAGACGACATCGCCGCGAAATCCGTTCGCCTGTCCGGTCGGCTCGCCCCGCAGCGCGGCCGACAGCACCGAAATGTTCAGCTCGAGTCCGATCAGGTGATAGGGCTTGTACATCGCGGCATAGCGTCCGCTGTGGTCAGTCTTGAGGCCATATTGCCTGAAACAGTCGGCGGCGTAGTCGCTCGGCGCCTCCAGTACGACGTAGACACCCCAGCGCAGGTCGCGAAACACCGGCCTTCCGTCGCGCTCGAGCGAGGAGACCACCTCCACGACGCCGGCGCGCTCCAGCACGCCGCCGTGCGAGCGCGGCCGCATGATGTGCGGCAGATCGTCGACCCCACAGGGCGGAAACAGCAGGCCGTCCGCGGGCACGTCGAGCGCGCAGGCGTTGGCGATCGCAGCCATCTCGATCGCCGATTTGGTGCCGTCGAGAAACGAGTTGAACATCTGCGGATTCATGCCGGCCGACTGCGCTTCGCCAGCGGTCAGACCGTAATGCTGCCAGACGCCGTCCGGTGTCACATCGTGATAGGCCGGCAGATATTTCGTGCCCTTGCCGGCGGCGACGACGCGGAAACCGGTGGCGCGGGCCCAATCGACCATCTCCGCCGTCAGCGCCGGCTGGTCGCCATAGGCGAGCGAATAGACCACGCCCGCCTTGCGCGCTTCCTCGGCGAGGAGCGGGCCTGCCAGCACGTCGGCTTCGACATTCACCATCACGATATGCTTGCCCGCGGCGATCGCGGCGCGCGCATGCTTGATCCCCACGGCGGGATTGCCGGTCGCCTCCACCACCACGTCCATCGCCCCGCCGGCGATGGCGCGCGCGCCGTCATCGGTGAACACGGTCGCGGCGATCCGCTCGGCGCTCCAGCCCACGGTGCGGCACGCCTCGCGCGCGCGGTCGCGGTCGATGTCGACGATGATGGGCACCTCCAGCCCCGGCGTGTGCGGCACCTGCGCCAGAAACATCGAGCCGAATTTGCCCGCACCGATCAATGCGACACGGACGGGCTTGCCGGCGGAAGCACGAGCCTGGAGGAGGCGGAAGAGGTTCATGGGAAGGTCCGTGAGCGTTATGGCTGTTAGGCGATGCGAACTATCAATAGTCGTCATTCCGGGGCGCGCGAAGCGCGAGCCCGGAATCCATTTGTCCGCAGTCTCCGCGGCGCGATGGATTCCGGGCTCGACGCTACGCGTCGCCCCGGAATGACAGGTTACTCCGCCGCCTGCCGCGGCGCTCGCGCAAGCCGCACCAGCGCGTCGTCCTCCACCGTCTTGATCGGCGCAAAATCGCGGTGGGCGATGTACTCCGGCCGCGTCGGGGTTCGGATGTAGTTCGAGACCGCGTTCAGCGTCAGGTACACGATCTTGCGCGGGTAGGGCGTGATGTTGCCGCTCGAGCCGTGCACGAGATTGCCATGGAACATCAGCATGCCGCCGGGCTTGCCCGTGGGCGCCACGATGCCGCCCTGCTCGACCAATCGCGTCACCGTCGCCTCGTCCAGCGTCCACAGCGGATAGGAGGTGGTGGCCAGGTCGTGCGAGGCTTCGAGATCGCCGGCGTTCTGGCTGCGCGGCACCAGCATCAGGGGGCCGTTGATCGGCATCACTTCGTCGAGGAAGATCGCGATGTTCATCGCGCGCGGCTCCGGCATGCCGTCGTCGCGTTTCCAGGTGCCGTAATCCTGGTGCCACTGCCAGACATCGCCGGTGAAGGCCGATTTCGCGTTGATCTTGAACTGGTGCATGTAGACCTTCTCGCCGAAGAGCTGCTCGACCGGCTCGATCATGCGCGGATGCGCGCCCAGAATGCCGAAGGCCTCGTTGTAGAGATGCGCGGCAAAGGCGGTGCGCGGCGCGCCGCTTTTCTCGCGCCAGACTTCCGGCCGGTTGGCGTCGTAGATGCCGACCGCCTCACGCGCGAGCAGGTCGACCTCCTCCTGGGTGAACAGCTCGGGCAGGAACAGCCAGCCCTCGTGGTGGAAGAACTCCAATTGCTCCTGAGACAGTTTCATGGGTCGTCCTCCTTGGTTTTGTCTTATTGTCATTCCGGGGCGCGCGAAGCGCGAGCCCGGAATCCATTCATCCACCGTCGCTGCCGCCCGATGGATTCCGGGCTCGCGCCAAGTGGCGCGCCCCGGAATGACGGCGTGTGTTGCGGCTAAGCCGCCGCCTCTTCGCTTGCCCTCAATCTCTCCTCAGTCATCCGTCCTGCCGTCTGCGCATGCGCCAACGCCGTGCGTTCGGCTGCCTTGGCGTCGCCCGCGAGAATGCGTGTGGCGATGTCGGCATGCTCCGCCCAGGCGCTGCCGCGATAGTCGAGCTCCGACAGCACCGTCGCCATCGAGCGGCGCATATGCGGCCATTGCGGCGCGATCGTCTCCTCGATCACGGGATTGCCGGCGAGCTGATAGATGGCGCGGTGAAAATCGACGTCGAGCACGATCAGCTCGGCGAGCGTCGTCGTGCGGTCGATGCGGCTGCCGGCAGCGAGCGCCGCTTCCACCCGCGCGCGGCCGGCCGCGTCGTAGCCCGCGCGCTCCGCTGCGAGCCCGGCGGCGAGCGCATCGATGGCGCCCCTCACCTCGTAGAGCTGGCGGAGGCGTGAGGGGTCGAGCTGGGTGACCTCGAAGCCGCGCCTGCCGCTTTCGGCGACCAATCCCTGCCGGTGCAGCAGATGTAGCGCATGCGATACGGGCTGTCGCGACACGCCGAGCTTGTCCGCCAGCTCGTTCTGCCGGATGCGCTGGCCGGGCTGCAGCGTGCGGTCGGAGATCGCCTCCAGGATCCGGGCATAGACCTGGTCGATCAGGTTCGGGAGCGGGTCGAGAGGGATCACGCCGGCAGCTCCGAAGAATAAATAGGAATACGGAATTCCGTATTCGAAGATATCGCTGGAGGGCGATGGCGTCAAGATGGGTGCAAGATGGGGCGGCAGGCCGGCGCTAAGCCATTGACATCACTGGCCTCGTTTACTGTGCATGGGGTTGTTTTCGCCAAAAAGATATCGGCCTCAGCCCTCCAGCACCTCCACCTCAAGCGCAGCAATCCGTTCCGCATCGGCCAGCGCCTCGATCCCGGTAATGCGGTCGTCTCTGATCGTCACGCGCAGCGCGATGCGCAGCTGTCCGGCGAGGATGACGGCGACGCCGATCTCGCCATCGACCAGCGCGGTCCGCGCGGCCCGCGCGCGGCCCTTGTAGACCTGCGCGACCGCATCGGCGCCGCGGATCACCGGCAGCGAGCCGAGCCGCACCGCGGCGTCGTCGGCGCGGAAAACGACATCGGGATCGAGCACGGCGAGCAGCCCCTCGAAATTGCCCTCGCGCGACGCCTTGAGGAAGGCATCGACGATGCCGCGCTGGCGCGACATGTCGGTCTCGGGCACCGGCGCCCCCTGCACGCGCCGCCGTGCCCGGCTCGCGAGCTGCCGCGACGCGTCGACCGAGCGGTCGACGATCGGTGCGATCTCCTCGAAGGGGACTGCGAACATGTCGTGCAGCACGAAGGCGAGCCGCTCCGCCGGCTGAAGTGTTTCCAGCACGACGAGCAGCGCCGCGCCGACGGAATCGGCCAGCTCCGCCTCGCGCTCCCGCGTGTCGTCGACCGGCTCGGGCACATGCGGGCCCATCGGATCTTCCTTGCGCGACTTCCGTGCGCGCAGCATGTCGAGGCAGATGCGCGCGACGACGGTCGTCAGCCAGCCGCGCAAATTCGCGACGTCGGACAGGTCGTAGCGGCTGACACGCAGCCATGCCTCCTGCACGGCATCATCGACCTCGGCGCGGGACCCCAGCATCCGGTAGGCGACCGCGCGCAAATGGTCTCTGCTGGCCTCGAACTGATGGCTGAGAAAATCCTGTTCAGAGTTTTTTTGGGTCATCGGTCACATTCCCTGGTCGCGATCCGTCATGCCCATGACGAAGCCAATCCGGCCGATGTGACCGGAACCTTCGAAATTCGAACGATGGAGACGAAAAGATGCATGCCCGCATGAATCACCCCGTCATGGTCCTCCCCGAAGCCATGAATGTCCTTCAGTCCCTCGGCAGTTTGACCAAGCAGGGGCTGCCGGAAAAGCTCCTGGAATTGGTGCACCTGCGCGCCAGCCAGATCAATGGCTGCAGCGTCTGCGTCGACATGCACCCCAAGGTCGCGCGCAAGCTGGGGGAGACCGACGAGCGCCTGTTCGCCGTATCCGCCTGGCGCGATGCGCCCTATTTCACCGACGCCGAGCGTGCCGCGCTGGCGTTGACCGAGGCCGTCACGCGCCTCGCCGATCGGGAGGATCCGGTGCCGGATGCGATCTGGAACGAGGCCGACAAGCATTTTGACGAGCGCGAGCTGGCAACCCTGATCGTCGCGATCGCGACCATCAACGTCTGGAACCGGCTGAACGCGACGATCAAGATGCCGGTCGGTATTTGGAAGGTGTGAGGCCTCTTCGCCTCTCCCCGCTTTGCGGGGAGAGGCGCGCAACTATTCCGCCAGGAACGTGCTCACCGCCTCGCCGAACTCGAGCGGGGCCTGCTCGAACATCCAATGGCCCGCGTTCGGAATCACCGCTGTCTTCGCGCCTGCAATGTGCGCGGCCAGCACGCGCCACATCACCGACAGGCTTCCTGTCGTCGCGCCGCCGCCGATCAGCAGCGTCGGCGTCCTGATCGCCTGCGCATCGCTAAGGGTATAGGGTTTGCGCTGCTCGTTGATCTGGCCGAGGAAGGTCAGCGCGTTGTCGCGCAGCTGCTGCTTGGCCGCCGCCGGCACGCGCCGCCAGGAGCCGTCGCCTTCGATTCCCTCGTAGAAATTCTGCAGCGCGCCCTCGATATCGCCGGCGCGGATCATCTCGACCGAGCGCACGGTACGCGCGGCGAGCGAGGGGTGGCTGGGCGTGCCGTCGGGCACCGGCAGGGATGCATCGAGATCGCCGCCCGGCTCGGCCAGCACCAGTTTCCGCAGCAGATCAGGCCGTGCCTGCGCCACGCGGAATGCGATATGGCCGCCGCGGGAATGGCCCATCAGATCGACGGGTCCGGGTCTCACCTGCGCGATGAAGGCAGTCACGTCGGCCACATGCTGCGCCATCTTGTAATCGTCGCCGACGGCATCCCAATGTTCGGGGAAGAAGTGCCGCAGGCTGACCGAGATCACGCGGTGCGTCTTCGAGAGCGGGCCGAGCACGGAATACCAGGTGCGGAAATCCCCGAGCGTGCCGTGCACGCAGACCAGCGGCGGGCCCTCGCCGACTTCGAGATAGGCCATGTCGTAACCGTTGACGTGGAATGTCTGCATGCTCAGCTCGCCAGAAAATCCAGGACCATTTCGGAGTATTTCTGCGGCGCCTGCTCGAACATCGGATGCGTCGCATTCGGGATGACCGCCGTCCTGGAATAGGGCACATGCGCGGCCAGCGCATGCAGCACCTTCGGCAGCAGCCCCTTGGTCCGCGCGCCGAGGACGAACAGCGTCGGCATTTTGATGGACTCCGCATCCGCCTTCGAGAACGGCGGGCGGTTGTCGCGAACCTGGCCGATCAGCGTCATGGCGTTGTCGCGCAGATTCTGTTTCACCATCGCCGGCAGCCGCGGCCAGGTGCCAGCCCCTTCCAGCGTATCGACGAAGACGGCGAGGCCGCCGTCGACATCGCCGGATGCGATCTTCTCGGCCGAGGCCGTGAACCGCGCCAGCAGCGGTGACGGGCCGCCGACGTAATCAGGGTCGAGGCTCACATCGAGTTCACCGCCGGGCTCGGCGAGGACCAGGCGGCGCAACAGATCAGGCCTCCGCTGTGCCACACGGAAGCAGATATGCCCGCCGCGGGAATGGCCCATCAGGTCGACCGGACCAAGGTCGAGCTTCTCGATGAAGCCGATGACGTCCTGGACGTGCTGCTCGATCGAATAGGTGTCACCGACGCCGTCCCAGCGTTCCGGGAAGAAGTGCCTCAGGCTGACGGCGATTACCCGGTGCCGCTGGCTCAGCGGTCCGAGCACGCAGCCCCAGACGCGGAAATCGTTGAGCGAGCCATGCACACAGACCAGAGGCGGACGACCCCAGTCTTCGCCCACGTCGAGATAGGGCATGTCGTATCCGTTAACGTGGAGGCTTTGCATGCGAGGCTCGCGAGGGACCGGAACTCTTGTGCAAGATCCCCGGAAACCGGGTGGATCGCAACTATTTCCAAGCCTAGATTTGGACCGAGATCTCATTGGGGGCGTGCGACAAGGACGCAAGCCAGGAACCGATCCATGACCAACCAGCATTTTGCCCTGTTCGACACCAAAATCGGCCTCTGCGCCGTCGCCTGGGGCCCGCGCGGCATCAACGGCACGCAATTGCCGATGGGCGGTGAGCAGAAGATCCGCACCCGGATCAGCCAGCGTCACGCCGACGCCAGCGAGGCCGAGCCGACGGCCGAAGTGCGAGAGGCGATCGACCGGATAACAAAACTGCTCTCAGGCGAGCCGGATGACCTCACCGATATCGAGCTCGATCTCGACGGCGTGCCCGAATTCAACCGCGGCGTCTACGAGATCGCCCGCGCGATTCCGCCCGGGAAGACCGTCACCTATGGCGATATCGCCAAGCAGCTCGGCGGTGTCCAGCTGTCGCGGGACGTCGGTCAGGCGCTCGGTCGCAACCCGTGTCCGATCGTCGTGCCCTGCCACCGCGTGCTCGCCGCCGGCAACAAGCCCGGCGGATTTTCGGCCAACGGCGGCGTGGTGACGAAGCTGAAGATGCTGGAGATCGAAGGCGCGCTGGTGAACCACACGCCGAGTCTGTTCGATTGAGGTGGTCCACCCTCCCCCGTCCAGGGGAGGGTAAGAGGCGCCTCAAATCTTCGCGGCCGCCTTCGGCCAATATTTGTCGCGAAGATGCCGCTTCACCAGCTTGCCGGTCGGCGTACGCGGCAGCTCGGGCTCGAAATCGATCGAGCGCGGGCACTTGATCGCGGAGAGGCGGCTCTTGCAGTAGGCGATCAAATCGGTCTCCAGCGCCTTGCCGGCGCGGCTCATGTCGTGCGGCTGCACCACCGCCTTGACCTCTTCGCCCATCTCCTCGTTCGGCACGCCGAACACGGCGACGTCGGCGACGTCGGGATGGGTGATCAGCACGTCCTCGGTCTCCTGCGGGTAGATGTTCACGCCGCCGGAGATGATCATGTAGGACTTGCGATCGGTGAGATAGAGGAAGCCGTCCTTGTCGAGATAGCCGACGTCGCCGAGCGTCGACCAACCTTTGGCGTTGTAGGCCTTCTTCGTCTTCTCCGGGTCGTTGTGATAGGTGAACGCGGGCGCGTCGGCGAAATAGACCGTGCCGATCTCGCCGACCGGCTGCTCCTCGTCGTTCTCGTCCAAGATCTTGATCTTGCCGACAACGGCGCGGCCGACGCTGCCGCGATGCTCCAGCCATTGCTGTGAGTTGCAGACGGTGACGCCGTTGCCTTCCGAGCCTGCGTAATACTCGATCAGGATCGGTCCCCACCATTCGATCATCTTGGCCTTCACGTCGACCGGGCACGGCGCGGCGGCATGGATCGCGCCCTTGAGCGTGGAGACGTTGTATTTGGTGCGAACCTCGTCCGGCAGTTTCAGCATGCGCACGAACATGGTCGGCACGAGTTGCGACTGCGTGACCTTGTATTTCTCGACCAGCTTCAGGAAATCTTCGGCGTCGAAGTGCTCCATGATGATCGAGGTGCCGCCGAGCACGGTCGCCATCATGTTGAAGCGCAGCGGCGCGGCGTGATAAAGCGGCGCCGGCGACAGATATGTGCTCTCCGCATTCATGCCGCACATGTCGGCGCAGAGCACGCGCAGGAAGGCGTTCGGCACGTCGATCTTGTTGCCTTCGAACGCCTTCTTGATGCCCTTGGGCCGGCCGGTGGTGCCCGACGAATACAACATGTCGTAGCCGGCGACCTCGTCCGCGATCGGCGTCGTCGGCTGCGCGGCGGCCTCCTTGTCATAGGAACGAAACCCCGGCAGCGGCTCGTCCATCATGTAGAAGATCGGCTCGGCGGGTGCGCCCTTGACCAGATCCTTGATCTGGTCAGCGCATTTCGGCGTGGTGATGACGACCTTGGCGCCGCAATCCTTGATGATGTAGTCGATCTCGTCCTGCTTCAGATAGCGGCTGATCGCGGTGTAATAGAGCCCGCTGCGCTGCGCGGCCCAGCAGATCTCCATGAAGGCGAGACGGTTCTCCATCAAAAGCGCGATATGGTCGCCGGCCTTCAATCCGAGCGAGCGGAACAGATGCGCGCCCTGGTTCGAAAGCTCGTCGAGCTCGCGATAGGTGATCGCCTTGCCGGTGCCGGCCATCTGATAGGCGATCTTGTCGGGCGTGGTGCGGGCGTGGACGGAGGGGTGGGTCATGGCGTTTCCTCAAAACGCGAATGGCGAGTAGCGAAGGGCGAATAGGGAAGGGCAAACCGCTCTTCGCCTACTCACCATTCGCTACTCGCCACTTGCTACTCGCTTTTGTTTTTTACAGGCGCTCTACGATCGTCACATTCGCCATGCCGCCGCCTTCGCACATGGTCTGCAGGCCGTAGCGCTTGCCGCGCTGGTGCAGGGCGTGGACCAGCGTGGTCATCAGCTTGGTGCCGGAGCCGCCGAGCGGATGGCCGAGCGCGATGGCGCCGCCGTTGACGTTGAGACGCGCGGGATCCGCGCCAGTGGTCTTGAGCCAGCCGGTCGGCACCGAGGCGAAGGCCTCGTTGACCTCGAACAGGTCGATGTCGTCGACCTTCATGCCGGCCTTCTCCAGCGCGCGCTTGGTGGCGTGCAGTGGCGCGTCGAGCATGATGACGGGGTCGCCGCCGGTCATCGTCATGTGGTGGATGCGCGCCAGCGGCTTGACGCCGAGCTGCTTGAGGCCACGCTCGTTCACGACCATCACGCCGGAAGCGCCGTCGCAGATCTGGCTGGCGCTGGCTGCGGTGAGCTTGCCGTTCTCGGCAATCAGCTTGACGCCCTTGATGCCGTCGAGCGTGACGTCGAAGCGGATACCCTCGTCGATGTGGTGGGTGTCCTTGGAGCCGTCGGCGCGGGTGATTTCGAGCGGCACGATCTCCTTCTTGAAGTGGCCGGCTTGGGTCGCCGCGATCGCGCGCTGATGGCTGTTGAAAGAGTACTCGTCGAGATCATCCTTCGACAGGCCGTACTTCTCAGCCATCATCTCGGCGCCGGTGAACTGGCTGAACACGATGTTGGGATACTTCGCCTCGATGCCAGGGCTCTTGTAATTGCCAAAGCCGTTCTTGGCCGGAAGCTGCGACGACAGGCCCATCGGCACGCGCGTCATCGATTCCACGCCGGCGGCGATCACGACGTCCATCGTGCCCGACATCACGGCCTGGGCTGCGAAGTGCAGCGCCTGCTGCGAGGAGCCGCACTGGCGGTCGATCGACGTGCCCGGCACGCTCTCCGGCAGCTTCGAGGCCATGATCGCGTTGCGCGCGACGTTGTTGGACTGCTCGCCGACCTGCATCACGCAGCCCATGATCACGTCCTCGACCAGGGCAGGATCGACCTTGGTGCGATCGACCAGCTCGTCCAGCACCTTCGCGGCGAGATCGGCCGGATGCCAGCCGGCGAGGCGGCCCCCCTTGCGCCCGCCGGCGGTACGCGCGGCGGCGACGATGTATGCCTCGGCCATGTCGGTTTCTCCCTGAATTTCTTGATTGGGGTTGGTTGTCGGGGACGGATTTAAGGGACGGAAGATCGTTTAGTCAATCGATCAATTAACTCTTGTGATGAGGCGCTGCTTGGGCTTATCTGCGCGCCTCTCGCAGCGCATTCAGGGATCTCCGTGGCTACCAGCGTACCGAACAGGCTCTCCAGCGGGAAGAATTCCACCGCGGAGAAATTGCTCGTGGCCGCGAGCGAGCTGATGATCGAACGCTCCTCGATCGAGATCTCGCTCAGCGACATCGCGCAGAAGTCGGGCGCCAACGCCGCGCTGGTCAAATATCATTTTGGCAACAAGGATGGCCTGCTGCTTGCGCTGCTCGAGCGCAATGCCGCGACCGAGCTCTCCAATCTCGAATATCTGCTGGCGCAGCCGATTACAGCCACGGCGAAGCTGAAGCTGCATATCGGCGGCATCATCCGCGCCTATTACCGGTTCCCTTACATGAACCGGTTGATCCACTACCTCTTGCACGAGACCAACACGGCCGCCGCCGACGAAGTCTCGAAATTCTTCGTGGCGCCGCTGCTCGACTTTCACCGCCGCCTGCTGGCCGATGGCGTCAGCCGCGGCGAATTCCGCCAGACCGATCCGGTGCTGTTCTACACGAGCCTGATCGGCGCCTGCGATCATTTGTTCTTCGGCCGGCACGCGATGTCCCGCGCGACCGGCGTCGGCCCGGTTACCGACGACGTCTGCCGGCAATACATCAAGCACATGGAAACGCTGATCTGTGGCGGCATCCTCACGCAAGCCGGGGAAGCTGCCGCTGCCGGATAGTCCGGCCAATACACCACAAGTCCAGAGAAGAAACGCCCAAGGAAAGGTGCCTGTCATGCAACTGAAAGACGTAGCCGTTCTCATCACCGGCGGTGGTTCGGGCCTCGGTGAGGCCACCGCCCGCGCCATGGCGGCCAAGGGCGCCAAGATCGGCGTGATCGACCAGAACAAGGACAATGCCGAGAAGGTCGCCGCCGAAGTGAAGGGCGTTGCGCTCCATGCCGACGTCACCAGCGAAGAGCAGATCAAGGCGGCGATCGCCGAGGCCGAGGCCGCGCACGGTGTTGCCCGCGTGCTGATGAACTGCGCCGGCATCGGCGGCTCGCAGCGCATCGTCGGCCGCGACGGCGTCTATCCCTTGGAAAAATTCGCGCGCATCATCAACGTCAATCTGATCGGCACCTTCAACTGCCTGCGCCTGTTCGCCGAGCGCCTCGTCACGATCGAGCCGGTCGGCGAAGAGCGCGGCGTCATCATCAACACGGCGTCGGTCGCCGCTTACGAAGGCCAGATCGGCCAGATCGCCTATTCGGCATCGAAGGGCGGCGTCGTCGGCCTGACCCTGCCGGCCGCGCGCGACCTCGCCAGCCAGAAAATCCGCGTCAACACCATCGCGCCCGGCCTGTTCTTCACGCCGCTGCTGATGGGCCTGAACGAAGAGGCGCGCAAGAGCCTGGGTGCCCAGGTGCCGCATCCCTCGCGCCTCGGCGATGCCGCCGAATACGGCTCGCTGGCGGTGCACATCGTCGAGAACCCGATGCTGAACGGCGAGACCATCCGCCTCGACGGCGCGATCCGGATGGCGCCAAGGTAGCTTCTTTCCTTCTCCCCTCTTGTCCGCCGAAGCCTTCAGGCGAAGGCGGATGTGGGAGAAGGTGGCGCGCTTCTTAGCGCGCCGGATGATGGGTTCTCTCCACAATCTCATCAGTGGAGGCAGACCCCTCACCCAAGCGAGTATGTGGTCAGCGATGTACATGCCCTCTCCCACAAGGGGAGAGGGCGCAGCAATTGGCACCGCGATCGGCGGTACTCAGGAGCGCCCATGTCCCAACCGCTGCTGATCGAACATGACGACGGCGTCGACCGGGTGACGCTCAATCGCCCCGACAGTCTCAACGCGCTTGATCCTGCGCTGATCGACGCGCTCAACGTTTATTTCCAGGGCCTGCAGCGCAATCGCGACACGCGCGTCGTTGTGCTCCGGGGCGCCGGCAAGAATTTCTGTGCGGGTCTTGATCTCAAGGCGGCGATGGCTCGCCGCGCAGGACAGCAGGAACCGCCCGGCGTCACGGAGTCGCTCGATTCGCAGCGCCGCATCGCAGATATCGTGATGCTGATGCGGCGCTGCCCACAGCCGATCCTTTCGCTGGTGCAGGGCGCGGCGGCCGGCGGTGGCTTTGCGCTGGCACTGGCGTCCGATATCCGCATCGCGACGAAATCGGCGCGGATGAACTGCGCCTTCATCAAGCTCGGCCTCGGCGGCTGCGACATCGGCACCAGCTATTTCCTGCCGCGCCTCGTCGGCGTGTCCGTGGCATCGGAATTGATCCTGACGGGTCGCTTCATCGGCGCCGAGCGCGCGCTCGCGGTCGGACTGGTCTCAGAGGTCGTCGACGAGGACAAGCTCGACGATGCGGCTGTGCCCTATGTCGATGCGATGATGACAGCCTCGCCGGTCGGACTGCGCCTGTCCAAGGAATGTCTCAACATGAGCGTCGACGCCGGCTCGCTCGAGGCCGTTATCGGAATGGAAGATCGCAACCAGGTCCTGTGCAGCCGCTCCGAGGAATTTTCGGAAGGCATCAGGGCCTTCCTTGAGAAGCGAAAGCCTGTCTATATCAAGCGCTGAACGAGAACGATCCGCAAAGGACGATAATTCCGGGAGACGCAAAATGAGTGGGAGCGCGGCGGCGGTGATGACGAAGCCCGCCTTTCGCAAGGTCGAGTGGCTCGCGCGCGACATCGACGTCGGGCGCCGCGCCGACGGCACGGTGGTGCTGAAGTCGCGCATTCCGCTGCAGTCTTACGAGAAGCACATCCCGGCGTCGCTGGCGAAATGGGCGAGGGAAGCGCCCGAGCGCATCTGGCTGGCGCAACGCGGCGGGCCCAACCGCGAATGGCGCAAGGTATCTTATGCCGAAGCCAAGCGCACCGTGGATGCGCTGACGCAAGGCCTGCTCAATCTCGGGCTCGATGGCCGTCCCGTCGCGATCCTCTCCGGCAATTCGATCGAGCATGCGCTGATGACGCAGGCGGCGATGCAGGCACGCGTACCGGCGGCGCCGGTATCGCCGGCCTACTCGCTGATGAGCCACGATCACGTCAAGCTGAAATACCTGTTCGACTTGATCAAGCCGGCCGTATTGATGGTGCAGGACGGTCCGACCTTCGAGAAGGCGCTGAAGGCGCTCGACCTTGGTGGCGTCACCGTCGTTCACGTCGCGCGGCCCTGCGACGGCATCACAAGCGTCAGCTTCGCCGAACTCGCGGCGACGCCGGTGACGAAGGATGTCGAGGCGTCGATTGCGACGATCACGCCCGACACCGTCGGCAAGCTGCTGTTCACGTCAGGCTCGACCGGCATGCCCAAGGCCGTCATCAACACGCAGGAGATGATGTGCGCCAATGCTGCGATGATGATGCAGGTGAGGCCCCGTGACCCTGGCGGCCCGATCTCGACCATGCTGGACTGGATGCCCTGGAATCACACCATGGGCGGCAATGCCGCGTTTCATCCGATCCTGGTTGATGGCGGCACGCTCTATATCGATGACGGCCGGCCGATGCCCGGCCAGTTCGAGGAGACGTTGCGGAACCTGCGCGAGATCTCCCCGACCTATTACGCCAATGTCCCCGCCGGCTATGCCGCGCTCGCGGCCGCCATGGAGAAGGACGATGCGCTCTGCCGTTCCTTCTTCAAAAATCTCTCGATCATGGCCTATGGCGGCGCGCGGCTGCCGGACGATCTCTACGACCGCATGCAGGCCCTCGCCGTGAAGACGACCGGAGAGCGCATCGTGTTCTACACCGGCTGGGGCTCGACCGAAACCGCGCCGACCTCGACCGGCACCTATTGGGACACCGAGCGCGTCGGCCTGATCGGCCTGCCGTTCCCAGGCGTTGAGTTGAAGATGGTGCCTTGCGGCTCGAAATACGAGTTGCGCCTGCGCGGCGTCAACGTCACGCCCGGCTATTTCGGCCAGCCCGAGCTGACGAAGAAGATGTTCGACGAGGAAGGCTTTTACTGCATCGGCGATGCCGGCATCTTCGTCGACGATGCCGATCCGGTAAAAGGCATCATCTTTGCCGGCCGTGTCGTTGAGGATTTCAAGCTCACCACCGGCACATTTGTGCATGTCGGCTCGCTGCGGACCGATGCGATCGCGGCGGCGACGCCCGTGGTTCATGACGCGCTGGTCGCGGGGCAGGATCGCCCGTTCATCGGCCTGCTCGCCTGGCCGAACCTTCACGCTTGCCGGCAGCTCGTTGGCAATCCCGATCTCAGCTTTGCTGATGCGGTGAAGCATCCCGAGGTCATTGCCTGCTTCAGACGGGGGCTGGAAGCTCACAACAAAGAATGCGAAGGCGCCAGCAGCCGCATCATCGCGCGCGCCATGCTGATGGACGAGCCGCCGTCGATCGACGGCAACGAGCTCACCGACAAGGGCTACATCAACCAGCGCGCCGGCCTGGAGCGCAGAGCGGTGTTGGTTGGGCGGCTCTATGCTGACAAGCCGGACCAGGATGTGATCGTGCTGCGATGACGCACCGTTCTCGCCTGTCATTCCGGGGCGCGCGCAGCGCGAACCCGGAATCCATCAGGCCGCATAAACGCGGCGAAATGGATTCCGGGCTCGCGACTTCGTCGCGCCCCGGAATGACGGTCTCAAAATGAACAAGACGAACAAACAAGAGGTAGCCCGCCATGAACTTCGATTTCTCCGACGATCAGAAGCAGCTCCGCGACCAGGCGCGCAAATTCCTTGCCGAAAAATGCTCGCCCAAGGCGGTGCGCGTCGTGCTCGACGGCAAGGCGCCCTATGACAAGGAGCTATGGAAGGGCCTCGCCGAGATGGGCTTTCTCGGCGTTGCGATTCCCGAGGAGTTTGGCGGGGCGGGTGCGGGCCATCTCGAGCTCTGCGTGATCGCGGAGGAGATGGGACGGGCCAATGCCCCGGTGCCGTTCTCCTCGACCGTGTATCTCGCCGCCGAGGCGCTGCTGATCGCCGGCAGCGACGCGCAGAAGAAGAAATGGTTGCCGGCGATCGCGTCGGGCGAGGCGATCGGCACGCTGGCGCTATTCGAGGGCAAGGGGAATCCGTCGCCGAAGAACGTCAAGCTCACGGCTGCGAACGGCGTGCTCAATGGCGTCAAGAAGCCGGTCGCCGACGGCGCCATCGCCGATTTCGCGGTTGTTGCCGCGCGTACCGGATCGAGCGGCCGGGACAGCGATATCTCGCTGTTCCTGGTCGACCTCAAGTCCGGTGGCGTCGAGGTGAAGAGCCTCACCAATCTCGATCCGACCCGCGGTCAGGCCGAGATCATCTTCAAGGACTGCAAGGCCGAGCCGCTAGGAGTTGCCGGCGAGGGCTGGAGCATCCTCACCCAGGTGCTCGATCGCGCCGCGGTGCTCTGCGCGTTCGAGCAGGTCGGCGGCTCCGATCGCGCGCTGGAGATGGGGCGGGACTACGCGCTCGACCGCATCGCCTTCGGCCGGCAAATCGGGTCGTTCCAGGCGGTCAAGCACATGCTTGCCGACATGTATGTCTCGGCGACGCTGGCGCGCTCCAACTGCTATTACGGCGCCTGGGCGCTCTCGACCAATGCTGGCGAGCTGCCGGAAGCTGCGGCTGCCGCCCGGATCAGCGCGACGCAGGCGTTTCAGCACTGCGCCAAGAACAACATCCAGGTTCACGGCGGCATGGGTTTCACCTGGGAGTTCGACTGCCACATGTACTATCGCCGCGCCAACGCCATGGCGCTTGGTCTCGGCAGCCTGTCCTATTGGGAGGACCAGTTGATCGACCGCATGCGCAAGAAGAACGCGGCTTGATGTTGTCGTCATTCCGGGGCTCGCGAAGCGAGAACCCGGAATCTCGAGTTGAGTCGATAACCTCTGGATTCCGGGTTCGATGCTGCGCATCGCCCCGGAACGACGGAAGAAGAGATAAAGAACCATGAACTTCGACGACACCCCGCAGGAAGCCGAATTCCGCGCCACCGCGCGCGCCTGGATCGGCGCGAACGCGCCGAAGCAATACGAGGACGAGCTGCGCAAATCCTCGCTCGGCCGCACCGTGCTTAGGAATGCCGACATTCTCGAGGTCGCAAAGGCCTGGCAGAAGAAGAAGGCCGACGCTGGCTGGGCCTGCCTGCACTGGCCGAAGGAGTATGGCGGCCGCGGATCGTCGCCGATCGAGCGCGTAATCTGGCAGCAGGAAGAGGGGCCGTTTGGTCAGCTCTCACGCATGTTCATCATCGGCCACGGCATGTGCGGGCCGACCATGATGGCGTTCGCACGCGAGGAGCATAAGCGGACCTATTTGCCGCCGCTCGCATCAGGCGAGAAGGTGTGGTGCCAGCTGTTCTCCGAGCCGGCCGGCGGCTCCGACGTCGCGGGCTTGCGCACGCGCGCAGAGAAAGATGGCGACGAGTGGGTCGTCAACGGCCAGAAGATCTGGACGTCGGGCGCGCATTATTCCGATTACGGCATCCTGCTCACGCGCACCGATTCGACCGTGCCGAAGCACAAGGGCCTCACCATGTTCTTCCTGGACATGAAGAGCCCCGGCGTCGAGGTCAGGCCGATCAAGCAGGCCAGCGGCGCTTCCGACTTCAACGAGGTCTATTTCACCAATGTCCGCATCCCCGACCACCAGCGTCTCGGCGAGGTCGGCGACGGCTGGAACGTCTCGCTGACCACGCTGATGAACGAGCGCAGCGCGATCGGCGCGGCCGTCTCGACCGGCTTCCCTGAATTGTTCGAGTATTGCTCCAGCCTGATGCTCGACGACGGGCCGGCGATCGAGGATCGCGCCGTGCGCGCGAAGCTGGCGAACTGGGCGGTGAAGGCGAGCGGGCTGAAATACACCAGCATGCGCGCGATTTCGGCGCTCTCGAAGGGCGAGCGGCCGGGGCCGGAAAATTCCATCGGCAAGCTGGTGGCGGGCTCGATGATTCAGGACGTCGCGACCTACGCGCTGGATCTGCAGGGGGCTAGCGGCGTGGTCAGCGGTGAGGATGCCGAACTCGCCGGCCGTTTCCAGGCGATGCTGCTGCGCGCACCCGGCACGCGCGTCGAAGGCGGCACCGACGAGATCATGCGCAACATCATCGCCGAGCGGGTGCTGGGCCTGCCCGGCGATATCAGGGTCGACAAGGACGTGCCGTTCAACAAGATCCCGACGAAGGGAAGAGGGTAGAGGTCCGCCATGAATTTCGACGACACCCCGCAGGAAGCCGCATTCCGCGAGACCGCGCGGAAATGGATCGACGCCCACGCGCCGAAGGAATTGCATGCCGAGCTGTCGAAATCCTCGCTCGGCCGCATTCGCCTTGCCAGCCACGACATCGTCGATGTCGGCAAGGCCTGGCAGAAGAAAAAGGCCGAAGGCGGCTGGGCCTGTCTGCACTGGCCTAAGGAGTATGGCGGCCGCGGCGCGACGCCGATCGAGAAGGTGATCTGGCAGCAGGAGGAGGGCGTCTACGGCAAGCTGACGCAGCCGTTCCAGATCGGCGAGGGCATGTGCGGCCCGACCGTGATGGCGTTCGGCAGCGAGGATGCGAAGCGCAGGTATCTGCCGAAGCTCGCCTCGGGCGAGGAGATCTGGTGCCAGTTGTTCTCCGAACCGTCCGCTGGTTCGGACGTCGCGGGTCTGCGCACACGCGCGGAGAAGAAGGGCGACAATTGGGTTGTTAATGGCCAGAAGATCTGGACCTCGGGCGCGCATTACTCCGACTACGGCCTTTTGATCGCGCGCACCGATCCGAGTGTGCCCAAGCACAAGGGCCTCACCATGTTCTTCCTGGACATGAAGAGCCCCGGCGTGGAGGTCAGGCCGATCAAGCAGGCCAATGGCATGCAGGAGTTCAACGAAGTCTATTTCACCGACGTTGTGATTCCCGACAGCCAGCGCCTCGGCGCCGTCGGCGAGGGCTGGAGCGTATCGCTGACCACGCTGATGAACGAGCGCATGTCGATCGGCTCGCGGCTTGCGACCGGCGTCCCCGAGATGTTCGACTTCTGCTCCAACCTCATGTTGGAGGAGGGGCTCGCCATCGACGATCCCGCCGTGCGCTCGAAGCTTGCGAGCTGGGCGGCGAAGTCGAGCGGGCTGAAATACACCAGCTACCGCACCATCTCGGCCCTTTCGAAGGGCGAGCGGCCGGGCCCGGAGAACTCCATCGGGAAGCTGGTCTCGGGCATGATGCTCCAGGACATTGCGACCTACGCGATGGACCTACAGGGCGCGGCCGGTGTTCTCACCGGAAACGACGAGGAAACGGTGCAGGGCCAGTTCCAGCAGATGCTGCTGTCCGCGCCCTCGATGCGCATCGCGGGCGGCACCGACGAGATCCTGCGCAACATCATCGCCGAGCGCGTGCTGGGGCTGCCGGGCGACATTCGTGTCGACAAGGACGTGCCGTACAACAAGATCCCGACCAAGGGGCGGTGATTATCCTCGTGTCCCGGACGCGGCGCAGCGCGCCGTGAGCCGGGACCCGGAATTCCACAATGGGCCCCGGCTCTGCGCCGCATCACTTCGTGCTGTGTCGCGTCCGGGGCACGAAAGCGAGTCAAGCCATGGACGCTAAAGCACCCAATGCCCGCCACTCCACTGAAGACCGTATCGGCGTGCTCGAAGAGCTCCTCAATGAGCGTTATTCCGTCCGCGCCTTCCTGCCGAAGGAAGTCGACCGCGCCACCATCGAGCATGTGCTGACCACCGCGCAGCGCACGGCCTCATGGTGCAACAGCCAGCCCTGGCAGGTCGTCATCGCCAGCGGCGCTGCCAAGGAGCGCTTTCGCCAGGCGATCTACAAGGAGGCTTCTGGCGGTCTCGGCGACGACTACGATTTCACGCCGCCGCGCGAATATGTCGGGATCTATCTGGAGCGGCGCCGCGAGAGCGGTTTTCAGCTGTACAATACGCTGGGCATCGCCCGCGGCGACAGAAGCGCCTACGCCAAGCAAGCGCTGGAGAACTACAATTTCTTCGGCGCGCCGCACGTCGCGATCATCCACACCAACGAGCCGCTCGGCATTTACGGTGCGATCGATTGCGGCGCCTATGTCAGCAATTTCATGCTGGCCGCGCAGGCGCTCGGGCTCGGCACGATTCCGCAGGCCGCCTTGGCGCGGCATTCCGGCCTGATCCGCCGCCACTTCAACCTGCCCGACGATCGCCGGATCGTCTGCGGCATCTCGTTCGGTTATGCGGACGACGCCCACAAGGTCAACAGCTACCGCACCTCGCGTGCGAGCGTGGCAGATACGGTCACCTTTGCAGAGGAGTGATCGAGAGCGGCGTGGTCCCGCGCCGTCGGCCTCAGACGCGCGCGAAGACGGCCGTGGAAACGGCCGCCTTCGTCTGTCTCGGTCGAATGGCCGTCAGCCGCCGCTGCCGCCGATCACGGCCCGCACCGTCTCGTCAGGCCCGAAATCCTCGGCGCCGTCGACATAGAGCAGTGCGGCGAGCTTCGAGCGGGCGCGGTTCACGCGGCTCTTGATCGTGCCGACCGCGCAGCCGCAGATCGAGGCCGCATCCTCGTAGGAGAAGCCCGAGGCGCCGACCAGGATCAACGCTTCACGCTGGTCCTGCGGAAGCTTCTCGAGCGCCGTGCGGAACTCCTCGAACTCGAGATGTGCGTTCTGCGAGGGCTGTGTCTTCAGCGTCTTGGCGTAGTTGCCCTCGGCATCCTCGACCTCGCGCCGCCGCTTGCGGTAGTCGGAACGGAATAGGTTGCGCAGGATCGTGAACAGCCACGCCGGCAGATTGGAGCCGGGCTGGAACGAGTCGATGTTGGCGAGCGCGCGGAGCAGCGTCTCCTGGACCAAATCGTCGGCGCGGTCCGCATTGCCGCTGAGCGAAATGGCGAACGCGCGCAGACTGGGCACGGCCGCCAGGATGTCGTTACGCAGGGAATCCGTGAGAGGCATTAGTCCCTCCCATTGTTGTTGTCGTTGGATCCGCCCTCATCGCCCAATTGGGGTGTCGCTCCCGGCGCATCAAGCTTCTTGATCAGCTCTGCGAACCGATCCGGAACGCCTTGTCGCACGACATCATCATACATGGCGCGCAACTGATGCCCTATCCGGGATTGGATCTCCGGAGTGAGGCCTCCCTTGCCGGGGGTCGTGCTTCTGCTGGCTTGAGACTTGAGATCTTTCATGACCTGTTCCACGTTTCCCCGAGTTAAGTGACTGTAAGTTCGAGAGGTTTTCTCAACCGGGAGCCGTTCCCTGGTTAGGCACAATTCCAGGTTCGAGAAAAAGTTCCCGGCCGGACGGAACTTTTCTCAAGTTGAGGCGTAATCAGCCCAGCAGGGGAACCCGGGCCCCCCGCGTGACGCCTGACCTCAGGATCTCGACCTCAAGGCCGGCCCGAACACGAATGGAGTGGGGATGTCCCGTTCACAGCTTGTTGCTGAACACTTGCCGTTGTTGCGCCGGTACGCACGCGCCCTGACAGGCAGCCAGGCCTCCGGTGACGCCTACGTCGCTGCCATGTTGGAAGCCATGCTGGGAGATCCAGCGGTGCTCGACGAGAGCCATGGACCGCGCGCCGGCTTGTTCCGGCTGTTCACCCAGATCTGGAACTCGGTCTCGGTCAACGACGATTCGGAGGTGACGACCCTGCCGATGCCGCCAGAGCGGCGCCTGTCGAACATCACGCCGCTGCCACGGCAGGCCTTCCTCCTGCTCTCCCTGGAGGGGTTTTCGGAGGAGGAAGTCGGCTACATCCTCGGCACCGACGTCGCCGAGACGCGGCGCCTTGCGGATGCCGCAGGCCGCGAGATGGCGGCCGAGATCGCGACAGACGTGCTGATCATCGAGGACGAGACCTTCATCGCCATGGACCTCGAGAGCCTGGTGAAGAATCTCGGCCACAACGTCGTCGGCGTCGCGCGGACCCATGCCGATGCCGTGGCGCTCGCCAAGAACAAGCGCCCGGGTCTGATCCTCGCCGACATCCAGCTTGCCGACGGCTCGTCGGGCCTCGACGCCGTCAACGAGCTGCTGCGCACTTTCGAGGTGCCGGTGGTGTTCATCACCGCCTACCCCGAGCGCTTCCTCACCGGCGAGCGTCCCGAGCCGGCATTCCTGATCTCGAAGCCCTTCCAGCCCGCGATGGTGTCGGCGGTGGCGAGCCAGGCGCTGTTCTTCCAGCGCAACTCGCGCAACCGGGCGCCAAAGGCGCCGGCGGCGTAAGGAAGGCATCGTTCGCGAAACGATTTGATCCGGCGTGCTGCAGGGCACGCCGGATTTTTCGTGTCGGTTGTCCGCGCTTGACGCGCATCCGCGGCGCCGCTCATACCTCATGCATGAATCTAGCCGGAGACGGACCATGCACCAGCAACTCCTCGACCGCCTCGCCATTCGCGACCTCGTCGAGAACTGGGCGGTGTGGCGCGATGCCGGCGACTGGGAGCGCTTTGCCACGGTCTGGCACGAGGAGGGCTGGATGTCCGCGACCTGGTTTCAGGGGCCGGCGCGGGATTTCATGCGCGTCAGCCAGGAGGGCTTCGCCAAGGGCGTGCGCATCCTGCACTTCCTCGGCGGCACCAGCATCGACCTCAAGGGCGAGCGGGCCATTGCCCAGACCAAGATGACGATCTCGCAGCGTGCCCTGGTGCACGACGTGCTCTGCGACGTCGTCTGCACCGGGCGCTTTTACGATTTCCTGGAGAAGCGCCAGGAAAGATGGGGCATCGTCCGCCGCCAGCCGATCTATGAGAAGGACCGGATCGACCCGGTCGATCCCGCCGCGACACTCCGTCTCGACCAGAAGGCGCTCGCCGCGCTGCCCGAAGGCTACCGCCACCTCGCCTACATGCAGGAGCTGATCGGCTACAAGGTCAAGCGCGACATGCCGGGCCTGACCGGCGCAGAGGTCGAAAAGCTATATGGCGAGGGGCGGGAGTGGCTCGCGGAAAAAGCCAAATAGCGCGACTCAAGCGAGCCCCAGAAAAAAGTAAGGCGCGACTGGCATCACCACAGTCGCGCCCTACGTCGCCGGCTTATGGGGCAGGGGGGAATAGCCGGCTGCTGAGACGACTCCTGCCTGCGCGAGTCGTTCCACGCCCCGCGAAATATTTTGCGCGCGCTGCGGCCATTGTCGCACACGGTTAAGTGATCGTAACGGTCAAGAACCCCTGGTCCACCGCCGGCGTTGTTCCCGTGATCGCCATGGGGCGAGGGATCGGCAGTCATGTCACAGATTTACAAGGCATTTTTGGGCGCCATCGCGATTGCCACAACGCTCGGCGCGGCGCAATTGGCCTCCGGCCACGATCTGGCCGACCGCTGGCAGGCGGTCGCCGATATCCCCAGCCACGGCTCGACCTCCGCGCCAAGCCAGAACGTCAACCGCGCCGGCAAGGCCGACCGGCTTGCCGACATCAAGCCCGCACCGGTACCCGTCCGCACCGTCTCAATGCGGCTGAACGATCTCGCCAATACCTCGGTGTTGCTGCGGGTGCCCGCGGTGATCGAGACCGGCAACGCCAAGCCGCCGATGCTGCTCCAGAACCAGAAGAAGGTCCGCAACAAGCCGACGATCGCCTGCGAGCCGATGGTCAGCTCCCTGACCGAGGTCGCAAAGCTGCTTCAGCCCGGCCGTTGCGTGACCTGATCCGCAAGGACGCCGGACCGGGCGTCCTTCCGCCGAGAGCAAGATCGTTCACGTCCACTTGATCCCCCGCACGCTCGCGTTATATCCCGGGTTTCTTCCCCTTCGTTTTGACCGGGTAAACGCATGACGACGTCAGACACGGCTGTGCATACGCAGCCCTTCCAGGCCGAAGTTTCCGAGCTTCTGCACCTCATGGTGCATTCCGTCTATTCCGAGACCGACATCTTCCTGCGCGAGCTCGTCTCCAACGCCTCCGACGCCTGCGACAAGCTGCGCTACGAGGCGATCGCCAGCCCGGCGCTGCTGGGCGAGGGCGACGCGCTCAAGATCCGCATCATTCCAAACAAGCAAGCCGCGACGCTCACGATCGCCGACAACGGCATCGGCATGGAGCGGCAGGAGCTGATCGATCATCTCGGCACCATCGCCCGCTCCGGCACCAAGGCGTTCGTATCGAAGCTGAAGGAGGCCAAGGATGGCCTCGGCTTGATCGGCCAGTTCGGCGTCGGCTTCTATTCCGCCTTCATGGTCGCCGAGAAGATCGCCGTGGTCAGCCGCCGTGCCGGCGAGAGCGACGTCTGGACCTGGACATCTTCCGGTGGCTCCGGCTTCGAGATCGCCCGTGCCAGTGACGAGGAGGCGGCGCGGCTGACGCGCGGCACCGAGATCGTTCTGCATCTCAAGGACGATGCCAAGAAATACCTCGAGGCCTACGAGATCGAGCGCATCGTCGGTGCCTATTCCGACAACATCCTGTTTCCCATCGAGCTCGTGCCGGAAGAGGGCGAGCCGCGCCAGATCAATTCGGCCAGCGCGCTATGGCAGCGCTCGAAATCAGAGCTCACGGCAGAAGACTACAAGAAAGCCTATCAGCAGATCGCGTCCGCCTTCGACGATCCCGCGATGACGCTGCATTACCGCGCCGAGGGCCGCTATTCCTACGCCGTGCTGCTGTTCGCTCCCTCGACCAAGCCGTTCGACCTGTTCGAGCCGAACCGCAAGGGCCGGGTGAAGCTCTACGTCCGCCGGGTCTTCATCACCGACGATGCCGATCTGCTTCCGGGCTATCTCCGCTTCGTCCGAGGCGTCGTCGACAGCGAGGACCTTCCCCTCAACATCTCCCGCGAGATGCTCCAGAACAATCCCCAGCTCGCGCAGATCCGCAAGGCGGTGGCGACCCGGGTCGTGTCGGAGCTCGAAAGCCTCGCCGAGAAGGATCCGGACAATTTCGCCAAGATCTGGGACGCCTTCGGCGCGGTGCTCAAGGAAGGCATCTACGAGGATTTCGAGCGGCGCGAGAAACTGCTGGCGCTGTCGCGCTTCACCACGACGTCGGGCGAGAAGCGTTCGCTGAAGCAGGTCATCGCCGATTTCAAGCCGAACCAGACCGAGATCTATTATCTCGTCGGCGACAGCATCGAGCGGCTGAGGTCCAACCCGCGGCTCGAGGCCGCGACGGCGCGCGGCATCGAGGTGCTGCTGCTGTCCGATCCCGTCGACGCCTTCTGGACCTCGATGCCCTCGGAGTTCGAGGGCAAGCCGCTGAAGTCGCTGAGCCAGGGCGATCTCAATCTCGACCTGATTCCGCGCGTCGACGACAAGGACGAGGCGAAGAAGGATGAGCCCGAAGCCGACGAGGCCGCCACCATCGCTGTGATCAAGGCCGCGCTCGGCGAGCGCGTCAGCGACGTCAAGGCCTCGACGCGCCTCACCAGCTCGGCCTCCTGCCTCGTCGCCGACAGCCAGGGGCCGAGCCGGGAGCTCGAGCGAATCCTGGCGCAGCAGAACCGCGGCATGAAGACCAAGCCGATCCTGGAGATCAATCTGCGCCATCCGATGGTGGGCGCGATCACCAAGGCGCAGGCCGGCTCCAAGGCGGTCGACGACCTCAGCCTGCTCCTGCTCGAACAGGCGCAGATCCTGGATGGCGAATTGCCGGAAGATCCCGCTGCGTTTGCGGCGAGGCTGAACCGGCTGGTGCTGCAGGGGCTCGGCGCATAGCGCCGTAGCCCGCTGCACTCACCTTGCCGTCATCCGACCCAAGAACTGTCGCCGCCGGCTTCGTGTTATGCCATAGCAGGCCGTCGGCATCAGACCCGCCGCCGACGTCGTCGATTCGAGGATTAAGTCCATGCGCCTGCCGATCTTGACCCTCACCGCGACTGCGGCGCTGTTCGTTGCGGCACCGGCCAATGCTCAGAGATACGACCCGCGCTATCCGGTGTGCATGCACGTCTATACGGCCGGTGGCGGCTTCGGCGGTGGCGGCGGTGATTATTTCGACTGCTCTTTCACCTCGATGCCGCAATGTCGGGCCACGGCGTCGGGGCTCGCGGCGAGCTGTGACGTCAATCCCTACTACGCGCCCAAGGAGCCGCCGCCTCGCCGGCGCCACAAGAAGCCGCACTAGCGATCGTCGATGCGGCGTGCAGGAGCACTCTTCATGCGTCTCTGGTCGTGCCCCATCATCGTCGTCGCGGCATTGCTCGCGCTCACGCCCTCGCATGCGCAGACCTACGATCCGAGCTATCCCGTCTGCATGCACGTCTATTCCGGCCGCGGCGGCCTGAATTGGTACGATTGCTCGTTCACCTCGATGCCGCAGTGCCGCGCCACGGCCTCGGGCCGCGCCGCCACCTGCGATCTCAATCCGTATTATCGGTCCAATGTACCTTCGCAGCGCCAGCGTCACCGGCGCAGCGGCTAGCGCCCCTGCACAGGCCACCAAGCCAATCGCGGTCCGCTTGTGCAGATGATGTGAGGGCCAGGCGCTCCGCCCATCTTGCGCCGGCCATCGGCCTGCGCCGACACCATGCCGCCGAGATCGCCGGCCTGGTAAAGGATAGCTAGCGTTAATTCCGCACTAACCGGGTTTTACCTTGTCCTTTAACACCTAGGCAGGGCGCGCGAGCTAAGTTGCCGGAACCAGCAGAAACGTTCCGAAAGAATGAACGGCAATGACGACCGCTGTCATCGAGCAACCGAAAACCGGGCGTGCCCCTTCGGCTTCAAAGATCTGGCTGAAAGCCATCGAGCTCACCGCGCGGATCGAGACGTTGCCCGGACGTCTGTTCGCCGACGTCATCGACGATTGGGCGCAGCGTCAGCCCGACCGTGTCGCGCTGGTCACCGATGACACGAGTCTCGTCTATCTAGGCCTGTCGAAGCGCATCAATCGCTACGCGCGCTGGGCGTGCTCGGTCGGCGTGACCAAGGGCGATATCGTCGCGTTGATCATGCCGAACGGCATCGACTATGTCGCGGCATGGCTCGGCATCAGCCGTGTCGGCGGTGTGGTCGCGCTCCTCAATACCAAGCTGGTCGGTCAGTCGCTCGCGCATTGCATCGACGTCGCCAAGCCCAGGCATATCATCGTGGCGCACGAGCTCACGGAGATATTCGAGAGTTCAACGCCGCATCTGAAGACCCAGGCCAAGGTCTGGACGCATGGCGATGCCCGCAGCGATCGCGCCATCGATGTCGCGCTTGCCGTGCTGGACGACGCTCCTCTTTCGCCGCTGGAGCGCGGCGAGGTTACCATCGACGACCGTGCGTTGCTGATCTACACCTCGGGCACGACAGGCCTGCCGAAGGCCGCCACCATCAGCCATCGCCGCATTCTCAATTGGGGCTTCTGGTTCGCCGGCCTCACCGCCGCGACCCCCCAGGATCGGCTCTATGATTGCCTGCCGTTATTCCACTCGGTCGGCGGCATCGTCGCGCCGTGCAGCATGCTGGCCGCCGGCGGCTCGGTGGTGATCGCGGAGAAATTCTCTGCGTCGCATTTCTGGCCCGACATCGTCCGGCACGATTGCACGCTGTTTCAATACATCGGCGAGCTCTGCCGCTATCTGCTCAAGGCGCCGCCGTCGGAGTACGAGAATCGTCATCGTCTCCGCCTCGTCTGCGGCAACGGCCTGCGCGGCGACATCTGGGACGACTTTCAGGCGCGTTTCGCCATTCCCCGCATCCTCGAATTCTATGCGGCGACGGAAGGCAATTTCTCGCTGTTCAACGTCGAGGGACAGCCGGGCGCGATCGGCCGTGTCCCGCCGCTGCTCGCGCATCGCTTTCCTGCCAATCTCGTCAAGCTCGACCCCGACAGCGGCATGCCGCTACGCAATGAAGAGGGATTTTGCCTCGCCTGCGCTCGCGGCGAGGCCGGCGAAGCCATCGGCCGCATCGGCACCGCCGATGAGGGCGGCGGCCGCTTCGAGGGCTACACCGACGCCGGCGAGACCGAGAAGAAGATCCTTCGTGATGTCTTTGCCAAAGGCGATGCCTGGTTCCGCACCGGCGATCTGATGCGGATCGACGACAAGGGCTTCTTCCATTTCGTCGATCGCATCGGGGACACTTTCCGCTGGAAAGGCGAGAACGTCGCGACCTCGGAGGTGAACGACGCGATGCGCGATTTCACCGGCGTGGTCGATGCCACCACTTACGGCGTCGCCATCTCCGGTGCCGACGGCCGCGCCGGCATGAGCGCGATCGTCGTCAACGAGGGCTTTGACATTGGGGCATTGCCCGCACATCTGGCGCAACGCCTGCCGGCCTACGCACGTCCCGTCTTCATCCGCATCTCCAGCGAGATCGATGCGACCGAGACGTTCAAGCAGAAGAAGGGCGATCTCGCGAGGGAAGGCTTCGATCCCGCCGCGATCTCCGATCGGCTGTTCATGGCAGACCCCGGATCTGGCGCCTATGTGACGTTGGATGCGGAGGCCTTTGCACGAATCCTGGACGGTTCGATCAGGCTTTAGAACGCGCGAAAATCGGCAGATAGGTCCAATTTTATCTGAATTGTCCAAGAAGGCATTTACTTCTGTCGGGTAAACAAGCGGCCATGGGGAGGCGGCCAGCAAGAGCCGCCGCAACAGCAACGATAACAAAGCGAGCCAGCCATGTCGGTAAGGTCTAAGGTCATTGAGGCGATCCAGCAGATCGCCAGGGAGCAGCACGTCACGCTTCCCGCTCTTTCGGACGATCTGTCCCTGCACGAGACGGGCTTCGACTCGCTCGCCTTCGCCATTCTGGTCGCACGTCTCGAGGACGAGACCGGCGTCGACCCCTTCACCATCTCCGAGGACGCTGCATTTCCCGCCACGGTGGGCGATTTCGTGCGGGCCTACGAAAATGTCCCCGCGTGAGATCTTTGCGCTCCGCGACCATCTCAGCGCGGAGCTGAAGGGCCGCACGATCTCCGATGCGCACGATGTCGTGTCGCTGACCGACGTCCTGTCGCACACGGTCCTGGGCGGCCGCCTGCGCGAATTGTCGGGCCGCGCCGTGCTGCTCAAACTATCGGACCAGCTTCGCTCCGGCCTTGCGATGATCGAGCTCGACGGCATCGCCCGTCGCATGTTGCTATGTCCACCCGATCTCAACGCGGCACATCTCGACGCGCTGATCGCAGATGCCGCGATTGACGCCGTCGTCACCGACGAGCCCGACCGCTGGACCGACACGGGCATCGCGCTCGTCGTCACTGCGCAATTGCCGCTCGAAGCCGCCACGCCAGCCAAGTCCGAACGCGCAACCGAATGGCTGATGCTGACGTCGGGCACGGCTGGCGTGCCGAAAATCGCGGGCCATACGCTGGAGGCGCTGACCGGCGCGATCGTCGCCGAGGGCCCCGCACGCGGACCTGCGCCGGTGTGGGCGACGTTCTACGACATCCGCCGCTATGGCGGCCTGCAAATCTTCCTCCGCGCCATCCTCTCCGGCGGCTCCATGGTGCTGTCGGATCCGCAGGAGGCGCTGGCCGATCACGTCGCACGGTTGAATGCGCGCGGGGTCTCCCACATCTCGGGCACACCCTCGCACTGGCGCAAGCTCCTGATGAGCGGTTCGGCCACGCAATTCGCCCCGGCTTACGTCCGTCTCTCCGGTGAGATCGCCGACCAGGCGGTGCTCGATGGTTTGAAGTCGGCATTTCCCAACTCCTCCATCGGTCATGCCTATGCCTCGACCGAAGCCGGCGTCGGCTTCGCCGTGAATGACGGGCTGGAGGGCTTTCCGGCCGACTATCTCGGCAATCGCAACGGCGTCGAGATGAAAGTGGTCGACGGCTCGCTCCGTATCCGTTCGACGCGCACCGCGCATGCCTATGTCGGCCGCAGCGCCGGGGCACTCACCGATGACGACGGATTTGTCGACAGCGGCGACATCGTCGAGCTGCGCGGCGACCGCTATTACTTCGTCGGCCGCCGCGGCGGCATCATCAATATCGGCGGGCTGAAGGTCCACCCCGAAGAGATCGAGGCAGTGATCAACCGACATCCCGATGTGCGGATGTCGCGGGCAAAATCGCGGAAGAGCCCGATCACCGGCGGCATCGTCGTCGCCGACGTGATACTCACTGCGGGTACCGATCCCGCGCGCGCCAAAGAGATTCGCGACCAGATCCTGGATCGGTGCCGCGCGCAGCTCGCCTCCCACAAGGTGCCGGCGGTGATTCGCTTCGTCGAGGCGCTCGATGTCACCCCGGCCGGAAAACTGGCGCGAACCGATGCATAAGAACGTTCTCGTCACCGGCGGTAGTCGCGGCATAGGTCTTTCGATCGGCAGACGCCTCGCCGGCGCCGGCTACAACGTGATCGCGGCGGCGCGGCGTGAGAGCGAAGAGCTCAAGGCTGCGATTGCCGGGTCCGACGGGCGGCTGCATTTCCGTGCATGCGACCTTGCGGTGATCGACGCCATTCCGGCCTTTGCAAAATTGGTGCGCGACGAATTCGGCCCGGTCTACGGCCTCGTCAACAATGCCGGCCTCGGCACTGAAGGCCTGCTCGCCACCATGCATAATTCCGAGATCGAGGCGCTGGTGCAGCTCAACGTGCTGTCGCCGATCATCCTCACCAAATATGTGGCGCGGCAGATGATGGCGGACGGCGCCGGCCGCATCATCAACATCTCCTCGATCATTGCCACGACCGGCTATAACGGCCTGTCCGTCTACGGCGCGACCAAGGCCGCCGCCACCGGCTTCACCCGATCGCTTGCGCGCGAGGTCGGCAAGGTCGGCATCACGGTGAATGCCATCGCGCCGGGCTTCATCGACACCGAGCTCACGCATAATCTTTCCGGCGACGGCCGCAAGCGCATCGCCGGCCGCAGCGCGCTGCGCCGCCTGCCGGAGACGGACGACGTCGCGCGCATGGTGGAATACCTGCTCGGCGAGGGCGGCCGCAATGTCACCGGGACCGTGTTCACAGTTGATGCCGGGAATACGGCATAGGCGGAACCGTGACATCAACACTGCGTTGATCCGGCGCAATGACAGTCAGCCGGATCTGGTCGTAAGATGCCTCGCATTCGATTGGGTTACGTCAATCGATCTGCCCTAATCGACAGGGAGCAGTCCATGGCCATGCCTGACATGACCGCTTCAAATCAGGACGCCACGGCACAATCCCGCGCAAAGCCGGATGATGGCCATTGTCCGCCGATGACGCATCAGAATTCCGGCGGTCACGGCCATGAAATGTACCCGCAGCAATTCGTGCGCCTGGTCGGCTGCCACGATGCCTCTCTCGAAACCTTGCGCAAGCGTCAGGACGAGAAGCTGCACTGAAGCGCGCCGAGATTGGAAGAATCGTCATCGCGCTCCAGGTTCTTGTTCGAGCATGATCTTTTCGGAAAACCGCGGCCATTTTCCGGATCATGCGTTAGCTCCTCACGTCCGGTGCTTCGGCAGGTCGATTCGTTGGTGTGAGAATTCCGGCGGGCCTTCGGTGAGGCGGCGGATCCGGCGCTCGCGTTCGTCCGCCGGCAATGCGGGATCGAGCAGGGTCTCGATCTCGTGAACTGCGATCTCTTCGATCCTGGTGTCGTCCGAGGCGATCGGATGCCCCGCCAGGGGCGCCGGCGGCGCGATCTTCAGACCCAGCTCGATCAGCTTGCAGATTGCGTCCGAGCGGGTCATGCGATGGGATTCAGCCCAGGCATCGACCGCCTCCGTCAGTCTTTCGGGCAGCTTGACCGCGCTGACCGGGTCGATGCCGGTGCGCCGGCGGACCGGAACGGTGGAGTCCTTGTTGCCGAAGTCGGGCACCTCGATCATCCCATGCAACCCTTTGAGCTCGACAAGGATAGCCGCACTCCCCGGCCCCTCGCTTGATGCCGATCAATGACATGCTGCGGCATTGCAACGCGGTCACATCTTGTTGCCGCCGCACCTTGTTGTCCTGGCCGGTTTCGGCCAAAGATTGAAAGGGACGCCGGCCGGCGAAACCGGATCCATTCCGCCCCGTATTTGTTTCGCATTCCAAACACCCAGCAGCCGCGATGACCTCAGGCGAATCCTTCTATGGCGGCATTCCCGTCTTCCGCGGCTTCACCAGCCTGATGGACCCTGCGCTCTATGCGCCGCTGCCGGACGATTGGAGCATCGGCGTTGCCGACATCGTCGATTCCACCAAGGCCATCGCGGCGCAGCGCTACAAGGCGGTCAACATGGCCGGCGCGGCCGTGATCGCGGCGGTGACGAACGCGCTCGCGGGGCGCGAATTCCCCTTCGTGTTCGGCGGCGACGGCGCCAGCTTTGCGGTTGCGCCTCACGATGCCGAACTGGCCCGCGACGCGCTGGCTGCAACTGCGACCTGGGTGCGGGAGGATCTCGATCTGGAGATGCGGGTGGCCCTGGTGCCGGTCAGCGCCATCCGCGCGCAAGGCCTCGATGTGCGCGTGGCACGCTTCGGTCCCTCGGCGAACCTGTCCTATGCGATGTTCTCCGGCGGCGGCCTCGCCTGGGCCGATGCTGCGATGAAGCGCGGGGAGTTTGCCGTTCCCGAAGCGCCGGCGGGCACGCAGCCGGATCTCTCCGGCCTGTCCTGCCGCTTCGAGGTGATACCGGCCTCACGTGGCCTGATCCTGTCGGTTCTGGTGATGCCCGCTCGCGGGGGCGATCCGAATGCCTTCCGCAAGGTGATCGAGGACATCATCCATCTCGTCGAACGCAGCCCGGATGGTGCGCGCCCGGTGCCCCCGCAAGGGCCACCGTTGAAATGGCCGCCGCAGGGGCTGGACTTCGAGGCCCGCACAAGGCGCGGTGGTCCGCTGCTCGCGCGCCGCGCCAGCGTGCTGGCCTATACGCTGTTCGTTTATCTCGTCATGCGCTTCGACCTTAACGTCGGCGGCTTCGTGGCAAACGTCTACAGGCGTCAGGTGGTCGAGAACTCGGACTTCAGGAAGTATGATGACGGCCTGCGCATGATCCTTGACTGTACGCAGGAGCTCGAACGCGCGTTGAGCGATCGCCTCGCGGCCGCCGCGGGCGAGGGCGTCGTGCGTTACGGCCTCCATCGGCAGGATGCTGCGATGATGACATGCTTCACCCCGTCGGTGCTGCGCAGCGATCACGTGCACTTCATAGATGGCGCGCGAGGCGGCTACGCCTCGGCGGCAACCGCGCTGAAGGCAATGATGGCGTGAGGCGTCAGCGCCCGGCGCGAGTCCAGGTCTCGCCGCCGCAGAGCGCGCCGACGCAGCCTTCGACCCGTAGCGAATCCGCCGACGTTACGGTGACGCTGCTGGCATAGCTACTGCCATCGTCGGCGTTGTAGATCTGGCCCGACCATTTGTTCTGGCCTGACGGCTGCATGGCACTGAACAATGGCAGACCGATCATCGGACGCCTGGCGAGCGCGGGATTGGGATTCTTGCTGTCGGTGGCGGGCTGGCCGGTGGCGGTGTCGTAGGGTTCGCGCAGCCAGACGATGTGGCCACAGATGCCGTCGCCGCACCTGCTGATCTTGACGCGCGCATCGCCCGCCTGGGTGAGCCAGGTCCCGTCGGCGCTCTGCGCACGCGCGGCAGATGCGCCAAGCAGCGCGGCGATGAGGACGATGAGAGCAGAGAATCTGGAAGTCATGGAGAGGGGTTCCGAAAAATGGAGCGCCTCCATAGCAGGCCGGCGGGATAGTGCAACGCTGGCCGGAATCACATTCCTGCGTTTATTCGTCCGCTCACTTGGCTGCGCTCATTTGCCCCAGCGCGCGACGGCCACCGAGGCCGCAGTCGACAGGCCGAACACGACCATGGCACCGCCGACCAGCGCGAACAACGTCCAGGCCGGCGCCTGCGCCGTCATCAGGCCGATGCCGCCGATCGCAACGATCAGAAGCCGCGCGGTAGAGGCCAGGACGGGCCCACCGACACGCGTCGCGCCTTGCGAGGAGAAGTAGAGCGACACACCTATGCCGAAGAACACGAAGGCCGGGCCGGCCCAATGGAAATAGCTGTAGGCGGCGGCGGTGACGGCGGGATCCCGCGTGAAGAGCGTGACCCACAGCGAGGGATAGATCGCGATGACGAGCCCGATCAGGCCAACCGTAAGTCCGGAGGCCGCAGCTGCAGTCCAGGCCACGCGTCGCGCGCGCTTCACATGTCCCGCGCCCATCGCCACGCCGACCATCGGCACCGAGGCGATGCCAAAGGCGAAGGTGATCGGGATCAGCAGAAATTCCAGCCGCGAGCCGATGCCGTAGCCTGCCAGCATCTCGGTGCCGAAGGTGGCGAGGATTTTCGTGAAGATCAGAATGGTGAGCACGGTCTGCAGCGGCGACAGACAGGCCACCGCGCCCACTTTGAGAATGTCCAGGAACATTGCGCGCTCGAAATGAAACGCGCGAAGGTTCAGCGGCAGTCGGCTGCGGCCGGAGGCGAGATACCAGAGGAGGAAGATCGCGGCGAAGCTGAACGCGATCAACTGGCCGCTCGCGACGCCGGGCATGCCGAACTGCTTCACGCCGAACAGACCGAGCCCCAGCGTGCCGCCGAGCGCGATCTGGAGCACGCCCGCCGCGATCAACGTTATCGAGGGAATGCGCATATCGCCGGTGCCGCGGATCACCGAGGCCAGCGTGTTGACGAGCCAGATCGCGACCGCACCGGAAAACAGCACCTGCGAATAGCCGCAGGCTTCCTCGAGCACGTGATCGCGTCCGCCGAGCAGCGCGAACAACGAGCGGCCGAAGACGAGCATCATCACCGTGAAGAACAGTCCGCCGCAGAGGCCGATGATGGCGGCATGCAGCGCCAGCGTCGCTGCGCGGTCCCGATCGCCTGCGCCGAGCGCGCGGCTGATCGCGGATGAGACGCCGCCGCCCATCGCGCCCGCGCTCATCATCTGCGTCAGCATCGCGAACGGAAACACCAGCGCGATCGCGGCGAGCGGAACGGTGCCGAGCCGGCCGATATAGGAGGTCTCGGCGATCGAAACCAGCGTGCTGCCGACCATCGCGATCATGTTGGGAATCGCGAGCCGCAGCAACGTGGACAGGATGGGGGCCGTCAGCAGGCTGGCGATGGAGGAGGCGACCGGGGCACGCGGCGGGGCGGCGTCTAGGGTGGCGTCGATCGTCATGTGTCACCGGACGGAATTTAGATGATGATTGACATGTTATAGGGGCAGGCAGGGCCCGGCGGCATCCTCACCTCACGCAGGGGTCACCACGGCAAGCCGCATAGGTCGATGGTGCCCAAGGTCGGCGCCCGGACGATGTTGAAGACGTAGGGTGCCATGTGGGTGAACCGGATCCGCCCCTCCGGCTGCTCGCAATAGACCTCGCCCTCGAATGGCAGCCAGCTCCGGGCCGCGTAGAACGCGGCGTTGTGCGGCTCGCAGAACAACAGTGCGAACCGGACCGCCTCATTCGCGCGCATGGTGTGCACAGCCGCGTCGATCGCCAGGGTCGCGTAGCCGCGGCCACGCCGGTCTTCGCGGGTGCAGACCCCGCCGATGCCGCCGATATGCGTCTTCTGTCCGTTCCAGGTGACGGTCCGGAAGTAGATGCCGACATGACAGACGAGGCCGTCCTCGGGCGTCTCGATCAGCACGCGCAGATCGGCATTGGCCCATTTCACGTGAGCCCAGGGCTTGTCGGCGACCAGATGCGGTGCCCAAATTGCCTGATGCAGTGGCTCCGCGATCGGCCAAGAGGCATCGCCGTTCAGGATGTCGATCTCGACGCTCATCGCTCCGTCTCTCTCATGTTCGGTTCGCGGTGCATTCGTTCTGTCATAACCGCTTCAAAGGCAATGATATTTTGCGGCGATCGGCCAACCCTGGGCGATCGTCCGCCGCCCGCACCGATTTTTGCAATCGTGCCAAGCAGCCGCATCACGCGTTTTGGCAAATTGGCGGTATTTAACGGCCACGGAACCTTCTATAAGGGGTGACCGTTAGAACTCGTTCCCCCATCAGTCGCGGACAACACCCATGACCTTTACGCTGCCCCCACTCCCTTACGCCTATGACGCCCTCGGCCAGTTCATGTCGAAGGAGACGCTGGAATTCCACCACGACAAGCATCATCAGGCCTACGTCACCAACGGCAACAACGCGCTCAAGGGGACCGAATGGGAAGGCAAATCCCTTGAAGAGATCGTCAAGGGCTCGTTCGGCAAGAACCCCGCGGTGTTCAACAATGCCGGCCAGCACTACAACCACATCCACTTCTGGAGCTGGATGAAGCCCAATGGCGGCGGCACCAAGCTGCCGGGCAAGATCGAGAAGAAGATCAACGAGGACCTCGGCGGCTTCGAGAAGTTCAAGACCGACTTCCAGGCGGCCGGCGTCGGCCAGTTCGGCTCCGGCTGGTGCTGGCTCCAGGTCAAGAACGGCAAGCTCGAGATCTCCAAGACCCCGAACGGCGAGAATCCGCTGGTTCACGGCGCCACCCCGATCCTGGGCTGTGACGTCTGGGAGCACTCCTACTACATCGACTATCGCAACCGCCGTCCCGACTATCTCAAGGCGTTCGTCGAGAACCTCGTGAACTGGGAATACGTCGAGTCCCTGCTCGAGAAGGCTTGAGCTTCTCGGTCATTCCGGGCCGCCCGCAGGGCGAACCCGGAATCCAGAGGTTGTGGCGCGAGATTCCGGGTTCGGCTTCGCCGCCCCCGGAATGACAAGAATAGCGAAAGGCGGTCGCATGTGCGGCCGCCTTTTTGCTGTTTGGAAAGCCCTGCGCGGCGCGCGCATGGGTCTGCCGTCCTATCGTTTGCATCCGGGGAACACCGCCCTTAATCAGAACGTGCATCACCCTCGAGCCGACCGGCACCCGTTGTCAGAATCTTCCCCGAAGAACCCGGCGCCCGCCGAGGACGCGGAGTCCGAGCCGCGGCCGGGACGAGTCCGCAAGCCGATCGGTTGGTCGACCATCATCATTGCCGTGCTGGTGGCGGTGAGCGCGGCACTTGTCTGGCGCCGCGACGGCACCGACGGCGTTCTCGACATCCTGACCCATGACCTTTCGCTGTTCTCAGGCATCCTGCCGCGCGTGCTGGCCGGTTGCCTGCTCGGGGCTTTCATCTCGGAAATCCTGCCGCACGAAAAAGTGTCGCGCTCGCTCGGGCCGAAGTCCGGCCTGATGGGTCTCCTGATCGGGACCGCCTTCGGCGCGATCCTGCCCGGCGGTCCCTTCACCGCTTATCCCGTGGCGAGCGCGCTGCTCGCAGTCGGTGCCGATTTCGGAGCCACCATCGCCATGGTCGTAAGCTGGACCCTGATCGGCTATGGCCGGGCGGTGGCCTGGGAGATCCCGATCATGGGCACCGATTTCACGCTGTGGCGGATCCTCATCTCGCTGCCGCTCCCGGTGCTCGCAGGCGCCCTCGGCCGCTTCGTCTATGTCCGGCTTTATCCCAAGCCCGAGCGGAAGGACGAGGAGACGTGAGTGCGTCCCTACTGATCGATATCCTTCTGTGGGGCTCGGTCTTCGGCGTCGGCCTGATCGCCTTCCGCCGTGGCCCGGCCGTGTTCAAGGCCTCGCTGCGTGAAGGCTCGATGGATTTCGTCAACATCGTGCCGCGGATCGCGCTCGGTGTGATCGGCTCCGGCTATATCGCCGCCATCATTCCGCAGGAGGTGATCACCGGCTGGCTTGGGCCGGACAGCGGCTGGCTTGGCGTTGCGACCGCTGTGGTCGCCGGCGCGGCGACGCCCGGCGGGCCCGTGGTCGGCTTCTCCATCGGCACGGTTGCGCTGAAGTCGGGCGGCGGGATGCCGCAGGTGGTCGCCTATGTCGTCGCTTGGGCCCTGTTTGCCTTCCAGCGCGTGATCCTGTGGGAAATCCCGTTCATGCCGGCCCGTTTCGTCTGGTTCCGCTGTGCCGTCTCGGTGCCGTTTCCCTTCGTGGCGGCCGCCATCGCCATGGTAATCGGCAAGCCCTGAGCCGCCGTGGACAGGGGTAATGTTATAATATAACGTCCAGCCATGGTTCCCGCCGCGTCCCACGCCCATCGTCACGACCATGCTCACAGCCATTCACATGCGCACGGGCATGGACACGACCATACCCACGCCCATGTCCACGATGCGGCCTCGCCACATCCTGCCCAGGCGGCGCCCTGGTCGATTCTGCGCATGACCATGGCCGCGCGCCTTGCGGCTGCGCTCGCCGTCTGTGCCGTGCTCTGGGGCGTGGTCTTCCTGGCGATGAGGTGATCGTGGCACAGCTGGCATTCCGCAACGTCACGCTTGGTTACGACCGGCACCCGGCCGTGCACCATCTCAACGGCGAGGTCGCGCGAGGTGCGCTGGTCGCCGTGATCGGCCCGAACGGCGCGGGCAAGTCGACCTTGCTGCGCGGCATCGTCGGCATCCTCAAGCCGCTCGACGGCAGCATCCATCTCGGCGGGCTCGATAGCAGGGACATCGCCTATCTGCCGCAGAGCGCGGAGATCGACCGCAGCTTTCCGATCTCGGTGTTCGATTTCGTCGGCACGGGGCTTTGGCGCGAGGCCGGCCTGTTCGGCGGCATCGGCAAGGCCGCCCGCGAAAAGATCCTCCGCGCGATCGCTTCCGTCGGGCTCAATGGTTTCGAGAACCGCCCGATCGGCACGCTCTCGGGGGGCCAGATGCAGCGCGTGCTGTTCGCGCGCGTGCTGCTGCAGGATGCTGCGCTCATTGTGCTCGACGAGCCCTTCAACGCCATTGACGGCAAGACCACGGCTGATCTGCTCGCGCTGGTGAAACGATGGCAAGGCGAGGGCCGGACCGTGCTCGCCGCGCTGCACGACATGGAGATGGTGCGTAACCATTTCAGCCAGACGCTGGTGCTGGCGCGTGGCCCCGTGGCATGGGGACCGACGGCGGAGGTTTTGACGCCGGAGAACCTGCTGGTCGCGATGCGGATGTGCGAGGCCTTTGACGACAGCGCCGCGGCCTGTGCGGCTGACGATGCCCGTTCGCGGGCGGCTTGATATCCGATGCTCCATGACGCGCTGATCGGCCCGTTCACCGAATTCGAGTTCATGCGGCGCGCGCTTGCCGCCGTGATCGCCCTGTCGCTGGCCGGCGCGCCGATCGGCGTGTTCCTGATGCTGCGGCGGATGAGCCTCGTCGGCGACGCCATGGCGCATGCGATCCTGCCCGGCGCGGCGGTCGGCTTCCTGCTGTCCGGTCTCAATCTGTTTGCGATGACGGCGGGCGGCCTGATCGCCGGCTTTGCGGTGGCGATCCTCGCCGGCGTGGTTGCGCGCTCGACCGGGCTGAAGGAGGATGCTTCGCTCGCGACCTTCTACCTGGCCTCGCTGGCGCTCGGCGTCACCATTGTCTCGATCAAGGGCACTAACATCGATTTGCTGCACGTGCTGTTCGGCAACATTCTCGCGATGGACGACCAGACGCTGCTGGTGGTGGCCTTCAACGCCACCGTGACGCTGCTGGTGCTCGCGGTGATCTACCGCCCCCTGGTGATCGAAAGCGTGGACCCCCTGTTCCTGCGGACCGTCAGCCGTGCCGGCGGACCCGCGCATCTCGCCTTCCTCGCGCTCGTCGTGATCAACCTCGTCAACGGCTTTCAGGCCCTCGGCACGCTGCTTGCGGTCGGGTTGATGATCCTGCCGGCTGGTATCGCGCGGTTCTGGTCGCGCGATCTGACCGGCATGATCTGCATCGCTGTCGTTGCTGCCGCGGTCTCGGGCTATGCGGGCCTCGTGCTGTCGTTCCAGACCCGTGTGCCGTCGGGTCCCGCGGTCATTCTGGTGGCGACGGTGCTCTACATCGTCTCTGTCCTGTTCGGCCGCGTCGGCGGTATCGTCCGGCAATTGTTTCCCGGCCGGCATCTGGAAGCGTGACGATGCGGATCATCCTGCTGTGTGCGCTGTTGCTGATCGCCTCGCCGCTCCAAGCCGCGGAGCGGCTCAACGTCGTCGCGAGCTTCTCGATCCTCGCCGATTTCGTCCGCAATGTCGGCGGTAACAGGATCAATCTGACCACGCTGGTCGGCGCCGACGGCGACGTCCACGTCTACACGCCGGCACCAGCCGATGCGAAGCGCGTTGCGCAGGCGAAGCTCGTCATCGTCAATGGGCTTGGGTTGGAGGGCTGGCTGCCGCGTCTCGTGCAGTCTTCCGGCAGCAAGGCGCGGGTCGTCACTGCAAGTGCCGGCATCGTGCCGCTGAAGCTCGGCTCGGCCGCAGATCCTCACGCCTGGCAGTCCGTCCCCAACGCCAAGGTCTACGTGACCGACATCGCCAATGCGCTCTCCGCGGCTGCCCCGGACGACGCGGATGTCTTCCGCGCTCAGGCAAAGGCCTATCTGGAAAGGCTCGACACGCTCGATCGTGAGATCCGGGAAGCGATCGCCAGAATCCCGCCGGAGCGGCGCAAGGTGATCTCCACCCATGACGCCTTCGGCTATTTTTCAGCCGAATATGGTATCCAATTCGTCGCCCCCCTGGGCGTCTCCACCGAAACCGAGCCCAGCGCGCGGGACATCGCTGCCATCATCGGCCAGATCAGGGCCCAGAGAATCCCGGCGGTATTTCTGGAGAATATCAGCGACGACCGCCTGATCCGGCGGATCGCGGCGGAGACCGGCGCAAAGGTCGGCGGGACCCTGATTTCGGACAGTTTAACGGGCGAAAAGGGGCCGGCACCCACTTACATTGACATGGTCAGGCACAATATAAAGGCCCTGACCAGCGCGCTTGACCAATAGGGCAGGGGCCACCCCGCCTCGCGTCGCGCGAACAAGCCTGATGTCGGAGTTCTTATGTCTGAAGCGACCTCCTCCAAGATTCCCGTGACCGTGCTGACCGGCTATCTCGGGGCCGGCAAGACCACGCTTTTGAACCGCATCCTGTCGGAGAACCACGGCAAGAAATACGCGGTCATCGTCAACGAATTCGGCGAAATCGGCATCGACAACGACCTCATCATCGGCGCCGATGAGGAAGTGTTCGAGATGAACAACGGTTGCATCTGCTGCACCGTGCGCGGCGACCTCGTCCGCATCATGGACGGCCTGATGAAGCGCAAGGGCAAGTTCGACGCCATCATCGTCGAGACCACAGGCCTTGCCGACCCCGCGCCCGTGGCCCAGACCTTCTTCGTCGACGAGGACGTGCAGAAGAACGCCCGCCTCGATGCGGTCGTGACGGTCGCCGACGCCAAATGGCTGTCCGACCGGCTGAAGGATGCGCCCGAGGCCAAGAACCAGATCGCCTTCGCCGACGTCATCGTGCTGAACAAGACCGATCTCGTCAGCAAGAGCGAGCTCGCCGAGGTCGAAGCCCGCATCCGCGGCATCAACCCCTATGCGAAACTCCACCGCACCGAGCGCTGCTCGGTGGCCCTGGCCGACGTGCTCGATCGCGGCGCTTTCGATCTCGACCGCATCCTCGACATCGAGCCGGATTTCTTGACGGCCGACGATCATGACCACCACGATCACGATCACCATCACGGCCACGACCATCACCACCATGATCACGGCCACGGTCTGAAGCACTATCACGACGAAGACATGCAGTCGCTCTCGCTCAAGACCGACAAGCCGCTCGATCCCAACGTGTTCATGCCCTGGCTCCAGAACCTGGTGCAGGTCGAGGGCGGCAAGATCCTGCGCTCCAAGGGCATCCTCTCCTTCCACGACGATGACGACCGCTACGTCTTCCAGGGCGTCCACATGATGCTGGAGGGCAACCACCAGCGGAAATGGAAGGACGGCGAGCCGCGCGAGAGCCGCCTCGTCTTCATCGGCCGCGAACTGCCGGAAAAGGCGATCCGCGAAGGTTTTGAGAGCTGCATCGTCTCGTGATGAAAGAGTTCACGCCCGGCCCCGATTCCGCCTCGATCGTCTCCGTCACCGACCGCGTCAAGCCCGTTGCGCTCGGTATGAGCGTGACCTCGGTGCACTTCCTCGGGCCCCGCGCCGCCTTCGTCGGCGGCGAGGAGAACGTCGCCTTCGTCGACGCCAAGGGTGAGATCACCACGGTCGCCGTGCATAGCGGCGGCATTCTCTCGACCGCAGGTGACGGCAAGCGCCTCATCATGGGCGGCGACGACGGCAAGGTCGTGTCGCTCGACGCCAAGGGCGAGGTGACGCTGCTCGCCACCGATCCGAAGCGGCGCTGGATCGACGCGGTGGCGCTGCATCCGGATGGCGCCTTCGCCTGGTCGGCCGGCAAGGTCGCGACCGTCAAGAGCGGAAAGAACGAGGAGAAGTCGCTCGAGGTGCCCTCGACTGTCGGCGGGCTTGCGTTCGCGCCGAAGGGTCTGCGGCTTGCGATCGCGCATTACAACGGCGCGACGCTGTGGTTTCCGAATATGGAGGGATCGGCCGAATTCCTGCCCTGGGCCGGCTCGCATCTCGGCGTCACCTTCAGCCCGGATAACAAGTTTCTGGTCACCACGATGCACGAGGCCGCGCTGCACGGTTGGCGGCTCGCCGACAACAGGCACATGCGCATGACCGGCTATCCCGGCCGTGTCCGTTCGATGTCCTGGAGCGCCGGCGGCAAGGGGCTGGCGACCTCTGGCGCCGACACCGTCATCATATGGCCGTTCGGCAGCAAGGACGGTCCGATGGGCAAGGAGCCCGCGATGCTCGCGCCGCTGCAGGCGCGCGTGGCGGCGGTCGCCTGCCATCCGAAGAACGACATCCTCGCCGCCGGGTACAGCGACGGCACCGTGCTGATGGTGCGGCTGGAGGACGGCGCGGAGATCCTGGTCCGCCGCAACGGCACGCCACCGGTCGCGGCGCTCGCCTGGAATGCGAAAGGCACGCTGCTGGCGTTTGCCGATGAAAATGGGGACGGCGGCCTGCTCGAGCTTTAATCTGTCATGGTTCCGGCCCTATAGGGGACCATGCGGTTTCTAACGACCTTCCAACTAGCAGACTTCGGCGACACGCTGGTCAGCCTGTTCACGGCCTTCGTGCTGGGCACCCTGATCGGCGCCGAGCGGCAATATCGCCAGCGCACCGCGGGCCTGCGCACCAACGTGCTGGTCGCGGTTGGCGCCGCGGCCTTCGTCGATCTTGCCATGCATCTGACCGGCGCCGACGGGGCGGTGCGGGTGATTTCCTATGTCGTCTCGGGCATCGGCTTCCTCGGCGCCGGCGTCATCATGAAACAGGGCATGGACGTGCGCGGGCTCAACACCGCCGCGACGCTGTGGGCTTCGGCCGCGGTCGGCTCCTGCGCCGGAGCCGACATGGTTGCCCAGGCCGCTGCGCTGACCGTGTTCGTCATCGCCGGCAACACCATGCTGCGTCCGCTGGTCAACGCCATCGACCGCATCCCGCTGAACGAGAAGGCGCTGGAGGCGACCTGTTACTTCAAGCTCGCGGTCGCGGCGGATGCCGTGCCCGACATGCGCGACCGGCTCGTCGAGAAACTCGAGGGCGCAAACTATCCGGTGGCCGATATCGACGTGGTCGAGACGGGGGATGATTTGATAGAGATCGTCGCAAAAGCTGGTCGCGTCCGCGGTGGATCCGAATGAGCTGAACGCGGTGGCGACGGATCTCCAGCACCTGCCCGGCGTGCGCCATGCGACGTGGGAAGCCAGCACGACGGAGTGAGCGCGGCGTTTTGGCGCGCAAGTGTTCGGTTCCCGTCGTGCTGGCCACGGAACCGCAACTGGCCAAATTCGTTGGTCCCGCAGACAAAGGCGGTGATCGACATGCCCGGCCAGTATGACAAGCGCAGACTGAAACGCGACCTGATGGTCGCCTGTTCGCTGTTCGCGGCGGGCGTCGTGGTGTCGGGAATGTCGCTCGCACAAATCCGAGCCCAGAGCCGGATGGAATTGGCGCAGGCGACGCAGCCGCTCCAGGGCACGCCGTCCGACGATCAGAACAAGCCCGCGGAAGCCAAGCCCGGCGGCGACCGGCCGACCACGCCGGCGCCCGAGCCGGCGCGGCCCGATTCCCAGACGCAGGGCGCGGCGGGTGCCGCCAAGCCGGCATTGCCGCCAGCTCCGCCCGAGAAGATCGCGCCGCCGATGGACAAGAAGTAGGCCTCTCCGAGAGAGGCGCCCTCACCGCACCAGAACGTTCTTGAACTGCCACGGATCAGACGTGTCGATATCTTCCGGAAACAGTCCGGGACGATCCGTCAGCGGCGTCCAGTCGGTATAGAAGCCCTTCACCGGGCCGAGATAGGGCAGCTGGATTTCCAGCAGACGATCGAAATCCATCTCGTCGGCTTCGACGATGCCTTCGTTCGGGTTTTCCAGCGCCCACACCATGCCGCCGAGCACGGCGGAGGTCACCTGCAGGCCGGTGGCGTTCTGATAGGGCGCGAGCGCGCGGGTCTCTTCGATCGAGAGCTGCGAGCCGTACCAGTACGCATTCTTGTCATGGCCGAACAGCAGCACGCCGAGCTCGTCGATGCCGTCGACGATCTCGTTCTCGTCGAGGATGTGGTGCTTCTCCTGCATCTTGGCGGCGCGGCCGAACATTTCATGCAGCGACAGCACGGCATCGTCGGCGGGGTGATAGGCATAGTGGCAGGTCGGCCGGTAGACCGCCGTGCCCGAGGCGTCACGCACCGTGAAGTAATCGGCGATCGAGATCGACTCGTTGTGGGTGACGAGGAAGCCGTATTGCGCGCCGCGGGTCGGGCACCAGGTGCGCACGCGCGTGTTGGCGCCGGGCTGCATCAGATAGATGGCGGCGCCGCAACCGGCCTCGTGGGTCCGCGCATTCTCGGGCATCCATTTCTCATGAGTGCCCCAGCCGAGCTCGGACGGCTGCACGCCTTCCGACAGGAAGCCTTCCACCGACCAGGTATTGACGAAAACATCCGGTTCTTTCGGCTTCTTGGAGCGCTGGGTGTCGCGTTCGGCGATGTGGATGCCCTTGATGCCGGCCTGCCGCATCAGGTCAGCCCATTCGGCCTTGGTCTTGGGCTTGGGCGCATTGAGCTTCAGATCGGCGGCGACGTTGAGCAGCGCCTGCTTGACGAAAAAGGAGACCATGCCGGGATTGGCGCCGCAGCAGGAGACGGCCGTGGTCGAGCCCGCCGGGCGCGCCTTCTTGGCGGCCAGCGTCACCTCGCGCAGCGCGTAATTGGAGCGCGCTTCCGGCCCCTTCGACGAATCGAAATAGAAGCCGAGCCAGGGCTCGTTGACGGTGTCGATGTAGAGCGCGCCGAGCTCGTTGCAGAGCTCCATGATGTCGGTGGAGCCGGTGTCGACCGAGAGATTGACGCAAAAGCCCTGGCCGCCGCCTTCGGTGAGCAGCGGGGTCAGCAACTCCCGATAATTGTCCCTGGTCACCGCCTTCTGGATGAAGCGGACATTGTGCTTCTCGCAATGTGCCTTGCGGCCCTCGTCCTTGGGATCGATCACGGTGACGCGCGACTTGTCGTAGTCGAGATGCCGCTCGATGAGCGGCAACGTGCCTTTGCCGATGGAGCCGAAGCCGACCATGACGATGGGACCGGTGATCTTCGCGTAGATCTGCGAGGTGGGGCTCATGGGATGGTTTCTCCGGAACGTGCTGGCAGGCAAACGGTGGGTGGATCAGGCGCTGCGGCGCTTCAGATGCTGCGGCGCTTGGCGGTGGCTTCGATCTCGACCTTCATCTCGGGCTTGTACAGCGCCGAGACGACGAGAAGCGTGGCGGCGGGGCGGATGTCGCCGAGGACTTCGCCGCAGACGGCGAAATGCGCGTCTGCGTCCTTGATGTCGGTAAGGTAGTAGGTCACGCGGACGATGTCGGCCATCTCGAAGCCGCCCTCCTTCAGGGCAGCTTCGATGGTCTTGAAGCAGTTGCGTGACTGGCTCGTGACATCAGCCGGCATCGTCATCGTGGTGTAGTCATAGCCCGTGGTTCCCGCGACGAAGGCGAACTCGCCGTCGATCACGGCGCGGCTGTAGCCGGCGGTTTTCTCGAACGGGGAGCCAGTGGAAATCAGGCGACGGGACATGTCTTGGGCCTCGACTGACGGGAGGATTTCGCGGGGTTAAAGGGCGTTTCCGGCGCCTGCGCAACCCCAAACGAACGGGCTTAGCGCAGGCGTGGCCGGGCCGTGCCGCTCGCGGCGGCTTCGGTCGCCACCATCATGGCGATCCCTCAGGCCGCGCGCGCGTGGAGCGCGCGAACCGACCTCCGTTTGGGCAGGGGCGCGCCGGTCGGGACGATCATCCCCGCGGCGCCGTCGAGCGCGCCTTCCGCGAACTCGATCGCCAGCAGGCGGTCGCGCTCGAACGGGCCGGGCAGCGACAGCGCGCCGGTCTTCTCGCCCGAGAAGCCGAAGCGGGCGTAATAGGGCGCGTCGCCGAGCAGGATCACGGCGGCATGGCCGCGCGCCCGGGCGGCGGCCAGCGCTTGATGCATCAGCGCGGCGCCGATCCCGAGCTCGCGGAAGGCAGGGTCGACCGCCAGCGGTCCGAGGACCAGAGCGGGCCTGCCTCCGGCGCTGACGTGCCACAGCCGCACGGTTCCCACGAGCTTGCCCTCGCGCACCGCCGACAGGGCAAGGCCTGTGGCGGGCGCACGTCCGTCACGCAGGCGCTGGCAGGTGCGGCCATGGCGGTTCTCGCCAAAGCAGGCATCGAGCAGCGCTTCACGCATCGCGACGTCGGCAGCACGTTCCGCACGGATCACGAACGGAGCGGCTTTCGAGGTGAGGGCGATCTGTGGCTTCCGAAAAGCGGTCATGGCGCGTCAATCCCCGCTTGAACGGACGTGCGAGCGGCACGCCAGTTCAAGACGTCGTCAGATATCGAGATGTGGAGGAGGAGCCGGCAAGCCGGCTCCCGGGTTCGTCAGGCCTCGGAGAAAGAGAGGCGGATCAGATGTGGTACGTCCGCAGCGGCGGGATGCCGTTGAACGCCACCGACGAGTAGGTCGACGTATAGGCCCCGGTGCCTTCGATCAGCACCTTGTCGCCGATCTCCAACGTGACGGGGAGCGGATACGGGCTCTTCTCGTACAGCACGTCGGCGCTGTCGCAGGTCGGACCTGCGAGCACGCACGGCGTCATGTCCGCGCCGTCGTGACGGGTGCGGATGGCATAGCGGATCGACTCGTCCATGGTCTCGGCGAGACCGCCGAACTTGCCGATGTCCAGATAGACCCAGCGCACCTCGTCCTCGTCGCTCTTCTTCGAGATGAGCACGACCTCGGATTCGATGATGCCGGCGTTACCCACCATGCCGCGGCCCGGCTCGATGATGGTCTCCGGAATCTGGTTGCCGAAGTGCTTGCGCAGCGCGCGGAAGATCGAGCGGCCGTAGGTGACGACCGGCGGCACGTCCTTCAGGTACTTGGTCGGGAAGCCGCCGCCCATGTTGACCATGGACAGGTTGATGCCGCGCTCGGCGCAGTCGCGGAACACCTGCGAGGCCATCGCCAGCGCACGGTCCCACGCCTTCACCTTGCGTTGCTGCGAGCCGACATGGAACGAGATGCCGCACGGCTCCAGGCCCAGGCGCTTGGCAACGTCGAGCACCTCGACGGCCATTTCCGGGTCGCAGCCGAACTTGCGCGACAGCGGCCACTCGGCGCCGGCGCAGTCATAGAGGATGCGGCAGAACACCTTCGCGCCGGGGGCGGCTCGGGCGATCTTCTCGACCTCGGCGGAGCAATCGACCGCGAACAGCCGGATGCCGAGCGCGAAGGCGCGCGCGATGTCGCGCTCCTTCTTGATCGTGTTGCCGAAGGAGATGCGGTCGGGCGTCGCACCCGCGGCCAGCGCCATCTCGATCTCGGCGACCGTCGCGGTGTCGAAGCAGGAGCCCATGGACGCGAGCAGCGACAGCACTTCCGGCGCCGGGTTCGCCTTGACGGCATAGAACACGCGGCTGTCGGGCAGCGCCTTGGCGAAGGTCTGGTAATTGTCGCGCACGACTTCGAGGTCGACCACGAGGCAAGGCTCGGTGTCCTGGCCCTCGCTGCGGCGGTTGCGCAGGAATTCCTGAATGCGTTCGGTCATAGCACTCTCCCAAACGGCCCAGCGACGGGGATCCGTTCAAAAAATGTCGTCGGATAAGCGCCCCGGCCAGATCGCGCGATGGAGGCGCGACGAGCCAAAGACTCAAATCAGACTGTGCTGCCGTGGATTGGTTGGGAATTTCCCGCCCGCACACCTGGCAATGAAGGACAAGCCTTTTCAGTAGCCCGCGCCGGCGTTGGAATGCCGGTAGAGACCAAAAAAGCCCGATCCGTCGTTGCTTTAAGTCGCGTCCCCCGTTGAGAGCGGGGTGCGCCGGTTCGCCTCCGGCTGCCAGTCACGGTTGCAAAAAGTGAAGTCACCTTCGACAAGGCATCTCTTGAGAGAGATGCTGGACGCTCCGGGTTTGCTTTCGTCTTCCGGCTATGAGCCTTCCGACTTCCGCACTTCCGAAGAGCCCCTCGGCTTCTTCACCCCTTGGCGGCTGTCCGGCCTCTTGTCCGGATACCTACCGACTGACACACGACCACAGGCACGTGCGAAATTGGGCAAGAGCGCACATAAGCGTTTTGACTCTGCTTCGCAAGAATTTTTTTAGGCTGAGAACAGAATTGCCTAACATCTGCTTGCGCAGTGTTGCGCGAGCGACGCGGAAGATGAACGGGCGTTAAGTTTTCAAGCCGGCGCGAGCGTCATGCGCGCGCGTGCGTCAGCCGCGCTTCGTGAACGGCTCGATGCGCTGAGCTGCGCGGATGAAGGCGGTCATCACCAGCACGCCGAGTGCGAACAGCACGGCCTGCAGGATGTGCGTGCCCTGATCGCCGAGCCCGAACAGGATCGCGAGTGCCCAGCCGCCCGCAAAGGCCGCGCCGAACACTTCGGCGCCGATCAGGATGGCGGCGCTGATGACCGTGATGACGCTTGGCCAGGCGATCTGACGGGAAGACGAGGAAGGCGCGTTCATGAGCTCAGGGGTCCGTGGTCCAATCGAGGGCCGCAATCTCCCCGAAAAGGCGGGCGGGAGCAAGGCCAAATGGCCCAAAAAAGCCCCATCGCGTGCTATAGCTGGCCGCAACAATCGACCCATGAAAACCGGGACTTGCGATGTCAGAACCCCGCCAAACTACGGACTCCGAGACCAATCCGCTGCTGAAGGCCTGGGTAACGCCGTTTGCGACCCCGCCCTTCGACGAGATCGAGCCGGAGCACTTCCTCCCGGCCTTCGAGCAGGCCTTCGCCGACCACTCCGCCGAGATCGCGGCGATCACCAACGATCCCGCCGCGCCCGACTTCGCCAACACCATCACGGCGCTGGAGCGCTCGGGCAAGCTCTTGAGCAAAGTTGCGGCAGTCTTCTACGACCTCGTCTCGGCGCATTCCAACCCGGCCATCCTGGAGATCGACAAAGAGGTTTCCTTGCGGATGGCGCGGCACTGGAATCCGATCATGATGAACGCCGTGCTGTTTGGTCGCATCGCCCAGCTGCATGAGAACCGCGCCAGTCTCGGTCTCACCCCCGAGCAGCTCCGCCTCGTGGAGCGCACCTACACCCGCTTCCATCGCGCCGGCGCCGGCCTCTCCGAGGAGGCCAAGACGCGGATGGCCGAGATCAACGAGAAGCTGGCCCAGCTCGGCACCGGCTTCAGCCATCATCTGCTCGGCGACGAGCAGGACTGGTTCATGGAGCTCGGCGAGGCCGATCGCCAGGGCCTGCCGGAGAGCTTCGTCGCCAGCGCCAAGGCTGCGGCGGAAGAGCGCGGCATGGAAGGCAAGGCCATCGTCACGCTGTCGCGCTCCTCGGTCGAACAGTTCCTGAAGAGCTCGGCCCGGCGCGACCTGCGCGAGAAGGTCTACAAGGCTTTCATTGCGCGGGGCGACAACGGCAATGCCAACGACAACAACGGCACCATCGTCGAGATACTGAAGCTGCGCGAAGAGAGCGCGAACCTCCTGGGCTATCCGACCTACGCCGCCTACCGGCTCGAGGATTCCATGGCCAAGACGCCGGACGCGGTGCGGGGCCTGTTGGAGCGGGTCTGGAAGCCCGCGCGCGCCCGGGCGCTCGCCGACCGCGACGAGATGCAGGCTCTGATCACGGAGGAGGGCGGCAATTTCAGGCTCGCTCCCTGGGACTGGCGCTTCTACGCCGAGAAGCTGCGCCTGCAGCGCGCCAATTTCGACGACGCGGCGATCAAGCCGTATCTTTCGCTCGACCACATGATCGAAGCCGCCTTCGATTGTGCCACGCGCCTGTTCGGGATCACCTTCGAGGAGCGCAAGGACGTTCCGGTCTGGCACCCCGACGTCCGGGTCTGGGAGGTCAAGGGCTCCGACGGCAAGCACAAGGCGCTGTTCTATGGCGACTACTTCGCCCGGCCGTCGAAGCGCTCCGGCGCCTGGATGACCTCGCTGCGCGATCAGCAGAAGCTCGACGGCGACGTCGCCCCGCTCGTCCTCAATATCTGCAATTTTGCCAAGGGAGCCGGCGGCGAGCCTTCGCTGCTGTCGCCTGACGACGCCCGCACCCTGTTCCACGAGTTCGGCCACGGCCTGCACGGCATGCTCTCCAACGTGACCTATCCGTCGCTGTCGGGCACCTCCGTCTTCACCGACTTCGTCGAGCTGCCTTCGCAGCTCTACGAGCACTGGCAGGAGCGGCCCGAGGTGCTGCAGAAGTTCGCCCGTCACTACCAGACCGGCGAGCCGCTGCCGGACGAGCTGTTGCAACGGTTCCTTGCCGCGCGAAAATTCAACCAGGGCTTTGCCACGGTCGAGTTCGTCTCCTCGGCACTGGTGGACCTCGAATTCCACACCCAGCCGGCTTCCGCTGCGCAGGATGTCCGTGCCTTCGAGAGACGCGAGCTGGAGAAGATCGGCATGCCCGAGGAGATCGCGCTGCGTCACCGCCCGACGCAGTTCGGTCACATCTTCACCGGCGACCACTATGCTGCTGGCTATTACAGCTACATGTGGTCGGAGGTGATGGACGCCGACGCCTTCGGCGCGTTCGAGGAGGCCGGTGACATCTTCGATCCGGCGGTGGCCAAACGCCTGCACGACGATATCTACGCGAGCGGCGGATCGGTCGATCCGGAAGCGGCCTATGAGGCCTTCCGCGGCCGCCCGCCCGAGCCGGACGCGCTGCTCCGCCGCCGCGGCCTGCTCGACAACGCCAAGGCAGCCTGATGAATATGCGCCGCCTGTTCGGATGGCTGCTCGCCGCCGCGACGATGCTCACGGCGGGCGCGGCGAGCGCGCATCCCCATGTCTGGATCACCGCGACCAGCGAGCTGCTCTACGCGGCCGACGGCACCGTCACCGGCGTCCGCCATGCATGGACTTTCGACGACATGTTCTCGACCTATGCGGTGCAGGGGCTCGAGAGCAAGACCAAGGGCGCCTATACGCGCGAGGAGCTCGGGCCGCTGGCGCAGACCAATGTCGAGTCGCTGAAGGAATATGCCTACTTCACCTTTGCGCGGGCCGATGGCAAGAAGGAGCGCTTCCAGGAGCCGGTCGACTATTTCCTCGACTACAAGGACACCGTGCTGACGCTGCACTTCACGCTGCCGCTGAAGAACCCCGTCAAGCCCAAGCAACTGGTGCTCGAAGTGTTCGACCGTTCCTTCTTCATCGACTTCAAGATGGCCAAGGACAATCCGGTCAAGCTGGTCGGCGCGCCCGCCGGCTGCCAGACGAAGCTCGAGCGGCCGAATGACGGCACCGCCAGTGCGCAGAAGCTCAACGAGCAGACCTTCCTGAACGGCGAGAACACCAATTTCGGCATGATGTTCGCCAACAAGATCACGGTGGATTGCCCTTGATCGGTCCTCTTCGATCCCCGCTCGCCCGCGGGCTTCTCGCCTGCGCCGTGGTTGTCGTCGTGCTCGGGGTGGCGGACGCCGCGCTTCACGATGTCCTCGCGCAAAATCCCTTTGGCGCGCCGCGTCCGGCGCAGGCGGCCCAGCCCGAGGCGGGCGGCTTGATCGGCTGGCTCCTGGCAAAACAGTCGGAATTCTATCGCCAGATGTCGACGACGATCCGGGCAGCGAAGTCCGACGGGTCGGCAGTGTGGACGCTGCTGTTCATCTCGTTCGCCTACGGCATCTTCCACGCCGCCGGCCCCGGCCACGGCAAGGCGGTGATCGCCTCCTATCTGGTTGCCAACCGCGAGACTGCCCGGCGTGGCATCGCGCTGTCGTTTGCCTCGGCGCTGATGCAGTCGCTGGTAGCGATCCTGATCGTCGGCATTTCGGCGTGGGTGCTGAACGCGACCGCCAAAACCATGTGCAAGGCGGAAGGGGTCATCGAAATCGCGAGCTACGCCTTGATCGCACTGTTCGGGCTGCGCCTCGTCTGGGTCAAGGGCCGCACCTTCATCCGCGCGCTCCAGGCGATCCAGCCGGTGCCGGCAATCGCCGGCGTGCCACATCACCATGATCACGACCATCACCATCATCATGATGCGCATGGTCATCATGACCACGACCACGGTCACGCGCATCACCACCACGTGCACGATCATGTCCATGACGAGCATTGCGGCCATTCCCACGGCCCCACGCCGAGCGAGCTGGCGGGCCCCGGTGGCTGGCGGCGTGGCCTTGCCGCGATCCTCACCGTTGGCATCCGCCCCTGTTCGGGTGCGATCCTGGTGCTGGTGTTCGCGCTCGCCCAGGGCCTGTTCTGGGCCGGTATTGCCGCGACCCTCCTGATGGGGCTCGGCACTGCGATTACGGTCGCGGCGATCGCGGTCGTCGCCGTCTCCGCCAAGGACATCGCCGCTCGCCTCAGCGCGGGGCGGGATGGCGGCGGTGCGCTGTTCATGCGCGGCATCGAGTTCGCGGCCGCGGGTGTCGTGCTGCTGTTCGGCGCGGGCCTGTTGCTGGGCTATATCGCGGCCGAACGGACGACGTGTTTTTGAGTAGTCTTCGCGGCTCGCTGCGCTCAGCTAGGCATGACGCTCGTGCACCTGTTCTGCGAGCGTAGCGAGGCAATCCAGGGTGTCTCCGTGGTGGCAGTCTGGATTGCTTCGTCGCAAGGGCGCCTCGCAATGACGAGCCGAAATGATCTCGGCCGGGGGATCTTATGTCGCGCGAAAATTTCTGGTTCTTTCATCCGTTCCGGGTGCGCTATTCCGAGATCGACGGGCAGGGCGTCGTCTTCAACGCGCATTACCTGACCTATTTCGACACTGCCATCACCGAATATTTCCGTGCGCTCGGCTTCGACCAATATGCCGACGCGCAGGCGAGCGGCATTGATTTCCACGTCGTCAAGTCCGTCATCGAGTACAAGGCGCCGGTCCGCTTCGACTGGGAGCTCGACGTCGGCGTGCGTGTGGCCCGGATCGGCAATTCGAGCCTCGTCTTCGAACTCGCGATCTTCCTGAAAGGCGGCATGGGGGCGCTGGTGACCGGCGAGATCGTCTGGGTCTACACCGACCAGCAGACTCATCGTCCGGTCACGATCCCGGCCTCGATGCGGGGGCTGATCGCGACACGGGAACGTCATCTGGCGCCATGAGGCCGCCTCACACCGGCAGGAACCGCTTCAGTGCCGGCATGAGGAAGATCCCGAGGTTGATCGCAAAGCCGACGGTCCAGAGGATCGAACGCAGCGTTGGGCGGTTGCCGAGATAGGTCAGCACATAGGCGATCCGTACGATCAGGAACAATGCCGCGAGCTCGTCGATCAGCCGCTGCGGCGAATCCCTGTATTCGGCGAGCAGCACCGCGAAGGCGAAGAACGGGAACGTCTCGATGCCGTTCTGGTGCGCGCCGAGCGCGCGCTGCGAGAGCGCGTCCTCATAGAAGGCGGGGTCGCGTGGCCGGGAATTGTCGAAGCGGCGAAACCCGATCCATTTGACCGAGGCGATCGTAGACAGATAGAGCAGCAGCGCTCCAAAGACGCACCATTCCGCCAGTGTCATGAGCCCCTCCCGCTTGGGTGCGACCCTAGCGATGCCGGGCTCACCTTGACAAGTTAGGACCAACGCGCGACCCACAGAGCCATGACCAGTGTCGTCCCCCTCGAGGCCGCGAGACCGGCCGCCCAAGCTGCCTTGCCGCGCGTCGGTGTGGTCCTGATCAATCTCGGAACACCGGATACGGCCGATGCTCCGGGCGTGCGGGTGTATCTCAAGGAGTTCCTCTCGGACGCCCGCGTCATCGAGGACCAGGGTCTGATCTGGAAGCTGGTCCTGAACGGGATCATCCTGCGCAGCCGTCCTCGTACCAAGGCGCTGGATTACCAGAAGATCTGGAACACCGAGAAGAACGAGTCGCCGCTGAAGACCATCACGCGGTCGCAAGCCGAGAAGCTCGCGGTCACCCTTTCGGACAGGGGCCACGTCGTGGTGGACTGGGCGATGCGCTACGGCAATCCCTCGATCAAGTCGGGCATCGACGCCCTGATCGCGAAAGGTTGCGAGCGCATCCTGGCGGTCCCGCTCTATCCGCAATATTCCGCCTCGACCTCGGCGACCGTCTGCGACGAAGTGTTCCGCGTGCTCGCCCAACTGCGCAATCAGCCGACGCTGCGGGTGACGCCGCCCTATTACGAGGACGCGGCCTATATCGAGGCGCTTGCCGTCTCGATCGAGACGCATCTGGCAACGCTGTCCTTCGAGCCTGAGCTGATCGTGGCGTCCTTCCACGGCATGCCGAAATCCTATGTCGACAAGGGCGATCCCTATCAGCAGCACTGCATCGCCACGACCGAGGCACTGCGCCGCCGGCTCGGCATGGACGAGACGAAGCTGCTGCTGACCTTCCAGTCGCGCTTCGGCAATGACGAATGGCTCCAGCCCTACACCGACAAGACCATGGAGCGGCTCGCGAAGGAAGGCCTGCGCCGCATCGCTGTGGTGACGCCGGGCTTTGCCGCCGACTGCCTGGAGACGCTGGAAGAGATCGCGCAGGAGAACGCGGAGATCTTCAAGCACAATGGCGGTGAGCAGTTTTCCGCGATCCCCTGCCTCAACGACAGCGAACCGGGCATGGATGTAATCCGCACCCTGGTGCTGCGTGAGCTTCAGGGCTGGATATAGACCCGTGAACCGCCGCGAACTCCTGACGCTTGGGATGATCGCGGTGTTGCCGTCGAAGGTAGCGGCGCAGCAACCCGAGCGCCGGCTCGGCGTGCTCTCGGTCACGGCTGCCGATGATGCTATCGGCCAGACGCGCAGCATGGTCCTGGTCGAGGCGCTCGCCGGTCACGGCTGGAAGGAGCGCGACAACCTCAAGATCGACTGGCGCAGCGGCGGCGGTGACCGCGCGCGTATCGCGGAGCTCGCCAACGAGTTGATCGCGCTCAAGCCCGACGTTCTGCTTGCGGTCGGCACACCCTCGGTCGAAGAGTTGCGACGGCGCACCGCGACCATCCCGATCGTGTTCGCCGTCGTGACCGATCCCGTCAGCCAGGGCTTTGTCGAAAACCTCGCGCATCCCGGCGGCAACGTCACCGGCTTCACCGATTACGACGGCCCACTGGCCGGCAAATGGCTGGAGATGCTGACGCAGGTCACCCCGCCCGTTCGCCGCGTCTTCGTCGTCTACAATCCCGAGACCGCGCCGTTCGCGCCCCTGATGCTGCGCACGATCGAGGACGCCGCGCGGACTCTTCACGTGGCCGTCGAGCCTGCGCCGGTGAACGACGCGGGCGCGATCGCGGCGCTGGCTACGCGCAGGGACGGCGGCTTCCTGGTTCTGCCTGATTTCTTCACCATGGCCAATCGCACGCAGCTGCTGGCGGCGATCGGCGAGGCTCGTTTGCCGGCGGTGTTCTGGAGCCGTACCTTCGTCGGGGAGGGTGGGCTGATGGCCTACAGCACCGACAGCACCGAGCAGCTGCGCCGCGCTGCGGACTATATCGATCGCATCCTGAAGGGCGCGCGGCCAGCCGACCTGCCGGTGCAGAACCCCACCAGGTTCGAGCTGACGATCAACCTGAAAGCCGCCGAGGCGCTTGGCATCACGCTTCCCGCGGGCTTGCTCGCGATCGCGAACGATGTCATCGAATGAAAGCGTCCGCAGCGGGCCTGCGTGCTTCAAGGGCCTTCCGCACATGCATATCGAGGCCGCTCCCTCTCCGCCCGTCTTATTCCGAATTGCGCCGGTACCGACGTTACTTGCGACCGCTGAACCGGTAAGGTCGTGATCCCGACCAATGACTGCGCGGGAAAAGGGCTTTTCCCGGCTTCTTTCCGCCTTGGAGGAAATATGAGCGGTTTCGGTATTTTCGCGATTGTTCTGGTGGTGCTCGTCATCGTCACGCTGGTGGCCGGCGTGAAGACGGTGCCGCAGGGGTATGACTGGACCATCGAGCGATTCGGCAAATACACCCAGACGCTCAGCCCCGGGCTCAATCTGATCGTACCCTATTTCGACCGGGTCGGACGCAAGATCAACATGATGGAGCAGGTGATCGACATTCCAGAGCAGGAGGTCATCACCAAGGACAACGCCACCGTGACGGTGGACGGCGTCGCCTTCTACCAGGTGTTCGATGCCGCGAAGGCGAGCTATGAGGTCTCAAATCTCAACCAGGGCATCACGGTCCTGACCATGACGAACATCCGCTCGGTGATGGGCTCGATGGATCTCGACCAGGTGCTGTCGCATCGCGACGAGATCAACGAGCGCCTGCTCCGTGTCGTCGACGCGGCGGTCTCGCCCTGGGGCGTCAAGGTCAACCGCATCGAGATCAAGGACATCGTGCCCCCGGCGGACCTCGTCGAAGCGATGGGCCGGCAGATGAAGGCCGAACGCGTCAAGCGTGCCGACATTCTCGCCGCTGAAGGCCAGCGCCAGTCGGAAATCCTGCGCGCCGAAGGCGCCAAGCAGGGCCAGATCCTGCAGGCTGAGGGCCGGAAGGAAGCGGCGTTCCGTGACGCCGAGGCGCGCGAGCGTTCGGCGGAGGCCGAGGCAAAGGCCACCCAGATGGTGAGCGAAGCCATTTCCAAGGGCGACGTCGCCGCGTTGAACTATTTCATCGCCGACAAATATATCAAGGCGTTCGGCCAGTTCGCGGACGCGCCGAACCAGAAGATCATCATGCTGCCGATCGAAGCCACGAGCATGCTCGGTTCGCTCGCCGGCATCGGCGAGATCGCCAAGGCCACGTTCGGCGAGAGCGCGGCCTCTGGCTCTGCCGCTCGCCGCCCCGGCTCAGTGCCGCCGACCGGCAGCACGCCGCCGGCGGTGCCGCCGCGGCAGGGATAATGACCGGCGCATCAGCCTTCGAAAGGGGCTTGCGCCAATGATGGAAGGTCGTGTCATGACCGACATGTTCGTTTCGCTCGGTAGCTGGAACTGGCTGATCTTCGGCTTCATCCTGATGGCGCTGGAGGTGCTGGCGCCGGGCATATTCCTGTTCTGGCTCGGGCTCGCCGCGCTGCTGGTGGGGACGGTCTCGTTCGCCGTTGCCATGTCTTGGCAGATCCAACTCGTGATGTTCGCGGTGTTCGCCGCTGCCGCCGTGCCGGTGTGGCGCCGCCTCGCCCGGCCGAAGCCGGATGCGAGCGCCAGCCCCTTCCTCAACAAGCGCACCGAGGCGCTGCTGGGGCGCGAGTTCACCCTGGAGAAGCCGATCATCGACGGCAGCGGCACCGTGCGCATCGGCGACACGGTGTGGCGTGTGGCCGGGCCCGATACGCCGGCGGGAACGCGGGTGAAGGTGGTGCAGGTGGATGGCGCGAATCTGACCGTGGCGGCTGCGTAGTCTCTTACCCTCCCCTGGAGGGGGAGGGGTGATCGCGCGTAGCGCGAGCGGGGTGGGGTGATCGCTCCCCTCGGGCACTGTTGGATGTTGAGGCACCGCCACCCCACGCCGCTAGGCATTGCACTTCGCTTCATGCGCAGCGACCCTCCCCCTCCAGGGGAGGGGTAACAGAGCGCTACCTCTTCCATTTCTCCGCAAACCGGTGCAGCGGCATGAACGTCTCGCACAGTTCTCGCCCCAGCGGCGTCAGTCCATAACCTCCAGCCTCGCCGAGTTCCACGAATCCCGCTTCGCGCAACTCCGTCAGCCGCGCTTGCAGCACTGTCGGTGAGGCCTCGTCGCAGGCGGTGCGCAATGCGCGGGAGGTGAGGGACTCGCCACGCAATTCCCACAATATTCGCAGGCTCCAACGCCGGCCGAGCAGGTCCAGCAGCGCCATGATCGGTCGTCCGGTGCGGGATCCCCGCGCCGGACGCGTCTTCGTGTGTGTCTGCTTCGACATCGTTGCCCCTTGCGCCGTGCTACAAATAATGTAGCATTGTGCTACGAGAATTGTAGCAATGGAGACGGCTCATGTCCCAATCCACGCAGCGCATCGCCCCGCTCACCCCGCCTTATCCCCCGGAGATCCAGGCGCAGTTCGATCGCATCATGCGCGGCGCGTCGCCGCTGATGCTGTTCCGGGTGATGGCGGGTCACGGCCGCGCCTGGGACAAGTTTCGGGCCGGTGGCCTGCTCGATCCCGGTCCACTGTCGCTCCGCCAGCGCGAGATCGTCATCGACCGCACCTGTGCGCTGAACAAATGCGAATATGAATGGGGCGTGCATGTCGCGATATTTGCCGGGCCGGCGAAGCTCAGCGAGGATGAAGTGCGTGCCACCGTGCGGGGTGATGCGACGTCGTCGTGCTGGTCACCGGGCGAGCAGGCGCTGATCGCGGCCGTGGATGCGCTGCATCACCGCGCGACCTTGGACGATGCCGAATTCGCCGCGCTGTCGGCGCATTACGACGAGGCGCAGATCCTGGAGATCATGTTGCTGTGCGGCTTCTATCGCACGGTGTCGTATCTGGCGAACGGGCTGCGGCTGCCGCTGGAGGAGAACGCGGCAAGATTTCCGGTATAAGTCTTTCCCCGTCATTGCGAGGAGCGCCTTTCCCTCCTCGTCATTCCGGGGCACGCGAAGCGTGAACCCGTGCAGCGTCCACTGAGATAAATGGATTCCGGGCTCGCGCCCAAGCGGGCGCGCCGGAATGACGGCGGAGAGAAACGGGCCCGCTTAAGCCACGCCCGCCCGCAGCAGATCGTGCAGATGCACGATGCCCACCACCTTGCCCGCCTCGGTCACGACGAGCGTCGTGATCTTGCTTGTGTTCAGCACCTCGATCATCTCGGTGGCGAGCATCGAGGGCGGCACCGTTTTCGGCTGCTTCGTCATGATGTCGTCGACCGACGCCGTCAGCAGGTCGGGACGCATGTGGCGGCGCAAATCGCCGTCGGTGATGATGCCTGCGACCTCGTTGGCTTGGTTGACGATGCAGACGCAGCCAAGACCCTTGGCCGACATCTCGACCACGGCTTCCGACATCTTGGTGCCCATGGGTTTGAGCGGGATCTCGGCGCCCGTGCGCATGTAGTCGCGGACGAATTTCAGCATCGCGCCCAGCTTGCCGCCGGGGTGGAAATGCGCGAACTCCAGCGCGGTGAAGCCGCGGCCCTCGAGCAGCGCGATCGCGATGGCGTCGCCGACCGCGACCTGCATCATGGTCGAGGTGGTCGGCGCCAGATTGTGCGGGCAGGCCTCGCGCGCCTTCGGCAGCTCGATCACGATGTCGGCGGCTTGTCCGAGCGAGGACGCTGCGTTCGACGTCACCGCGATCATGGGGATGGCGAAGCGCGCCGAATAGTTCACGACGTTCTTCATCTCCGGCTGCTCGCCGGACCAGGACAGCGCCATGATGACGTCGTCAGTGGTGATCATGCCGAGGTCGCCATGGCCGGCCTCGGCGGCGTGCACGAAGAAGGCGGGCGTGCCGGTCGAGGCCAGCGTCGCGGCGATCTTGCGCCCCATATGGCCTGATTTGCCGAGCCCGGTGACGATGACGCGGCCCTTGGCGTTGCGGATCAGGTCGACCGCTCTGGCAAACGTCTCGCCCAGCGGGCCGCGCAGGGCGGCTGCGAGCGCGTTGATGCCGCCGCTCTCCGTCTCCAGCGTGCGGAGCGCGGATTCGACGCTGTCGGGGATGTGGCCGGATGATGAGGTCATCAGCGGTTTCGAACTCGGCATGCTCTGGTCCAGGGAGGAGGGGGCGTTCGCCCCGGTCAGCGTCTCATTAGCACGCCGCTGCCCGCGAGGCGACGAGCCTGCCCGAAGCCTCAACCGGTCATTAACCATAATTGTTTTAACTCCATTAACGATGGTTCCCGCCAGCCGGTGGGACGATCGTGAAAGTGTTTGATTTCGTTGGAGTTATTCCATCGTGGGGTCGTCTCCAGGCACCGGCCGGAGCAAACGCGTGCTCGTTCTGCGCGCGGCTTTGCCGTGTCTTGTCCCCTGTCTTGCGCTGACGACCCTCGGAAGCCTCCCCGCGGCCGCCCAGAGCCTCACGCCCGATCTGTTCAACCCCAACCGCGGCGGCTTCGCCTCGCCCGAGACGCTGCCGACGCGCCGCACGGCGGGCGTGCCGCAGGCGCCGTCGGATGCGCTCCCAGCGCTGCCCGATCCCAATGCCGATCCGCGCAAGCGCCAGCAAACGCCGGCGACCTCGCGCATCGGTCAGGTCCCGACATATGGATTGCCCGCCGCGAGCGGCGCGAGTAGCTCCGGTTACGACGCCCTCAACCGCAAGCGGCAGCAACCCAAGCTCTATCCTGGCCAGCCGAAGCCGAAGCGCGCGGCCGGTCCCGGCTCGCCGGCGCCGACCACAGCGCCGCCGCCGTCCACGCTCGGCCTGCCGAAGATTGCACCGCCGCCATCTGCATCCGCCAACAAGGCGCCGGTGCCGGCGGCGATGGCGGGCACCGTGCCCGGCCAGCCGCTGCGCCGCCGCCTCAAGGCAGATGACGATCCGTTTGGAGCCGTCGGCGATTACGCCGGCAGCTTTTTGATCAAGGGCGGACTCGAGCTCTCCACCGGCTACGATACCAATCCGACGCGTCTCAACAGGCCGGTCGGATCGCCGGTCTACGTTGTCGCGCCCGATCTTCTGGTGACGTCCGACTGGGAGCGCCACGCGCTGGTCGCCGACCTGCGCGGTTCGTTCTCCGGCTACACCAACGACATGCCGGCGACGATCAACGGTTTTGCCTCGCCTTCGCCGGTCGAGGCCAATCGTCCGGACTTCACCGGCCATGTCGACGGCCGTCTCGACGTCGACCGCGATCTCAAGCTGACCTCGCAGCTGCGCCTGCGCCTCGCCACCGACAACCCCGGCAGCCCGAATGTGCAGGCCGGCCTGCAGAAATATCCAGTGTACGCCGCCTACGGCACCACCGTCGGCTTCGACCAGACCTTCAACCGTTTCCAGGTCGCCGCCGGCGCCACCGTCGATCGCACCGCCTATACGGATTCGAAGCTCACCGACGGCTCGACCTTCAGCAATGACGACCGCAACTTCAACCAGTATGGCGGGATCGGGCGCTTCTCCTACGACCTCAAGCCGGGCCTGAAGCCGTTCGTCGAGGTCCAGGGCGACACCCGCATCCACGACCAGGCCGCCGACCGCAACGGCTATTTCCGCGATTCGAACGGCGGCTACGCCAAGGTCGGCTCATCGTTCGAGTTTTCGCGCATCCTCACCGGCGAAATCTCGGTCGGCTATTCCGCGCGCAACTATACTGACCCGCGCCTCAGCCAGCTTGCAGGCTTCCTGACCACGGGCTCGCTGATCTGGAACGCGAGCGGCCTGACCACGGTGAAATTCTTCACCGACACGCAGATCGCCGAGACCACGATCCCCGGCTCCTCAGGCGTCCTGGTGCGCACCTACTCCGCCGAAGTCGACCACGACTTCCGCCGCTGGCTCACCGCGGTCGGCAAGTTCACCTACGGCACGCTCGACTACCAGGGCCAGAACCGCAATGACAAGACCTACTCGTTCGAGAGCAACCTGATCTACAAGCTCAACCGTAACATCTGGGTCAAGGGCACGCTCCGGCATGACATCCTGGATTCGAGCGTCGCGGGATCGAGCTCGCAGGGGACTGTGGTGATGCTCGGGGTGAGGTTGCAGAATTAGAGTCGCCTGCTGCCGAGCGCATTCAGCGCGATCACGATGCAAGGCGCCGCTCTTTCCGCTGTCATTCCGGGGGGCGCGAAGCGCGAGCTACGGTGCGCAATTGCGCACCTGAGAATCCATTTATCCACCGACCCTGAGGCTCGATGGATTCCGGGCTCGCGCCAAGTGGCGCGCCACGGAATGACCGACTCTACCGCGGCAGATCCGTCTTCCCCATCAGGAACGTATCGATCGACCTTGCACACAGCCGGCCTTCGCGGATCGCCCAGACCACCAGCGACTGGCCGCGGCGCATGTCGCCGGCGGAGAACACGTTCGGGCGCGAGGTCTGGTAGTCGAGCGTGTTGGCCTTGACGTTGCCGCGGGGGTCAAGCTCGACCGAGAGCATCTTGAGCAGGCCCTCGTGCACGGGATGCACGAAACCCATCGCGAGCAGGACGAGCTCGGCATCGAGCTCGAACTCGGTGCCGGCAATCGGCTTGAACTTGTCGTCGACATGCACGCAGTGCAGCTTCTTGACCTGGCCGTTCTCGCCGGAGAACTTCTGGGTCAGCACGGCGTATTCGCGCACCGCGCCCTCGGCCTGGCTGGAGGACGTCCGCATCTTCAGCGGCCAGTTCGGCCACGTGAGGCCCTTGTTCTCGCGCTCGGGCGGGGCCGGCATGATCTCGAGCTGGGTCACCGACAGCGCGCCCTGGCGCAGCGAGGTGCCGATGCAGTCGGATCCGGTGTCGCCGCCGCCGATGACGACGACGTGCTTGCCGCCGGCCAGGATCTCCTGGACGCCGCCGAGCGGCTCGCTGGAGACGCGGCGGTTCTGCTGCGGCAGGAAGTCCATGGCGTAGTGGATGCCGGCGAGGTCGCGGCCGGGGATCGGCAGGTCGCGCGGGGCTTCCGCGCCGCCGGTCAGCGCCACCGCGTCATACTCGTTGAGCATCTCGCGCGGATCGATGTTGCCGTCAGCGCCGACATGGCTGTTGTAGTGGAAGGTGACGCCTTCGCCTTCCATCTGCTTGACGCGGCGGTCGATGACGCCCTTCTCCATCTTGAAGTCGGGGATGCCGTAGCGCAGCAGGCCGCCGGCCTTGGCGAACTTCTCGAACAGATGCACGTCGTGGCCGGCGCGCGCGAGCTGTTGCGCGCAGGCCATGCCGGCCGGGCCCGAGCCGATCACGGCGACCTTCTTGCCAGTCTTGTGGGCTGCAACCTCAGGCTTGAGCCAGCCATTGTCCCAGGCGCGGTCGACGATCGCGCATTCGATGGTCTTGATGGTCACCGGGTTGTCGTCGATGTTGAGCGTGCAGGACGCTTCGCACGGCGCCGGGCAGATGCGGCCGGTGAACTCAGGGAAATTGTTGGTCGAGTGCAGGTTGCGCGAGGCTTCTTCCCAGTCGCCCTGATAGACGAGGTCGTTCCAGTCGGGGATCTGGTTGTTGACCGGGCAGCCGGGCGTGCCGGGCGCGACCGAGCCGGTGCCGTGGCAATAGGGAATGCCGCAGTTCATGCAGCGCGCGGCCTGGTCGCGCACTTCCTTCTCGGTCAAGGGAACGACGAACTCGTTGTAATGCTTCACGCGCTCGGCGACCGGCGTGTACTTGCGGTCGTGCCGTTCGATTTCGAGAAAACCCGTGATCTTGCCCATTAAACCCGAAGTCCCTGCCGCTTGGTCGTTTTGTTTCTTCTCGTCGTTGCGAGGAGCGAAGCGCCGAAGCAATCCGGTGCTTCGCTTCGCTCGCAATGACGGGGTGTGATGCCTTACGCCCCGATCGCGATTTTCGGCTCGGCGTCCGCGTTGGCGGCCATTTCGCGCAGCGCGCGCCGGTACTCGACCGGCATCACCTTGCGGAATTTGGGCAGCCAGTCCTTCCAATTGGCAAGGATGCCGGCGGCGCGCTTGGAGCCGGTGGCTTTCGCATGGCGCGAGATCAGCACGTGCAGCCGCTCGACGTCGGAGGCGAGCAGGTTCTTGAACACGTCGACCCGGCCGTGCGCCTCGAGGTCACCGGAATGGTGATAGGTGCCGGCGTTGATCAGCTCTTCCGACAGCACCGGCTCGAGATCGACCATCGCCATGTTGCACAGCCTGTCGAAGTCGCCGGTCTCGTCGAGCACATAGGCGATGCCGCCGGACATGCCGGCCGCGAAGTTGCGCCCGGTCTTGCCGAGCACGACCACGATGCCGCCGGTCATGTATTCGCAGCAATGATCACCCGCGCCCTCGACCACCGCGACCGCGCCGGAATTGCGCACGGCAAAGCGCTCGCCGGCGATGCCGCGGAAATAGCACTCGCCCTCGATCGCACCGTACATCACGGTGTTGCCGACGATGATGCTCTCCTCCGGCACGATGGCGGAGTTCTTCGGCGGCTTGACGATGATCTTGCCGCCCGAGAGGCCCTTGCCGACATAGTCGTTGCCTTCGCCTTCGAGCTCGAAGGTGACGCCGTGGGCGAGCCACGCGCCGAAGGCCTGGCCCGCGGTGCCCTTGAGGCTGACATGGATGGTGTCGTGCGGCAGGCCGGCATGGCCGTAGATCTTGGCGACCGCGCCGGACAGCATCGCGCCCGCGGAGCGGTTGGTGCTGTTGATACTGGCCTCGATCTTCACCGGTGCACCGCGATCGAGCGCAGGCGTCGCCTTCTCGATCAGCGTGCGATCGAGCACCGCCTCCAGATGATGGTTCTGTCGCTCGGAGTGATAGATCTTCTGGCCCTTCTCTTCCTTCTGCTTGACGAACAGCTTCGAGAAGTCGAGGCCCTTGGCCTTCCAGTGCGCGACCAGCTTGGTCTGGTCGAGCAGCTGAACCTGGCCGACCATCTCGTTGAAGGCGCGGAAGCCGAGCGAGGCCATGATCTCGCGGACTTCCTCCGCGACGAAGAAGAAGTAGTTGATGACGTGCTCGGGCTGGCCCGTGAAGCGCTTGCGCAGGACGGGGTCCTGGGTCGCGACGCCGACCGGGCAGGTGTTGAGATGGCACTTGCGCATCATGATGCAGCCTGCGGCGATGAGCGGCGCCGTGGCGAAGCCGAACTCGTCGGCGCCCAAGAGCGCGCCGATCACGACGTCACGCCCGGTGCGGAAGCCGCCGTCGACCTGGACCACGATGCGGCTGCGTAGCCGCTCGCGCACCAGGGTCTGGTGGGTTTCGGCGAGGCCGATCTCCCAAGGACTGCCGGCATGCTTGATCGAGGTCAGGGGCGATGCACCCGTTCCGCCCTCGAAGCCCGCGATGGTAACGTGGTCGGCGCGCGCCTTGGCGACGCCCGCCGCCACCGTGCCGACGCCGATTTCAGAGACGAGCTTGACCGAGACGTCGCCGGTGGGGTTGACGTTCTTGAGGTCGTAGATGAGCTGCGCCAGATCCTCGATCGAGTAGATGTCGTGATGCGGCGGCGGCGAGATCAGGCCGACGCCCGGCGTCGAGTGCCGGACCTTTGCGATGGTCGCGTCAACCTTGTGGCCGGGCAGCTGGCCGCCTTCGCCGGGCTTGGCGCCCTGCGCCATCTTGATCTGCATCATGTCGGAGTTGACGAGATACTCCGTGGTGACGCCGAAGCGGCCGGAGGCGACCTGCTTGATCGCCGAGCGCATGGAATCGCCGTTCGGCATCGGCTTGAAGCGGTCGGCTTCCTCGCCGCCCTCGCCGGTGTTCGACTTGCCGCCGATCCGGTTCATGGCGATCGCGAGCGTGGTGTGCGCCTCGCGCGAGATCGAGCCGAAGCTCATCGCTCCCGTCGCGAAACGCTTGACGATGTCCTTGGCCGGCTCGACCTGGTCGAGCGGGACGGGCTTGCGCTTCTCTTCGTCGGCGTTCTTGATCCGGAACAGGCCGCGCAGCGTCAGCAGGCGCTCGGACTGCTCGTTGAGGATTTTTGCGAAGGCGCGATAGCGCTCCTGCGAATTGCCGCGCGCGGCGTGCTGCAGCAGCGACACCGACTCGGCGGTCCAGGCATGATCCTCGCCGCGGCTGCGATAGGCATATTCGCCGCCGACATCGAGCGCGCTCTTGTAGACCTGAGCATCGCCGAACGCGTCGGCGTGGCGGCGCACGGCTTCTTCGGCGATCTCGCCAAGGCCGACGCCCTCGACGCGGGTATGCGTGCCCGCGAAGAATTTTGCGACGAAGTCGGCCTTGAGGCCGACCGCGTCGAAGATCTGCGCGCCGCAATAGGACTGGTAGGTCGAGATGCCCATCTTGGACATCACCTTCAAGAGGCCCTTGCCGATCGACTTGATGTAGCGCTTGACGATCTCGTAGTCGTCGAGCGAGCCGGGCAGGCGGTCCTTCATCGCAATGATGGTCTCGAACGCCAGATACGGATTGATCGCTTCGGCGCCGTAGCCGGCCAGGCAAGCGAAGTGATGCACCTCACGCGGTTCGCCGGATTCGACGACGAGACCGACCGAGGTGCGCAGGCCGGTGCGGATCAGATGATGATGCACGGCGGCGCAGGCCAGCAGGGACGGGATCGGCACCCGGTCGGTGCCGACCATGCGATCGGACAGAATGATGATGTTGACGCCCTCGCGCACCGCGCTTTCCGCGCGCGCGCAGAGCTCGTCGAGCACCTGGTCCATGCCCGCCGCGCCGAGACCGGCGTGGAAGGTGGTGTCCAGCGTGCGCGACTTGAAGTGGGTGTCGGCCACGTCCGAGATCGAGCGGATCTTTTCCAGGTCCGCGTCGGTCAGGATCGGCTGACGCGCTTCGAGACGCTTGGTGGTGGCAAGGCCCTGCAGGTCGAACAGGTTCGGCCGCGGCCCGATGATCGAGACGAGGCTCATCACCAGCTCCTCGCGGATCGGGTCGATCGGAGGATTGGTGACCTGCGCGAAGTTCTGCTTGAAGTAGGTGAACAGCGGCTTGGCCTTGTCCGACAGCGCCGAGATCGGCGTGTCGTTGCCCATCGAGCCCGCGGCTTCCTCGCCGGTGGACGCCATCGGCGTCATCAGGATCGAGATGTCTTCCTGGCTGTAGCCGAACGCCTGCTGGCGATCGAGCAGCGACAAATTCGAGCGCACGCCTGTCGTCGGGACCTTCGGCAGCTCTTCCAGCACGATCTGGGTCCGCTCCAGCCACTCCTTGTAGGGATGGCTCTTGGCGAGCTCCGCCTTGATCTCGTCGTCCGGAATCAGCCGGCCCTGCTCGAGGTCGACCAACAGCATCTTGCCGGGCTGCAGGCGCCACTTGGTGATGATCTGGTCCTCGGGGATCGTCAGCACGCCCATCTCGGACGCCATCACGATGCGGTCGTCCTTGGTGACGAGATAGCGCGCCGGCCGCAGGCCGTTGCGGTCGAGCGTGGCGCCGATCTGGCGGCCGTCGGTGAAGGCGATCGCGGCGGGGCCGTCCCACGGCTCCATCAGCGCGGCATGATATTCGTAGAACGCGCGGCGCTTCTCATCCATCAGGGGATTGCCGGCCCACGCTTCCGGAATCATCATCATGACCGCGTGCGGCAGCGAGTAGCCGCCCTGCACCAGGAATTCGAGCGCGTTGTCGAAGCAGGCCGTGTCCGACTGTCCCTCATAAGAGATGGGCCAGAGGCGGTTGATGTCCTTGCCGTAGAGCTCGGAGCTCACCGAAGCCTGGCGCGCCGCCATCCAGTTGGTGTTGCCGCGCAGCGTGTTGATCTCGCCGTTATGCGCGATCATGCGGTAGGGATGCGCCAGCGACCAGGCCGGGAAGGTGTTGGTCGAGAAGCGCTGGTGAACCAGCGCGAGAGCGCTCTCGAAATCGGTCTCGTGCAGGTCGGGATAGTACTTGCCGAGCTGGTCGGCGAGGAACATGCCCTTGTAGATCACGGTGCGGCAGGACAGCGAGCAGGGATAATAGCCCGCAAGGCCGCGGTCGCGGCGCTGATAGATCGCCTGCGAGATCGACTTGCGCAGGATGTAGAGCCGGCGCTCGAAATCGTCCTCGGTCTTGGCGGTGCCGTTGCGGCCGATAAACACCTGCATGCAGGCGGGCTCGGTCGGCTTCACGGTGACGCCGAGCGAGGAATTGTCGGTCGGCACGTCGCGCCAGCCGAGCAGGGTCAGGCCCTCCTCCTTGATCTGGTCGGCGATGATGCTCTTGATGACGTTGCGCCACGCGGTGTCGCGCGGCATGAACAGCGCGCCGATGGCGTATTCGCCGGGCGCCGGCAGCGTGAAGCCGAGCTCGCTCGCCTTGCGGCTGAAGAAGGCGTGCGGGATCTGCACCAGAATGCCGGCGCCGTCACCGGCGCGCGGATCGGCGCCGACGGCACCGCGATGCTCGAGGTTGCAGAGGATATTCAGAGCGTCAGCGACGATCTCGTGCGACTTCCGGCCCTTGATGTTGGCGATGAAGCCGACGCCGCAGGAATCCTTCTCCAGACTCGGATCGTACAGGCCTTCGGCCGGCGGGCGCGAATTGTGCTCCTGAATCGGATCGGTCATCGGATCGGTCGTTTTCGAGGCGACCGTCGCCGACAGCTCTTCTGCCACGATGTTTGCGCGCTCGAATTGCGACCCGTTCATTGTTCCAATCCTCTCCATGCGGCAAGCTGCCTCACCGCCATCTTCGGCGCACCTTGGGCGTTCCGCGGCACCCGCCTCTGGGTCACCGCTCGTCCGTTGCGAGCCGCATTTTCTTAAATTCAGGCCTAGGCGTTCTTCGTTCCCGAGAACGGCTTTGCCTGGTACCTCGCCGGCGCTCGAAAGTGCCAGTTTTCGCTGCAATCCCTGTGCCGGAACCGCAAGCAAAATTGAGACAGTCTTCCTGTCCTAAACATCACCTTGCCAAATTTTTGTCTATCACACAAGCGCGCGGAAGTCCCGATTCCCGATATGTCAATCAATCGCTTTCCGAATGTTGCGCGGCCCCGGTTTTGAAGCAAACGCGCCCCGATCCGGCCCTGCGGGCGCCGAAATCCCAAATGAAGCTTCGGATCGACCCTTCGGAAGGCGCGCCACGCCGCAAGAAGCGAAAGAGCGCAAGTCATCCAGGGCCTGACAGGAGCGTGTCGACCATGAAGTTTTTCACAGGATGTGTGGCTGCTGCCACGCTGGTGCTGGCTGTAACCACTGCTCAGGCGCAGGTTCCGGCGAGCGGTATTGGGCGAGGGGCAGTGATACCCGTGTCCGATTTCGACGGACCTTACGGGCCGCCCGAGGTCGCACCGCCACCGCCGCCGCGTTACGGCTACGGGTATGGCTACGAGGAGCGCGGTCCGGCCCCGGAGTTGCTGCCGTCTACGGAGGTCTATGCAGTGTTGCGGGAAAACGGCTTCTCGCCGCTCGGCATCCCGCGCCTGCGCGGCAGCGTCTACACCATCGCGGTGATCGACCGCCGCGGCGACGACGGCCGGCTCGTGATCGACGCCCGCGACGGGCGGATCATCCGTTTCGTGCCGGCCGCTGACGCCTATGGCATGGCGCCCGGCTATGACGAGCGTGCGGTCGCGCCCTACGGCCCGCAAAGCGCGCTGCCGCCGCCGACCATGGTTCGCAGTGGCCCGCCGCGGCCGCCGGCCGCGATCCCGCATGTGGCGAGCCGGACCGTGCCGCTGCCCAAGGCTGCGCCGCGGCGCGCTGAGGCGCCGGTCGCCGCCGCCAAGCCAGCTGAACCGGTGGCGCAGCAGGCTCAAGCGCCGCAGGCCCAACCAGTGCAGCAGACTGCCACCGCACAGGCGAAGCCGGTGGAGGCTGCACCGCAAGCCGTGGCATCGACGGTCGGACAGGCCAAGCCGGCACCGACGATCCTGCCGACGCAGGACATGCCGGCCGCGCAGGGGCTGGATTAGCGCCGCGAGTTTGCCGCGACAGCGCTTGCTTGCTGCATCCTTGGTGTCGTCCCTGCGTTCGCAGGGGACGACGTCGGGGAGAGAGGCTGGCAAAACAAAAGGCGCCTGACATGTTCGGGCGCCTTTTGCATTGAGGCGATCGCCTCAGCTGCGCGGATATCCCGCCGCTTCCAGGATCAGGTTCGCCACCTCCTTCGGATGCGAGACCAGCGAGAGGTGGCCGGCATCGAGTTCGACCGTGGTGGCGTTCATGCGCTTCGCGAGGAAGCGTTCGAGATCCGGATTGATCGTGTAGTCGCTCTTCGACACCGCGTACCAGCTCGGCTTCGAACGCCACGCCGCTTCGGTGGTGCGGCCGGCGAAGATCGAGGCCGCGGTCGGCCATTGCACGGCGTACAGCTCCCTGGCCTGCTCAGGCTTCACGCCATTGGCAAAGTACTTCAGGAAGGCGTCCTCCGAGAGCTTGGTGTAACCGACTCGCTCGACGATGCCGGCGCGTACCGGGCCGGTCGGAAACTGCTTCGACAGGGCGACGAAATCCTCGTTCGCATCCGGCGCGCGGGCGGCGACATAGACCAGCCCGGTCACCTTCGGGTCGGTGCCGACCTGGCTGATCACGGTGCCGCCCCAGGAATGCGCGACCAGCACGGTCGGCCCGTCCTGCTCGGCCAGCGCGCGCTTGGTTGCATCGACGGAGTCCGCCAGCGACGACAGCGGATTCTGCACGGCCGTCACATGCAGGCCCGCGGCCTGGAGGATCGGGATCACCTCCGACCAGCTCGAGCCATCGGCCCAGGCGCCGTGCACCAGCACGACGTTGGTCGCCTTCACGGTCTGCGGTGTCTGGGCCTGAGCAAGGCTAAGGGGGGCCGTGAGCAGGCCCGCGGCGACGAAAAGGCTGCGCCAGAGTGTCATGATCGTTCTCCGTCTTGTTTTGGGTTCGATGCCCAAAAGACGGCGCGCGAGGCCGCGGCGTTACGCGCGTTCACCGCTCTGTGATGCGGCGCAAAAAAACGCCCCGGGGCACCGGGGCGTTTTCGTAACCTGGGGGTGGCGTGCGCGGTTTACGCGGCGGCTTGCGCGGCCGAGTTCTCGATCACCTGCGCCTTTGGCGTGCCGGTGTTGATCGCGATCTGGCGCGGTTTCTTCGCCTCGGGAATCTCGCGGACGAGATCGACGTGAAGCAGGCCGTTCTCGAGCGAGGCGTCCTTGACCTGCACGAAGTCGGCGAGCTGGAAGGCGCGTTCGAAGGCACGCGCGGCGATGCCGCGGTAGATCACTTCGTTCTTGCTGTTCTCGTTGGCGACCTTCTCGCCCTTGATCGTCAGCGTGTTTTCCTTCGCGACGATGGAGAGCTCGTCCCTGGCGAAGCCCGAGACCGCAACGGTGATGCGGTAGGCGTTCTCGCCGGTACGCTCGATGTTGTAGGGGGGATAACCGGGGCTGCCGTCCGAACCGGCCTGGTCGAGCAGGCTGAAGAGGCGGTCGAAGCCGACGGTGGAACGATAGAACGGGGTGAGATCGTAGCTACGCATGGTCAAGTCCTCCATTGAGCGACTGTTGGTAACCCGCCCGCCAATCGGGCCGGGCTTTAGCCTGTGTGCAGCCTGATGTTCCGGTTCCGAAACACTGGTAGCGGCCTGCACGAAGGTGATATGGGTGGAACGAGACGGCGTTCAAGAGGGCGGCATTTGCACCTTTTCGGCGCTTTGGCCCCTTGATTTGCAGCACTTCGCGCCCAAGCACCACCAATCATGACGCTGGTCTCGATCCCGTCCAATCCCGTTCCCGAAAACGTCGTCAGCGGCACCATCAAGACGCCCGATGGTGTCGAGCTGCGCTTTGCCCGCTGGGCGCCGCCGGCGGGCCGCAAGGGCACCGTCTGCGTCTTCACCGGGCGCAGCGAGCAGATCGAGAAATATTTCGAGACCGTGCGTGACCTGCGCGACCGCGGCTTTGCGGTGGCGATGATCGACTGGCGCGGGCAGGGCCACTCCTCGCGCCGCCTGCGCGACCCGCGCAAGGGCTATGTGCGCGATTTCTCCGATTTCGAGGTCGACGTCGAGGCCTTCGTGCAGCAGGTGGTGCTGCCGGATTGCCCGCCGCCGTTCTTCGCGCTGGCCCACTCCATGGGCGGCACGGTGATGCTGCGGGTGGCGCATGCGGGCAAGCGCTGGTTCGACCGCATGGTGCTGTCGGCGCCGATGATCGACTTGCCCGGCCGCACCACCTCGCTTCCGGTGCGCGCGCTTCTCAAGACGATGCGCCTGCTCGGGCAGGGCGGCCGTTACGTCCCCGGCGGCAGCGACCGCCTCACCGGACTCGATCCCTTCATCAACAATCCCGTGACCAGCGATCCCGTGCGCTATGCGCGCAATGCCGCGATCCTGGAGGAGGACCCGACGCTCGGGCTGGCGTCACCGACGGTGGCCTGGGCCGATACCGCCTTCCGCGCGATGCACACCTTCAAGCGCGTGAACTACCCCTCGCAGATCCGCCAGCCGATCCTGATGCTGGCGGCCTCCAGCGACGCCGTGGTCTCCACCGCGGCGATCGAGGAATTTGCCTATCACTTGCGCGCCGGCTCCCATCTCGTGATCGCAGGCGCCAAGCACGAGATCCTCCAGGAGCAGGATCGCTACCGCTCCCAGTTCTGGGCCGCCTTCGACGCCTTCGTGCCGGGCACGCCGCTGTTCAAGTGAGGAATTGAGCGCGAGATCGCGCTACAACGTCTTCAGATACTCGATCAAATCGTAGCGCTCGGCATCGTCCTTGAACATGCGGCCGATCACGCCGGGGCGTTTCGGCTCGCCGTCCTTGCGCTCGAAGGAATGGCCGAGCACGCTGTTGCCCTGGATCGGATCCTGCTCCGACCCCGCGGAGAACAGCGTTTCGCCCGTCTTGCACTTTTCGTCAGCGCTGACGGCAAAGCCGACGGTCACGGGATCATAGTCGCGGCGGCCCATGCAGAATTTCTGCGGGCGCTCGCTCGCCGGCTTCAGCAGCCAGTACAGCGAAGGCACCGAGCCGTTGTGCAGGTAGGGCGCGGTGGCCCAGATGCCGTTCAGCGGCCGCGCGCGATAGCGCGGATCAGGGGCTGGATTGAGACAGTTCTTGCGCGCCAGATTCCAGATCTTCCCCCGCTCCGCCTCCGGGATATTCTCGTCGTCCATCCATTTGCGGACGGCCAGGTCGACCACCGTCATGAGGCCTAGCGCATAGACCATCTCGTTGGGCCTTTTGCTCGCCGTTGGGACCTCGCATTGCCACCAGGTCTGGAGGTCGGCCGTATTCACCTTCAGGAAACTCGGCACATCGACGATCCTGTTGCTCAGGACAAGCGACTGCTCGGGATCTGTGTTGATCTCCTTGAGCGGAATCGTGACGGCGTTCAGCACCTTGCTGTCGCCGCTCTGCTCCCAATGCGACGAGGACCAGAACGCCGGGGTGTTGATATCAGGCAAATGACATCCGGAGCACATCTCGGCGTAGATCTTGCGGCCATTCTCGACTTTCCTCTGATCGATCCTCCAGGCGTCGCCGAGGATCTGCGAGGGCCATTTCGGCGCCAGCAGGCCGCCGAACTTCGGGTCGGCCGACTTGAACGGATCTGGTCCCCTGAGCATGTCCTCGATCCAGCCGAGTGTCCTCACGTTGACCGAGGAGCGCCACAGCCGATCCGCCGGATAGGCGTCGGACAGGTTGAGCAGCGCGGTGACGCCGAGCGCTTCGCCTGCGTTGCGAATCAGCGGCTGCTCGATCGAGGCGTCGTATTGCGCGAACTTGAACCACGGCACCGTCCAGATCGCGGGATAGCTGACCGGCGCGTCCTGGGCGTGCAGGTTCTTCTCGAAGCCCTTGACCCCGCTCAGCGCGAGATCCTGCGAAAAGACCTGGTTGCCGATGCGGTTGAGCGCGTCGAGGCGGCCGAACCCTTCCTCCGTGTCCTGCTGCTGCCGGCCGTTCCAGGTCTTCTTGCCTTCAATCGTCTTCTGTTGGGTTTGCGCCCAGTCGATCAGGAACGTGCCGATCGCGCTGAGCTTCTGCTTGAGTGCGGCGCGGTCCGTCTTGCTGGCGTCGGGGCCGAGCACGCGGTCGGCAAAGCGCTGGAAGCGGAACGGGACGTACAGCGTGTAGGCGATCGAGAGGCCGGTGGAGAGTTCCAGCTTCTTCAGGTCGGTCATGGCCGGGCCGCCGTCGAAGCGAACATCCACGCCCTGGTAGTGGATTTGGCCAGTGTGGCAGGCCGCGCAGGTCAGCCCGATCATGTCGTCCTCGCGTCGGCCGGTCGCGGGATCGACGACGCCGGTCATCCGCGCGAAGCCGACCGGCAGGCCGTCGACGTTCTCCGCCGGCGTCCATCTGGTCGACCAATCCGGCGCCTGCGTCGTCTCATAGACATTGGCGTAACCGAAGCGGCGCAGTGTCGTCGTGTCGGTCTGGATTGACTGCGGGCTCGGGATGAAGCCGAAGCTTTCGAGATAGGCGCTGTCCTTGATCAAGCCCGGCTTCGAGAACAGATGAAGCCGCGGCTGCTCCAGCGCCACGAACCATTCATAGGGCACCGGGAAGGTCGCGGTGCCCTGGCTGGCATGGTGGAACCAGTGCCGGTCCTTCAGTGACCAGTTCTGCTCGAGCCAGAAGGCGGCCTTGGTCTCCGGAACCGCAGGTAAGGGCGGCGGCAGAAGATTCACCAGGATGCCCTTCTGGGGCAGCATGGCGCGGACCTGGTTGGGGAATTCGGCGACGGCCACCAGGGCGACGAGGCCAAGGCCGATGACGAACGCTGTCAGCGCGACCGCCCAGCGAAAGCGGAGCTGACAATTCGACAGCAACGGCTGCGACAATATCCGCTGGTTGATGCGATCGGGCAGCTGGCGCTGTTCGAACAGCGTGCGCACGTCGGCCACGCTGAGATAACGCTCCTCGCCCGGCTTGCCCTTGCCGATGATCTTCAGAAGGACCGGCCATTCGAACTTCATCAGCAGCGGGTAGTACCAGCGCGCGGCGCTGCCGGCGCGCTTGATGTTGTCCTGCATGAAGGTCTTGATTTCCGCGGCGTTGAGGCCGGGTTCGCTGCTGCCGGTGTTCGGGTCGGTGTAGGTCCGGCCGAAGCTTGCGAGCCGCGCGATCTCGCCCTCGTTGACCTTGCCGTCGACGCCGAGGATGCGCGAGCCGGCGCCGCGCTTGTCGAGCGGGCCGCCGCGCAGCGCGTCGAGTTGCGCCCCCGACCAGATGCTCTTCAGGATGTGCTTGATGCCGTTGGCGATCAGCGCAACGCCGCGGACCTGGATGCGGGCCGAGACCTTCTTCAGCCCGGTCTCGCCAGTCGCATTCGCGATGGTCTGCGACAGCGTGTTGAGCGGAACAGTCCCGCCGTCGACGAAACCTTCGCCGACGAGACCGCGCAGGAACGGGCAGGGATTATTCGGGGAGACCGGGATCGAGGGATCGAAGGGCGGCTTCGAAGTGGGATGATGCATGGCCCAAATCCTGAAAATAGCGAATCGAAATACGCAGGCGCGCTGTTAGAGCGCGGAAAGTCCTAACAAACCGACAGCAGGTTATACTACTTCAGCGTGCAGCGAAGTGTGGCCGAATTCACTGTCGTGTCAATAAAAGCTGGTCCGGATCGCCAAGGGATCGGACCACGATTGCCGAGAGCCGCGGCCGCCGTTCAGGACTCGGCGGCGCGTTTGACGCTGCTCTGCACCAGGGTCAGCTTGCCGAGCGGCACGCCGGCCTTGAGCAGCCCCTCGCGGTAATGGGCGATGTCCTCAGGCCGCTTCCAGTGGAAGTTACGCAAGTGTCTTTCGACATTCAGGGTTGGATAGTTCGCCATCAGCACGCCGACGGCCTCGCTCGCTTCGTCGCTCCGTCCCATCTGGGCCAATGCCGCGGCGCGGATCGCCAGCGCCTGCATGTGGTTCGGGTTGATGTAGAGCTGCTCGCGAGCCCATGACAGGGTCGCGTCATATTGGCGCAACAGGTAGTGACTGAAGGCGTTCAGCGCCGCCCATTGGTAGCGCGGGTCGCTGTTGTCACGTTGTGAAGCCATTGAAAACAGCTCGATCGCCTCGCGGTGCTCGCCGATGACGAAATGGCAGATGCCGAGCACGCCGCGCGCGCCGTTGTCGTAGGGGTTGAGCGCGACCGCGCGCTTGGCGGCGTCCATCGCGGCCTCGTAATGGCCCTCCATCGCATGGGCCCAGGACAGGATCGAGAACGCGAAGGAGGAGCGCGGGTCGAGCCGGACGCTGGTCTCGGCGAGGCTCATCGCCTCGGCCCACATCTCCCGCGTGCCCTTGACCCAGCCGAATTGGATGCTCTGGATCTGGATCGTGCCGAGATAGGCGTGCGCGATCGACAGTTTGGGATCGAGCCGGATAGCCTCGCGGAAGAGGTCGACGGCGGTGGCCAGGTCTTCCTTGGTCTGCCGGTAGTAATGCGACAGGCCCTTGAGGAAGCGGTCCCAGGCGGTCACGTCGGTGCTGAGGCGCGCCGGCGCGGAGGCCTCGGCCCGGACGATCTCGGTGGCGATGGCGGCGGACAGGCTGGTGGTGATCTCGTCCTGCATCGCGAACAAGTCGCCGATGTCGCGGTCGTAGCGGCCGGTCCAGAGCTGCTCGCCGGTCTCCGGCGCGATCAGCTCGGCGGTGACGCGGATCTTGGCGCCTGCGCGCCGCACCGAGCCTTGGATCAGATAGGTGGCGTCGATCTCGCGCGCGATCAGGCGCGTGCTGGTGTTCTTGCCCTTGAAGGCGAAGGTCGAGTTGCGGCTCAGCACGCGATAGAAGGATTGCAGCGACAGCGCGTGGATCAGGTCCTCGGTCAGGCCGTCGGAGAAATATTCGTCCTGGGCGTCGCTGAGATTGGCGAAGGGCAGCACGCCGACGATCGCGGTGCGGTACTGTTGCGAGAGGGCGGATGCCTCCCTCGGCTCGGGGGCGAGAGCCGGCGCGCCCTCGGGCGTCCAGGTCCAGACCCCGACCGCATCCTTGATGTTCTTGAAGCGATGGTTGCCGGCATCGGTCAGCAGCGCGGTGAGATGCTTGCTCGCCTCGCGATAGGCCTTGGCCGAGATGGCGAAGCCGCCGGGACTCGCGACCGATTCCAGGCGGACGGCAATGTTGACATCGTCACCGAACACCTCGTCCTCGTCGGCAATGACGTCGCCCATGTGGATGCCGAGCCGGAACTGCATGGCGCGGTCGGCCGGCAGATGGTGGTTACGCTCCGCCATCAGGGTCTGCATCGCGATCGCGGCCTCGGTGGCACCGACAATCGAGGGGAACTCGAGCAGGAAGCCGTCGCCGGTGTTTTTGACGACGCGGCCGCCGTGATTGAGGATGATGGGGTGGATCGCGCTGCGATGAGCCTTGAAGGCGGCATGGGTGCCGGCTTCGTCGCTGCCCATCATGCGCGAATAGCCGGCGACATCGGCGCAGACGATGGCGGCCAGACGTCTTTCCATATCCTCGGAGCTCCAAGGGAGGGCGGACCGGCCACGGCATGGCAGTCGCCTCGAATCCCGCATTTCAAGAACCCTGCCTTTATAAAGCAGATGCGGCCGAGCGGAAGTGTGATCCGCATTGCAAATTCGAGGTAAATCCTACGCGATCCCGGCGGTGGACGGGGACCGACGAACCGACTAAGCGGAATGGCGACCGCCCGGACGGCGGCAGGGACACCTCGCATGCTGGGCATTCACGAAATCTGGCTCTTCATCCTGTCGGGGGTGCTGCTCAACATCACGCCGGGGCCTGATTCCGTCTACGTCATCGGCCGCAGCATGCAGATGGGCTGGCGGGGCGGCGCGGCTGCGGCGCTCGGCATCAGCTGCGGCTGCTTTGTCCATGTCGCGGCCGCGGCGATCGGCCTTTCGGCGCTGCTGATGGCTTCATCGACGGCGTTCTCGATCCTCAAGCTCGTCGGTGCGGCCTATCTCGTCGTGACGGGGCTTCAAATGCTGTGGTCGCGCCCGGCGCTGGCTTCAAGCATCGACGAGCCGGTGCAAAGCTCGCTGCGGCGGGTCTTCCTCCAGGGCGTTTTCACCAATGCGCTCAATCCCAAGGTCGCGCTGTTCTTCCTCGCCTTCCTGCCGCAATTCGTCGCAGCCGATTCACCGCAGAAGCCGCTGGCCTTCCTGACGCTCGGCCTGATCTTCATCTCGACGGGTACGCTGTGGTGCCTGATCCTGGCGGCGTTCGCGGCCAGGGCCGCCCACAGCCTGCGGAGTTCCGAGGGCGCGATCGCCTGGGTCAACCGTGCGCTCGGCGGCCTCTTCATCTATCTCGGCATCCGCGTTGCCATGCTGGAGAGCCGCTAAGCATTCGAACGAATGAGGATACGGACGCGATCGACCCGAAAGAGGTCGTGCGGGGAGGTTTGAATGGTTCGAGGAAGCTGTCTGTGCGGCGCCGTGCGTTTCGAGATTGATCAGGTGCGCGCGCTGACGCACTGCCACTGCGCCAATTGCCGCAAGCTGACCGGTGCGGCCTTCGCGACCTACGCCCATGTCGATGCCGACAAATTTCGCTTCGTGACGGGCGAGGACGCGACGGTGGCTTACGAATCCGCGCCGGGGAGCTTCCGCTATCGCTGCAAGACCTGCGGTTGCCTGACGCCGGGCAAGGCGAGTTATCTTCCGACCGTCAGCATTCCCGCCGGCCTGCTCGACGACGATCCGCAAGTCAGGCCTCGCATGCACGTCTTCACCTCGTCGCGGGCGTCGTGGTGGGAGATCGAGGACGATCTGCCTCGATTCGAAAAATGGGTGCCGGGCTTTGAGCCGAAAGCGTAGGCTTCCTGGTGACCAGGCAGGGCCTGACCTAGCCGAATTCCTTCAGCAGCGCGCTGCCGGCAAGATAAAGGCCGAGCAAAATCATCGCGATCAGGAACCAGCGGCGAAACGCTTCCGCCGGCATCCGTGCCCGCACCGACTGGCCGACGTACATGCCGGCAAAGGCCATGGCCAGCCCGACGGTGCCCGGAACGATATTCGCCGGCGTCATCAATCCGACGGCGGTCAGGTTGAAGGCGAGCGCCAACGTCGCGGTCGTGAAGAACACGCCGAGCGCCTGCACTAGCTCGTCCTTCTCCATGCCGATCGCCTGCATGAACGGCATCGAGGGAATCACCTGCACCCCGGTCGAGGCCGAGATCACGCCGGTGACGACACCGACCACGCCGCCGACCCATTTCTCGTTCTGCGGAGCGACGCGAAACTGGAACTTGTTCAGACCGATCACGGCATAGACGATCAGCAGGGCGCCGAGCACGATCGTGCCGTAGCGCGCATGGGGGCCGGTCAGCGCCCCGGCATTGAGCCAGCATCCGACCACGGTGCCGATCATCAGTGGCCACAGCCGCCTCAGGATGTCGCGCAAATAGGGGCCAACGAAAGTCTGCCAGATGTTGGTGATAATGGCCGGCACGATCACGATGGCGATCGCGCGGCTCGGGGCCATGCTCACCGCGAGCAGTCCCATGGACACCGTGGGCAGGCCGAGCCCGACCACGCCCTTGACGAATCCCGCAAGCAGGAAGACGGCGGCGATGAGGATGAGCAGCGGGTCGATCATTCCTGCACATTGACCGAAGCTGCGCGACGGCACAATCTGGAGCTTACGGAGAGTGCCTTCGGTTGGCACGCAGGCTAGGACCTGATCCGGACACGAAGGGCCGCGCTAGCGCAAGATGCGCAGCGGTTTTCCGAGAAGATCATGCTCCGCCAATGAAAGCACAGATCTGCCATGCGCTTCGACCTCGTCGACCTCCAGCTCTTCATCGCCGTGGCCGACCAGCGCAGCATCACCCGCGGCGCGGAGCGGTCGAACCTGGCGCTGGCCTCGGCCAGCGCGCGCATCAAGGGTCTGGAGGATGCGCTCGGCGTCACGCTGCTCAAGCGCGGGCGGCGCGGCGTCGAATTGACCGCGGCCGGCGAGAGCCTGCTCGATCATGCCCGGCTCGTGATCCACCAGATCGACGCCATGCGCGGCGATCTTGCCGGCTTTGCCAGCGGCGTCCGCGCCAGCGTGCATTTCCTCGCCAACACGTCGGGCCTGTCGGAGCATCTGCCGAAGGCACTGGCCGGCTTCCTGCGCGAGCATCGCGACGTCGCCATCGACATCGAGGAGCGCGAGAGCACCGACATCGCGGCGGCGATCACCGGCGGTGCGGCCGATCTCGGCTTTGCCGCAGAGCACGCGCTGCCCGAACACATCGAGCGTTTCGCGTTCAGTGAGGATCGTCTGACGCTGGTGACCTCACGTCGCGGCCCGTTCGCCGGCCGCCGCCAGATTGACTTTCAGGAGGCGGGAGCCTGCGACTTCGTCGGCCTGACCAGTGCCACCGCGCTTCAGATGCACATCGCCAAGCACGCGGCCCGGCTCGGCATGCGTCCGCATTTCCGGGCGCGCCTGCGCGATTTCGACGCGATCTGCCAGATGGTCGCTGCCGACGTCGGCGTTGCCCTCGTGCCCGAAGCCGCCGCCCGCCGCTGCGCCAAGACGATGCCGCTCGCCATGGTCCGGCTACGCGACGCCTTCGCCAACCGAAAGCTCGTCATCTGCGCCCGCAGCTTCAAGGCGCTGCCGCGGCCCGCCAAGATGCTGGTGGAGCATCTGCGGGCGGCGAAGGTGTGAGCAGTGCCATTGCGATCGAGGAGCCGCGTCCTGACGGACCGCGGCTAGTGCGTGTTCGATTTGTGCCAATTCTCCAGGTCGATCGGTGGCCGCTTCGGATCGATCTGGTCTTTCTCCGGATTGCCCTGCCAGGGCTTGTCGGTCTGCCGGTGATTCGGCAGGTCGTTCTGCTGTCGCGGATCGTCGAGCGGCGTCTCTCTCGGATCGTTTTCAACTGCCTTCGGCATATGTTCACCTTTCGGAACTGCAGGATGTGTTGCGCGGCGCGCTGGGCCTGCTGACCAACCCGGGTCAAAATGGGTCGTTCCGTCGCGCGCTATCATTCACCTGCCACTGCGGCGATCGGTCCAGGAACAGTCCCAGCCGCATGTCATTGCTCCTCTTTGGCAAAACCGAGCCAGGGAGCAAGCCATGTCGAAGATGCCGCCCGTACCTGCAGAGCAGCGCAGCAACAAAGGCCCCGGTTCAGATCCAGCGGTTGAGGTCGAAGAGAAGGTCCCCGGCCGTGAGAATTTCGACACCCAGGGCCATCACGGTAACATCAAGCAGAACACCACCAATCAGGGCCATCGGCAGGATCGATGATGGCCGACCGGAATAGGTGCAATGCGGGTTCGATGATCGTTCTCGTGCTGGTCGCCGCCCTGGCAAGCGCGCCCGTCAGTCAAGCGACAGCACAGGGCGGCGGAGGCTCGGGTGGAGGTGCGGGCAGTGCCGGCACCTCGTCGGGGACGACGACGGCTCCCGGAACCAACGCCGCCGGAACGGCCCAATCGGGCGGTGGCGCCGGCCCGCGAGGGTCCACGACAGTTGGCCGGCCCGGCAATCCGGCGGGTGGCGCCAACGTCGGTCGGATCGACGGGACGGTCACGCCGGGTCCCTCGCTGCAAGGCGATGACCAGATCCGCTCGGAGACTTCGGGGAGCTCAGAGGCTGATCGGAAGATCAAGAGCATCTGCAAAGGGTGCTGACGGATGATCGGGACGCCGGCTTGTCCGGCCTCCCGTCGAGATCCGCGGCATCGTGCGGTTCAGGGTCGGCAGCGCAAGGCTTGATGTTCAATTCGTCCTCGAACACGGTCTGGTCGTGACTGTGTTCGACCAGGCCGGCCAGATCCGCCTTCTGCGACGTTGCGATCGGAAGCAGGATGCCCGAACAGGCTCCCGACCTGAGAAATTTCCCGTCGTTTACCTCGGCATCCGGCGGCCCGTGGCGTGCTGCGGCTTGTGCTCGAGCGAAGCAGCCTGCGTGAGATCGTCATGCAGCCTCCCGCTCGCGATTGTTATTGATTGAGCAGCTTCAGTGCTTCTTCGTGGACCCTGGCGTCGCCGGCCGCGATGATACGGCCGCCGCCCTGGGCCGGCTTGCCCTCCCAGGTGGTGACGACGCCGCCGGCGCCGGTCACGATCGGGATCAGCGCCGCGATGTCGTAAGGCTTCAGCTCGGTCTCGACCACGAGGTCGACGTGACCTGCGGCCAGCATGCAATAGGAGTAGCAGTCGCCGCCATAGCGCGACAGCCGCGCGTCCTGCTCGATGCGGCCGAAGATGGCGCGGTCGCGCTCGTTCATCAGCAGGGGGCTGGTGGTGTAGGTCGTGGCTTCAGAAAGCCTGGCGCAGCGGCGGACCTGGAGCCGGCGCTCGCCGGAGGGTCCCTTGTAATTGGCCGAGCCGTTGTCGCCGGAGAAGCGCTCCCCGATGAAGGGCTGGTGCATCATGCCGAACACCGGCGCGCCCTTGTGCAGCAGTGCGATCAGCGTGCCCCATATCGGAAACCCGCCGATGAAGGATTTGGTGCCGTCGATGGGGTCGAGCACCCAGACGTAGTCGGCGTCCTCGCGCTCGTTGCCGAATTCCTCCCCGACGATACCGTGCTGGGGGAAGTTGGCCTTGATCAGCCGCCGCATCACCGCCTCCGCGGCGCGGTCGGCCTCCGTCACGGGATCGAAATCCCTGGTCTTGCTTTTGTCGTCGATCGACAGCGAGGTGCGGAAGAACGGCAGGATGGTTTCGCCGGAGGCGGTGGCAAGCCGTCCGATGAAGGCGGAGAAGTCGATCACCGTCACAGGCCGAATCCTCGAAAGCGAAAGTTGGACGAAGCTCGCCTCCTGCCTAGCCCAATTCGGCAGGATCTTGCAGCGCTGTCTTGGTTTGCTCCCTGGTATTTTGAATACTGCGACTGGCTGCCATATCTCAGGCATCTCTTGGCCAAATATCGATCACGACGTTGAAAACTTAGTTCCGACTATGCCTCGTTCGTATGCAAACATCTATCAACCCATTGAATTTCCTTATCAAAGAAACTGAATCTGGGTTTCCGTGGAAGCAACTGAGCCATGTGCATATTGCATGGGAAACGGCTCAAAAGTCCTTGCACTTTGTGCGTCGCGGTCGCATATTGTTGCGGTGCGGTAGCGCTTGGCGTTACCGCTGCCCTCCTTGGGCGTTTCCTCCCTAGACTTGGGCCGCTTGCGTCATTCGCGAGCGGCCCTTTTTTCTTGCGGCCTTGTTTCTGCGGCTTCGGCTTTCAGTTCAGCGCGCGCAAACGTGCGAAGCGAAGACACGCTCGCGCTATTCGCAGGCCACACGATCTCAAGAAGAAATACCGGCGCCTATTCCGCCGCGGCCTGGAACGGGCCGAGGTCGCCGAACGGAATCGTGGTCGCCAGCACGTCGGCGAGAACGCCGAAATCGGTCGCCACTTGCGCAAAGCGGGGACTGCGCTCGCGCCGCCGCTCGTCCATGTAGATCGCGCGGTTGAGCTCGAGCTGCACCGCATGCAGGCCGCTCGCGGGATTGCCGTAATGCTCGGTGATGAAGCCGCCGGCATAGGGCTTGTTGCGGCCGATCGAATAGCCGAGCCCGGTCATGGTCTCCTCGACCCGGTCGGGCAGCAGCGGCGTGCAGCTCGTGCCGTAGCGGTCGCCGATCACGACGTCGGGCCGGCGCGGCTCGTCGCGGGACACGCCGACCGAGGGCATCGAGTGGCAGTCGACCAGCACCACGGTGCCGAACATCTGGTGCACCTTGTTGATCAGCCGGCGCAGGGCGCGGTGGTAGGGCTTGTACAGCGTCTCGATCCGCTCCAGCGCATCGTCCACCAGGATGCGGTCGCGGTAGATCTCCTGGCCGTCGCCGACCACGCGCGGAATGGTGCCGAGGCCGCCGGCGACCCGCATCGAGCGGGTGTTGGCAAAGCTTGGCAGCCGTCCGGTGAACATGCGGGGATCGAGCTCATAGGGCTCGCGATTGACGTCGACATAGGAGCGGGGAAAGTTGACCCGCACGGTCGGAAAGCCGCGCTCGCTCAAATGGCCGATCAACTCGTCCATGAAGGAATCTTCGGACCGTCGCAGCGTCGGCAGGTCGATTCTGGAGGCGGCGAGGAATTGGTCCGGATAGGTCGAGCCGGAATGGGGCGAGTTGAAGATGACGGGCGCACGCCATTGCGTGGGCTCCACGATCTCGAAGGCTGGCGACACCTCGCCGTCAAACCGGGTCATCTTCTCAGGCTTCGTCCCTTCGCGCCGGGATCTGGCGGGTCCAGACCACATCGATTCGGCCGATCGAGCGGCTCTTATGTGTCGTCATTGTCCGGAATCGCAACCATTCTGCCAAGTGAAAAGATGGGATGGCTTGTTGGAACACGTCTTAACCGTGCGGGCAGGGAGGCGGGGATGAGCCGCCGCGGCTCGATTGCTTCGAGGCGCATTTCGGTTCACAACGGGCCGGCAACGGCAGCCGTCTCTGGGTTAAGATTTTCACCCCAAATTTACCCTCTGTCAGGCTTAGTGACCTCTGCTGATATCCTCTGGGGATGCGACGATTCCTGCCATGCCAAAGATCCTGCTCGCCGAAGACGACAACGACATGCGCCGTTTCCTGGTCAAGGCGCTGGAAAACGCCGGTTTTCAGGTCTCGTCCCACGACAACGGCATGGCCGCCTATCAGCGGCTGCGGGAAGAGCCGTTCGAGATGCTGCTGACCGACATCGTGATGCCGGAGATGGACGGCATCGAGCTCGCCCGCCGGGCCTCGGAACTGGATCCTGATATCAAGATCATGTTCATCACCGGTTTTGCCGCGGTCGCCCTGAACTCGGATTCGGACGCCCCCAAGAATGCCAAGGTGCTGTCCAAGCCCGTGCATCTGCGTGAATTGGTCAGTGAAGTGAACAAGATGCTGGCGGCCTGAATCGCCCCCGTTCCGTCCTTGCGCCGGCTCCCCTGAGTCGTTATAGGGACCCCACCCGATCTAGACGACCTCTAGGGCACGTAGCTCAGCGGGAGAGCACTACCTTGACATGGTAGGGGTCACAGGTTCGATCCCTGTCGTGCCCACCATCCTTCGCTCGCGGTAGCAGAGAGAAGGATGCCGCGCCGAAGCCCAAAGGGCGCAGGCGGGCCGCCGCCGCGAGCTACGGCTCGGCAAGCCACCGATCTGAATGCGAAGCGTGTCCGGCGGAGCTCGAAGAGCGTAGACGGACTGCCGCCGCGAGACCGGGCTCCCAACGCGACACGATCTCATCGATAGCAGCTCCTCATCAGGATGGAGCGAACGCGTTCGTATCGCGAACGCAGGACTGACCGCCGCCGCTCCCCCGAATCGGATTTGTCCCTAGCCATAGGGACAGACTTTCTCCGCGGCCCGCGCGACATTGCGTCAGCGAAATATAATACTGGGGAGGACATCATGATCCGGCGCTGCCTTGCAGCCTTGTGCGTTTGCACCGCGATGGTTCTCGCCATCCCCCGCGCAAATGCCGATATCAAGGTGGGAATCGTGGTGTCTGGTTCGGGGCCCGGCTCGGCGCTTGGCCAGCCGCAGATGCGGACAGTTGCGGCGCTCCCGAAGGAAATCGGCGGCGAGAAGATCGTCTATATCGCCCTCGACGATGAATCGGACTCGACCAAGGGCATTCAGAATGCGCGGCGGCTGGTCATTCAAGACGGTGTCGACGTCCTCATCGGCTCCTCGCTGACGCCGGTGACCATGCCGATGCTCGATGTCGCCTGGGAAGCCAAGACACCGATCATCTCGCTCGCCGCGGCGACAGCCATCGTCCAACCCATGGACGAACGGCGCAAATGGGCCTTCAAGGTCGTTCCCAACGACGATTTGATGGCCGTCGCGATCCTCAAGCACATCGCCAAATCGGGCGTGAAGACGCTCGGCTATATCGGCGTCTCCGACGGTTATGGCGAGGGCTATTACAAGGAAGTGAGCAGGCTTGCTCCCACCTTCGGCCTGACCGTGACCACGCACGAAGTCTATGCGCGCGCCGACACCAGCGTGACCGGCCAGGCCCTCAAGGTGATCGCGACAAATCCGGACGCCGTCTTCATTGCCTCCGCGGGCACGCCGGCCGTGCTGCCGCAGCAGGCGCTGCGGGAGCGCGGCTATTCCGGCAAGGTCTACCAGACGCACGGAGTGGCCACCGAGGAATTCATCAAGCTCGGCGGAGCCAGCGTCGAAGGCGCCGTCTTCACCGGCGAGGCGTTCACGATCGCGGACGATCTGCCGGCGGATGATCCGTTCCGCAAGGTCCGGGACGAATTCCTGTCCGCCTACGAAAAGGCGAACGGGCACAAGCCGAACATCTTCGCTGCGCATCTGTGGGATTCGATGGCGCTGCTCAAGACCGCGATACCGAATGCCATGAAGACCGCGAAACCCGGCACGGCGGAATTTCGCGCCGCCCTTCGCGACGAGCTCGAGCGCGGCAAGGACGTGTATCTGAACAACGGCCTGTCAACGATGAGTCCCACCGATCACAACGGCTACGACGAACGTTCGGCGTTCTTGATCAAGGTGGAAGGCGGCCGCTTCAGGCTGATGAAGTAGCAGTCGGGCAGAACGCGGCTTCCCGCGTGACGCGTCGCGTCCAAGAAATCGGGAGGGGCCTTACGCGGGGCTGCCTTTGGCGGCGCCCAGCAGCAAGCCCTTCAGCCCGGTCGGAAACAGCTCGGCTGCGTCAAGTTGCGACGAAACCAATCTAAGCGCTCTTGTTCTTCTTGAGGAGATCGGCGCTTGACGAGTACGAACCCGGCAAGTCGATCGGCTTGGTCCGACCAGAAGAAACCGAACCATTCCTTCGTCTGAAAACCAGTCATGGCAACGGGCTCCGAAGGGGGTAACGCTTCGAGCGCGGCCAGCAGCGAAGGAAAGCCGTATGTGACGATACCTCCTTCCATCGTGGTTTTGTGTCTAATCCTGTAAATTCGAAGCCAATCCTCGGCCGGCGAGTAATCTGACTGCCCGCTGGTAGGAACGTCTCGGATCAGGTCCGATTGCTTCAGGAAGTTGAGAGCTGCCCAAGTGTCTTCGCTTGCCGGAAGAGAAGCAATCAGCTGCTCTAGGATTTGCACCGTCAAGGTCATGGCGTCTCTACTAGGCAGGTTGGCTTGGGTGCGTTGGGCGGAGGCGCCCAATTCAACTCGGCGAGCCATGCAGTAAAATCATTTGTGCCGTATAGATACACGCTCAGCATCGCTCCTCAAGGTCCGCTTCTGGCCCAAGGCTGCCCTTTGCTAGCCGCCTGGGAGGTCAGCTTTTCGGAGGCGAGCCGACCAGCGAAATCGGACCTGGCAGGGCACTTTCTAACCCTGAGCAGAACTCGGGAAGCTGCACAGCCGACCGGACTCGGTCCTGCCGACCGGAGCAGCCGATGGGGATATTATCGCGCCGACTGCCGAACAAGCGCCGATCTAGTCTTCGTCTGGCTCGCGCACGACCGCTGGTTCGTCAACGTCATCCTCCCCTTCGTCTTCTTCGTCCTCCTCGTCTTCTTCCTCGTCCTCTTCAGGATCTCTTGGCGGCATCGCAGTGCCCATGACCACGAGCGGTGTCCAGCAGATCGCTGTGATGGAAAATGCTTTGAAGGTGTGTTGCTTCATGGCGTTGCTGCTCCTTGATAAGGACCCGGAGTCGAATATTCCGGACGGGCGGCCCGCGCAGGTCCAGGACGCGATCGTTGCAAACGTGAGGGTGACTTCAGGTCGATGACATGAGCAAGCGCCACAGCCGCCACGCGACTGGCGGCGCTTGGGGCTACCTTATGCCCGAAGACCCATTAGACTCCATGTCCACCAAAAGTTCGCCGCTGATCACTTCGGGAATCCCAAGATCGAGATCATGTAGGCTCGCCTCAACAAACGCCAGTACCTTAGCGTTGGCTGCGTTGGCGCTCTCGCGGTCATCAAATATCATCACAGCGATACCGATGCCGCCGCCCGCATCCAGCACATGGTAGGATCTAAATCCCTGCGATTGCCTCAGGATCTCACCGACGCCGCTCTTGGCGCGACGGGCGGCGTCCGCGACCGAACGAACATTCGTGTACTTGCGAATGACCATGTACATGGGGCCACCACGTCTCATGCGCGCCCCTCGATCAGAGCATATCGGTCCCAATCGGACCAGTGCCAAATTCCGGGATGCCACAGCGTCCAGTTGGGCGGACCACGCAACACGCCTTTTCCAATGAGCCATCCTCGCCCGCAAAGGGGCGAGGTGCTGAGGCTCAGGTGCCCTCGAACTTGAACGATACGTTGAGCTTGGCGCGATAGGCCTCGACCTTTCCCTTGTCATCCAATTGCATATCGAGCTTGACGACCTCTGCGATGCGAAGATCTCGGAGAGATTTGGCAGCTTGCTCGACCGCGTTGGCGGCCGCCTTCTCCCACGAGTCTTTACTGGTACCGATCAGTTCAATGACCTTGTAGACGCTCTCGGGCATGTCGTCCTCCTATCCGGTAGGGCCGGGAAATCTAGCATCTGGATCTCGACGCCGATACCTGTCCGCGGATGCCGCGGAGAAAGGTTCGTTTGGCTGTCACTTTTTCTGTTCGCGCAAGAAGGAACTCGGGCGCCCGTCGCAAGATGCGATTGCATTTTCAGCCCGGACGGAGCGCATATGGAATGCTCTTCCCGCTGGTTGGTTTCTGATCTGAATAGAGTTCTGCAGGCCGATGTCGTCATTGCCGCTAAGGTTCTGACCCATGAAGCGATGGCACCGCGTAAGCATCAGCAGCATCGTTGTCGCCGTGGGTCTGGTGTGTGCCGGGGCCCTGGTCGTCAGTCGAACCCACGTTCCATCAGAAGCCATAGCTTCATCGGTAACACGTACTCCTGAACTCATGGAGCGTGCGTGGCACCTACCCGTGGCAGCCACATTTCAAAGACACGTTGATTGGCAGTCAAATGGCTCTCGCTGCGGACCTGCCGCTGTTGCGAATGCGTACCGGTCCCTTGGCGAGGCGGCAAGGACGGAGGGCGAAGTGTTGGCCGGCACGTGGAGCTGCTGGACGGGGGTATGCATCATGGGTCTCACGCTCGACGAGCTGGCCAAAGTCGCCCAGTCGCATACCAGCCGGAACGTTACGGTCTTGCGTGATCTCAGCGAGATGCAGTTTCTGGAGCATCTGCGTCGCTCAAACGATCCGGGGCGACGCTACATCGTGAATTTCGATCGCGCTCAAATCTTTGGCGCTGGTAGCGGACACCATTCCCCAATTGGGGGCTATTTCGAAGCCGAGGACCTCGTTTTCGTGCTCGATGTCAATGTTGATTTCAAGCCATGGCTCGTCGAGCGGAAGCGGCTGTTCGACGCCGTGAATACGTTCGACGGCGATCAAAAGCGGGGACTGCTGTTCATCGAGTAATATACCGCATGTCGCCTTGGCTCTCGGCGACTTTCGCCAGGACGGTCACCCAACGAGATATTTCTTCACCGCCGCCTCGTCCCACGCGATCCCATTCCCAGGCTCCTCGCCCGGCAACGCAAAACCGTCCTTGATCTTCAGCCGCGTCGAAAGCACCGCGTCGGCCCAGTCGACATATTCCAGCCAATGCGCGGTCGGCGTCACGCAGAGCAGATGCGCGCTGACTTCCGAGAACAAATGCGAGGACATCTCGATGCCGGCGGCATGGGCGAGGGCGGCGGCGCGCAGCCAGCCGGTGACGCCGCCGATGCGCTGCACGTCAGGCATCACGTAATCGCAGGCTTCCGCGGCGAGTGCCGCCTGCATCGAAAAGGCGCTGTCGAAATTTTCGCCGATCTGGATCGGGGTGAAAAGCTCGTCCGCGATGCGGGCGCTGCCCTCATAGTCGTCGTGGCGGATCGGCTCCTCGATCCAGCTCAAACCCTCGTTATCCAGCATCTCGCCACGGCGGATCGCCTCGGTCACCGTCAGCGCCTGATTGTAGTCGCACATCAGCGTGACCTGATCGCCGACGGCCTTGCGCACAGCGCGGACGACGGCGACATCCTCCCGCGCATCGGGCCGGCCGACGCGGATCTTGGCGGCCTGGAATCCCTCGGCCAGCAGCTTGTGCGCCTCCTCGACTGCGGCGCCCGCCGGCATGATGCCGAGCCCCTTCGAATTGTAGGCCCTGATCTGCTTCGGTGCCCCGCCGAGCAGGCGTGACAGCGGCAGGCCCTTCGCTCGTGCGAGCGCGTCCCAGGCGGCCATGTCGATGCCGGATTGCGCCAGCCGTTGCAGGCCGGCGAGCCCCAGCAGCGTGAAACGCTGGGCCAGCTTGCGCTCGATCTCGAACGGCAGCAGTTCGTCCCCGGCGATAAGCGCTGACATTTCCGTGACCATCGCCGTCAGCGGCTTCAAGGCCGATGGTGTGATCGAGAACAGATAGGCGTGCCCGACCGCGCCCTGGTCGGTCTCGCAGTCGATCAGCACCAGCGGCGCCTTGGCGACCGATCCGGTCGAAGTCTGGAGCGGCAGGTTCATCGGCACGATCACGGGCCGCGCCTGAAAGCGCTTGATGCGGATGGTCTCGGTCATGGGTCTCTCCCGGCGGGACGGATGCAAGTTGGTCCGATCTTAAGCATCCGTGATCAAACGAAAAGCCGCTTCGCCCGACCACCATAAAATGGGGTTGCGCCGGCCAGCAATTATTGGCTCTGTGCCGCCGCATTCCTTGCCGCGGATTTCGAGGGATTTGCGACAAATCGCACACAACGGAGCCACCGAGTGAAACAAGAGATCTCCGAAGAACAGCGCAAGAGCGGCATCCTGACGGGCACCGTGATCGCCTTCCTCCTGCTCGCGCTGCCGCTTGCGGTGTGGCTGGACCTGACAGAGCTCAGCAAGACCGCGCTGCGGCGGCAGGCCGTCGATCTCAATTCGGTGATATCGAGCGTGCGCAGCTATTACGCCTCCAACGTGGTCGGGCGCGTGCTTGCCAACCCCGACGGCGCCACCAAGGTCGTGCACAATTACGAATCCGTTCCCGGTGCGATCCCGATCCCGGCGACGCTGTCGCTGGAACTCGGCCGCGTGATCGGCGCGCAGCAGGAGAACATCACCTACCGCTTCGTCTCGGACTTCCCGTTCCAGAACCGCGCGCCGCACCAGCTCGACAAGTTCGAGAAGGATGCGCTCGATGCGCTGCGCCAGGACCCCGAGCGGAAGATCGTGGACACCGAGACCTCGCTGTTCAACGACAAGGTCCGCCTCGTTGCGCCGGTCATGATGGGGCCGGCCTGCGTAAGCTGCCACAACAGCCATCCCGAGAGCCCGAAGAAGGACTGGAAGGTCGGGGATGTCCGCGGTATCCAGGAGGTCATCATCGCGCAGCCGATCGCCGCCAACATCTTCTCGTTCAAATACCTGCTGGCCTATTTCGTGATCGCCGCGGGCAGCGGCCTCGCCTTCATGTCGCTTCAGCGCCGGCAGGCGAGCCGCATCAAGACCATGAACAAGGAGCTCGAATCCGCCAACGACTTCCTGGCGTCGCTGTCGATGAAGATCTCGCGCTATATCCCGCCCCAGATCTACAAGAGCATCTTCTCGGGCCAGAAGGACGTCACCATCCACACCGAGCGCAAGAAGCTCACCATCTTCTTCTCCGACATTCAGAACTTCACCGCCACGGCCGAGCGGCTGCAGCCGGAGCAGCTGACCCAGCTCCTCAACGAATATTTCACCGAGATGTCGGCGATCGCCCACGACTATGGCGGCACCATCGACAAGTTCATCGGCGACGCCATGCTGATCTTCTTCGGCGATCCCGAGACCAGGGGCGACCGGGCCGATGCACAGGCCTGTCTCCAGATGGCTTGGCGCATGCAGCAGCGCCTGGCCGAGCTCAACGCGAAATGGCGCGCCTCCGGCATCGAACAGCCGTTCCGCTCGCGCATGGGCATCAATTCGGGCTATTGCAATGTCGGCAATTTCGGTAGCGCCGACCGCATGGACTACACCATCATCGGTGCGGAAGCGAACCTCGCCGCGCGCCTGCAATCGATCGCCGAGCCCGGCGGCATCGTGCTGAGTTATGAGACCTTTGCGCTCGTCAGCGACATCGTCCGCGCCCATGCCCTGCCGGCGATCACGATGAAGGGCATCAGCCGCGAGGTCATTCCCTATTCGGTCGACGCGCTGGCCGACGGGGCGGCAGAGCGAAGCGGCGTCATCACCGAGCGTGCGCCGGGGCTCGAGCTCTATCTCGACCCCGCCATGGTGAAATCGGGCGATGCCGCGCGGGTCCGCTCGCTGCTGGAGAACGCGCTGGCCTCGCTCAAGCCGGCGTGAGGGTGCGGTTTCTGATCGAGAGACTCCCCGCGTGATACCCCTCTCCCTAACCCTCCCCCGCAAGGGGGGAGGGAACCGACCTTTGTTGCCAATGGAAGCGATCCGCCGAAGCACAGTGCCACCACGCACTCCGCTGCGCTCCCTCCCCCCTTGCGGGGGAGGGCGGGGGAGAGGGGTAGCCCAGCAAAAGGTCCGTGTGAGTTACCTCACCTTGCCGCGCCTTCCGTGAAGGCCGTCTCGATCACCTCGCCGAAAGGCTGCCAGGATCGGCCGTCGAACTGGACGAGCCGCATCTGCTTGATCGGCAGATAGTTGCTGGGCGAGGTGCTCATCCTGATGTTGGGCAGAGTAACGGAGGGCTGGTGATCCCTGAGGGAGGCCGCTTGACGCATGATGTTCTCGCGCGAAAAGTCGTCGCCGCATTGTCTCAGCACTTTCGACAGCGCTTCGGCCGCGGCGTAGCCGTAGACCGCCGCGCTGTTGTTGGTGCTTTCGACCTGGTGATACTTGTCCATGAACGCGAACCATTCCTTCATGGCGGGATCGTCTTTCCAGGCAGGATCGCTTGGGTCTTTCAAGAAGGCCGCCGAGATCACGCCGGCTGAATTCTCGAGGCCCGCCGGCGCCATCGCATTGGCGATGGTGGCTGAGGCATCGTTGACGATGAAGACGGGGCGCCAATTCATTGATGCCGCCAGCTTGATCACCTTGGAGGCAGTCGACGGCACGCCCAGGAAGACGAAGATATCGGCGCCGGAGCGCTTGAGGATCGAGACATGCCCGTCGAGATGCTCGTCATTGATGTCGAACGCGATGTCGACGAGGACATGGCGGTTGAGGTCGCCAAGCCCTTCCTGGATGCCCTTGTAGAGCATGCGGCCAAACTGGTCGTTCTGCCAGAGCACGACGATCTTCTTCCTGGGGTAATAGGCCTGGATGTAGTTGGCGTAGATGCGCCCTTCCGATCGTAACGAGGGCTGCCAGCCCATGGTCCAGGGAAAAGCGCTTGGCTGGCTCAGCTCCTCGTCGCCAGAGGCGACGAACAGCTGCGGGATCTTCTTCTCGTTCAGGTACCAGCGCGTGGCGAGATTGCCGGGCGTGCCGAATGATCCGAACATCAGATGCACGTCGTCGGTTTCGACCAGCTTGCGCGTCAGCTCCAGGGCGGTTGCCGGATCAGAATTGTCGTCGCGCGAGATGAAGCGGATCTTGCGACCGTTGATGCCGCCACGCGCGTTGACCATGTCGAAATAGGCGGCCTCTGCCTGGCCGATGGCACCGAATTCCGAGAGCGGTCCCGAATACGGCATGACGTTGCCGATGCGGATTTCCTTGTCGGTGGTGGGTTGCTCCGCGCGCTGCAGGGACATCGCTCCCAGCGATGTCGAGGCAACGACCAGAACGAACAGCAATCTGCCGGTGACGCGCATGCTCGACACCTTGTCGTTGGCCCCCAACGAGGTCGGCTCATTCCGCACCTAGGGGAGTTGATCTACGTCAAGCGTTTGGCGATCGTGTGGCTTGGCGGCACTTCAGCGAGCGCATCTGTGGACGAATGAAATGGCAGGCACGTTGACGGGCCGTTGCGACGGTTTGCGTACGGAGCGCTTCTCTGATCGAGAGAGTCCCCGTGCGGTACCCCTCTCCCTAACCCTCCCCCGCAAGGGGGAGGGAACACACCGTGCGCGTGCGCGGTGATTCACCAAGCACTTCGATGAGCCGCAGTGCAACCGCGCACTCCGGTGCGCTCCTTCTCCCTTGCGGGGGAGGGCGGGGGAGAGGGATGGCCCAGCAAATGGTGTAAGTGGTCGATATTGAGTAGCCCCCGCTACGGCAGCCCCCGCGCCTCCAGCTGACGCACCAGCAGCAGCGTCGGCTCGGCGAGGCTGTCGCCGGAGCCGTCGAGGCCGAAGGCGCTGGCGATGCCGTCGCGGCTGCGCAGCAGCGCGCTGCGCGGACAATGGCCGGCGCCGCAGAGTGTCTTCTTCAGCGTCTCGCCCTGCGCCACGGTTCCCGCGGAATCGTCCGCGGCCCAGGCCAGCACGATTGGCACGTCGACATTGAGGATGCCGGGGAAGACCGAGCGGCTGTTATATTGGCTGGCGTCGGTGCCGAGATAGGCCTTCTCGCTGTCGCTGGCGTCCTTGCCGGCGCGGTAGATGCCGGACACCAGCACGACGGCGGCGACATCGGCGCGATCGGTCTGAAACTCGGGATGCGACAGCAGGGTCGCGACATGAAAGGCGCCGGCGCCGTAACCGACTGCGACGATCTCGCGGGCGTCGCCGTTGAACAGGTCGATATTGCCGTGAACCCAGGACAGCGCCGCCGCCACGTCGGTCGCTCCCATCGGCCAGGTCGCTGCGGGAGCGAGGCGATAGTTGACGCGGACCCCGATCATGTCGTTGCGCGCGGCGAAGCACATGGCCTGGTCCTGGACCTGGCGCGACAGTTCCGGCGCGGCGCGGTCGCCGGCAAAAGTGTCGCCGACCACGAACAGCAGCACCGGCCGCGGCGTATCCGCCTTGGTCTCGCTGGTGGCGACGTCGAGCACGTGGGCCTCGCTCTCGCCGTAGCGCAGGCCGCGCGAGAAGGTGACCCGCTCGCATAGCCGCGCGGTGCCGCCGGCGGTGGTGTCGGAATCGGTGAGGCCCACTTGCATGAGATCGGACGGCGGCGAGAGCCGGGCCGGCACAGGTCCATGCGCGGAGGCTGTGGTCATGGTCAGAAGCAGGAAAAATGTCAGATAATTCTTCATGGTGATGTCGGCCTTGCGGGTCTCATACTGGCTCGCAGATATGGCCCGTCTTTTCAATTCGTCTCATTAGTTGGCTGGCCTTGAGGCGAATTCACGGCACCCTTGGCGGGCAAGCGGCTGGCGCGGAACGGCGGCCGGTGCGGCAAGCCGCCGCGTTTGGAAGGCACCTCCGAAGGCCCGGGACGCTTGCGCTCTACTGTGCATGGGGTTGTTTTCGCATTTTTTGTTTTGGACGACCGGTCAGGCCCGCTTCATCGTCCGGAACGTAATGGAATAGCGGCGCGCCTCGACCGGCGGGATGCTGTGCTCCCATTGCGAACGCGCCTCGCCGTCCATCATGTACAGCGAGCGCGGCAGGGCTTCGAGCGTGTGGCGCTCCCATCGCTCACCACAGCGGCGGCGGAAACGGAACTTGCAGGGCGCGCCGAGCGATAGGCCAAGAACCTTGTCGAAATGCGGCTTGTCGCGGTGCCAGCCGATGCCGACGCCGACCTCATATTCGGTGCAGAGCACCTGCCGGACGCTGGCCTCCGGCAGCCCCGCCCATTGCTCGACCTGGCGCACGACAGGTGTCACCCAGGCCGGGATCGGCTCCGCCTCGGCCAGCCGCTGCAGCGAATAGTCGTAGCGATAGCCGAACGAGGCCACCCGGCGGTTGCCCTCGAACGCGCCGAACTGGAAGCGCTGGAGCGGCAATGCTGCGATGCGGCCGATCAATTCCTGCTCGAGGGCGGGATCGATAAAATTGTCCGCATGGCGAAGCCCGGCAGGCCCCGCCAGCGGTTCGGCGAACAAGCCCAACTGCGTCATTCCTCGCATTTCCGTGACGGAACCTTTTGTGCCCCCAAGCGACTTACATAGGACGCGGGAAGTAACGTGCGAGGCCGTCATGGCACAGAAGCATACCGCCGATCCGGCAGAGATCATGCGGGCGACCGGTCATCCCGAGCTGGAATATGCCGCCGGCTGGACCATCGCCGGCCTGGTCACCATCGGCACCATCGTCGCCGCCTGGGTCTTCGCGATCTAGGCGACGGGAAACTGGAGCTCGAAGGCGGCGCCGTCGTCGGTCGGCTTGAGCCTGATCGAGCCGCCATGGCTCGCCATCACCGCACGCGCGATCGCAAGCCCCATCCCGGTCCCGCCCTGGTCGCGGCGGGTGGTGAAGAACGCGTCGAAAATCCTGTCGCGGTTCGGCGCCGAGATCGGCTCGCCGTCATTGCTCACGGTCAGACGCAAGCTCGTGCGCTCGAAGGCCGCCTCCAGCCTGATTGACCGCGCCTTGTGCCGCATCGCGTTGTCGGCGAGATGCGACAGCACGATCAGCGCCTTTTCGCCGGACATGCCGATGGGCCGGTCGAGACTGCCGCTGGCCGAGATATCGCTTGTCGGAAACCGGCTCCTCAGGTCGGCGATCACCGGCGCGAGCTCCGTGCGCTCGTTCTGCGGCAGGCTTTCGGCACGGGCCAGTTCCCGCAGCCGCTGCGCCATCGCCTCCAGCCGCTGCGTGTCGGACAGGATGTTGGCGATGAACGTGTTCTGCTCGGCCGGCGTCAGGCCCTCGGATTTGCCTTGAACCGAATCCTGCAACAACTCGGCCGCGCCCTTGATCGACGTCAGCGGCGATTTCAGCTCGTGGGTGAGGTGGGCCGAGAACGTCGCGATGTAGTCCGAGCGCCGCGCGAGTTGCTCGGCCATGCCGAGGAAGCTGTGCGAGAGCTGGGCAAACTCGCGCGTGCCGTAATGGCGGAGCGGCTTGAATGCCTCGCGGTCGCCCCGGCCGATTCGAGCGGCCCGGTCGATCAGCTCGCGCATCGGCAGCGTGATGGTGCGTGAGAACACCAGGCCGATCGCGATGGTGCCGAGGATGACGGCCAGCCCCGCCAGCACGAACTTGGCCCGCTCCTGGTAGAGATGATCGAAAATGTTACTCGGCGTCCGCGTGGTGTAGATCACGCCGGCGACGCGGTTGTTGACGATGACGGGCATGGCCGAGAACACGTGCATGCCGAGGCCTCGGCTGAAGGAATAGATCGGCGGCGGCGGCTTGTCCGGCACGCGGTTGCGCAAGGTGGCGCGGTACTGCCCGTGCAGCGCGTCCGCGACTTCCTCGATATGGGCGAGCGACTGCCCGACCTCCTGCCGCCCGGCGATCACCACGCCTTGCGGATCGAGGATGCGAAAGCCCGCCAGCGTCACCTTCTGGGTCTCGCGGATGATCGGCGTCAGTCTTGCGCCGATCTCGACATAGGCAGGCTGCGCGGGCTGGGGGGCTGCTTGCGCATCCGGACGCCGCCGCAGCAGGTCGTTGGCCGTGAGATCGAGCGCGGGACGGATCGGGGTGACCTGATCGCCGGGGTCGGGCAGAACGCCCGGCGGCACCTCGGCGCCGAGCGCGAGGCCGCTGTCGAGCCTCGTCGTGACCTCCTGTGCATAGATCGTCGCCAGCACGCGGCTCTGCGCGATCAGCTCGGCCTGAGTCTGGCGGATGAGCTGGTTGTCGTAGAGGCGGAAGAAGAACAGGCCGACCAGCGGCAGCACGGCGACGGTCGCCAGCACCGTGAAGATCACGAGCCCCAGCGACGGCCGCCATTTGTCGGGGGCCGCCCTCATGCCTCTGTCTCGCAGCGGCCGAGCTTGAAGCCGACGCCGTGGATGGTTTCGATGACGTTCTCGCAATTTTGCGCCGCAAGCTTGGCGCGGATGTTGCGGATGTGGCTGTCGATGGTGCGATCGGAGACCTGGATGTTGAGCTGATAAGCTGCCCGCATCAGCTGCTCGCGGTTGAACACCGAGGTCGGCCGGGTCAGGAACGCGCGCAGAATGCCGAACTCGATCGCGGTGAGTTTCAGCGGCGTGCCTGCAAACGTCGCGACATGCTGATCGGGATCGAGCAGCAGGCCGCCTTGGGCAAGCGCGGTGGGTCCAGCCTTGACCTCGCCATTGCGCGGGCTGAGGCGGCGCAGGATGACGTTGACCCGCGCGACCAGCTCGCGCGGGCTGAACGGCTTCGTCACGTAGTCATCGCCGCCGATCTCGAGGCCGAGGATACGATCGATCTCCTCGTCGCGCGCCGACAGGAACAGGATCGGAACGTCGGAGCCCTTGCGGATCTCGCGGCAGACGTCGAGCCCGTCGAACTCAGGCATGCCGATGTCGAGCACGATCAGATCGGGCTTGTCGGCGGCGACGCGGGCGAGCGCCTCCCTGCCGTCGCGCGCCTCGATCACGTCCATGCCCGCCTTCTTCAGGGCGACCCGGATGACCTCGCGGATATGGCCTTCGTCGTCGACGATGAGAATGCGATGCGCCAAGAAACTCTCCGCTGCCCGTCAGCCCGCCGGCTGGTTCGTCGCCTGCGTATCCAGCCTGTGCCGGAGCCGCCAGTTGCGAAACCCCCAGCTTCGCCAAGCCAGGTCCTGACGCTGCTGTTCTACAAGGCGGTCGCGGCGTGGCACAAGGTAGCCCTCTCCGGCGGCAGGTCGCAGCGCGATCGCCTTGTCGATGGCAGGCAGCGCCTGCGGGCCGAGCGTCAGGAGATAGTCGATGTCGATCTGCACGCCTTTCCCCGATGCTTCCCGGCTGTGGGCGACATTGTAGTCGGCGATGAGGGCGTCGAAGTTCACGAGCGAGCTACCATAGAGTACGATCGCGAGCGCGATCAGATTGGCGCCCACGAGCCAGCGGTTGGGCCGGTTGAGAGCGATGCGGGCCATGATCAGGATCAATCCCAGCGCCACCAGCCCCATCCAGATGAAGGCCGCGATGCGCCAGTAGGTCAGCATGTAGATGTCGACGTAAAGATCGAGCCGAAGGATGGACGAGGCGACCAGCAGCACGTTCTGTCCGACCCAAAGATAGACCAGCGCCCGAATCACCCTCGACTTCTCGGCCGGTCCGCCCGGCCGCATCGCCACCAGCACGAAGGCCGCGGCGAGCAGGGCGGTTACGATCAGCGGGTAGGCGCCGCGATGGGCGTAGGCCGCATAGGTCATGTTGGCGGGCAGCGCCGCGTGCCCCCAGAGATAGATGCCGTCGAGAATCGACTGCGCCGCGAACAGCAGATTGAACAGGATCAGCGAGCGCAGAATGGCGGCGGGGCCCAGAAATTCCGGCGAGACGAAGGGCGGAAGCGGGGGCGGCTCTACGGCACCGGCTTCGCTGGCGATGGCAACCTTCTTGCGCCGCCAGCGCACATGGATGAAGGGCCAGACCAGCGCGAGCATGGCGGTCCAGAACAGCACGCGCGGGACGCTGACATATTCGAAGATACGTTTTGGATTGAGCAGGGACAGCCATTGCTCGATGACCGGATTGGCCGCTGCGAACAACGCGACGAAGACGGCGCTCAGCGCTGCCGGCAGCAGCCACAGCGCGATGCCGCGCGTGAACGCCGACATGTTGAAGATCTGGAGCGCGTCGGGAAAGAACCTGAAGGGACCGAGCAGGACGAAGTTGCGGAGTGCGCGGGCACGCTCGGCGAGACCGGTCGTTTCCGGATTGGTCGCGAGCAGCAGGGCCATGAGCAGCGCCGCGACGAGGATCAGGAACGACAGCGTGTTGAGCTCCTCGATAACAGGTACGAGACCGGCGACCAGAATGGCCACGCCTGTCATCGCACGCCGCAGATCCAGAGCCGCATGATTGAACAGCACCGACACGCCAACGATCGCGACCGCAAAGAGCGTCAGCGACAGGCCGATGCGTTCGCCGTAGAACAGCCAGTCGGCCAGTGCGGCCAGCGCCAGCGCGAGACCGAGCTTGGCCGGAACGGCGGGATCCCTGATCGGCTGGAGGTCCGCTGCGATCGTCGAAGCAAGGCTCGTCATGTCCAAAAGACCTTTCGTGATATGTGGCATCACGAAGTCTGAAGGGTGCTTGTGCAGAAGCCGGGATCAACGTCTGCATGGTTTCAGGAGTCTTCTGCAGATTTCGTGCAGACGGCCTCTTGCCTCTCGCCCGGCGCAAATTGCTTTGATAGGTGCGAAGCATTCGCCACTCCCAGCACGTGATGCATCATGCAATTGCTCCGCAATATCGGCCTCATTCTGCTCTGGCTTGCCGCGCCTGTCGTCGCGTTCGCGGCTGCGAACAAGAACGATCCCTATCTGTTGACATTGCGCGGCGCCGGAAACATCGCGCTTGTCGTCGCAAGCATCGTGATCGTCATCCTCCTGCTGCGCAGCGGGCGTTGGCGCACCGTCGCGGGCAAGCTGCTCGTCATGCTCTGGTGCCTGCCGCCGGTCCTGATGTCGGCGGCGCATCTGAAGTTCGAGCTGCGAAAGAGCGATGTCCTCGGCGTCAGCGCGGCGGAAGCGCGTCAGCTCGGACCGCACTTCATGGTCGGCTATTCCTCGTTTCCCGAGGTGGCGCGCCTTGCCGGGCAGGGATTGATTGGCGGCGTCTATGTCACCCGGCACAACATCCGCGGCCGGACCGTCGAGACGCTGCGCGCCGAGATCGCGGCGCTCCAGGACATCAGGCGCGCCGCCGGCTTGCCGCCGCTGGTCGTCGCGGCCGACCAGGAGGGCGGCATCGTCGGTCATCTCGCACCGCCACTGACCAAGGTGCCGGCGCTGGCGACGCTCGCCGAACTCGGTCCAGACGACCAGCAGGCCAAGGCCGAAGAGTTCGGCCGGATCCATGGCCGCGAACTCGCGGACCTCGGCGTCAACCTCAATCTCGCCCCGGTGGTCGACCTCAAGCCGCCGGCGCGGCGCAACCGGCTCGATTTCCACACGCTGATCGGGCAGCGCGCGATCGCGACCGATCCGGCTGTCGTCAGCACGATCGCGAGCGCCTATGTGCGCGGGCTGGAGCAGTCAGGCGTCGGTGCCACGCTCAAGCACTTTCCGGGCATCGGCCGGGTGCGTGCCGACACACATCATTTCAGCGCCAATCTCGACACGCCGGTGAAGGAGCTGGAGGCATCCGACTGGCTCCCGTTCCGCGGCCTGCTGGCGCATTCGCGCAGCGCGCTCATGGTCGGCCATGTCACGCTCACCGCCGTCGATCCCGATCGCGCCGCATCGCATTCGAAACGCGTCGTCCAGGGCATCCTCCGCGAGACGTGGGGTTACCAGGGGGTGGTGATGACCGACGACCTCGTGATGGGCGCGATCTACCAGAACGACGTCTGCAAGGCGGTGGTCGAGGCGATCAATGCCGGCGTCGACCTGCTGCTGGTCGCCTATGACGGCACGCAGTTCTATCGCGTCTTCGCCTGCGCCCTTGACGGGGCGCGGCAAGGCAGGCTCGACGCAGCCATGCTGCGCGCGAGCGCGGCGCGGCTGGAGCGGGGTTTCTCGCTCGAGCAGGCGCGCGCAGCGTCAGGTGTGCTCCGCCTCGTCGACAGGAACTAAAGCGCGATGCAATCAGTATGAATCGTCACCGCGCTTTATGTTGTTGCTTAGGCATGATCTTTTCGGAAAACCGCTGCGCACTTTTCCGGATCATGCCTCAGCCCTTGACGAACTGGCGGTAGTCCGGTTCGCGGTGAAACCAGAACTCGTAGCCTGTGACGGCCTTCTGCATCGCGACATCGTGGATCGGCTGGTTGAGCGGAACGACGGGAACGTCGCGCATGCAGAGCGCGATGAAATCCTTCACGCACCGGTCGTACTCCGCGGTATCGGCCGTGAACCGCGCCTTGTCGATCAGCGCGTCCATCTCCTTGTTCTGATAGGACGAGATGTTGAAGATCGAGTTGTTGCCGTGGAAATTCCAGTAGAAGTAATATTCGGGATAGTCCAGCCAGCCGCTGAAGCGGTTGAGCGCGAGTGGCAGCTCCTTCTTGTTCAGCGTGGTGCGCCAGTTGGCGCCGGGGATCTTTTCGATAGCCGCCTTGATGCCGATCTTGGCAAGGCTCTCCTGGATCAGGATCGCTGTCGGCTCGCCGACAGTGGCGGTACCCGTGTCGAGCGACAACGTCGTCTCCAGGCCGGACTCGAAGCCTGCTTCCTTCATCAGCGCCTTGGCCTTGTCGAGATCGGTGACATAGGGAAACGGCTGCGGCCAGACCGGCTTTGAGACCTCTGCCGCTCCGCCGTACATCGGAACGGCGCGCCCAAAGAACGCACTGCTCTGGATCTGCTCATATGGCATCGCCCAGGCGATGGCTTGGCGCAGCTTCACATTGTCGAACGGCGGCTTCGCGGTGTTGAGCGCGAGGGACCAGAGCGCGTTCGGGATCGGCACGCCCGACACCTTGACCTTGCCCTCCCTGATGATCTGCTCGAAATCGCGCGGCGCAAAGCCGCTGGAGATGTCCGCATCGCCCCGCTCCAGCATGGCGCGGCGCGTGCCGGCGGAGGGGACGTCGCGCGCGATCACGCGCCTGACTTTCGGCAGCGGGCCGCTCTTCCAGTCGTCGAACCGCGCCAGCACGGTTTCGCTGCCCGGCTTCCAGCTCTCGATCTTGTAGGCGCCACCGCCGGCCTCGTTGTTCCTGAGCCACGCCAAAGCCCAGGGGTCTTCCGGCGTCGCATTCTTTTTCGCAAGCTCGGAGTTGATGATGAAGGGTACGACGACCGCGACGTTGAACAGCAGCATCTTGTCCTTGCGGACATAGTCGATGCGGAAGGTGTGGTCGTCGACCACGACGAACTGCTCGGGCTTCTCCAGCGATCCCGCCGACATCTGGAAGGTCGGAAAGCCGCCGACCTTCACCGCACGGTCGAACGACCATTTGACGTCCTTGGCGGCAACAGGCGTGCCGTCGTGGAATTTCGCGTCCTTGCGGAGCTTGAAGGTGCAGGACATGCCGTCGGCGGCGACTTGCCAGCTCTCCGCGAGTTCGGGTGCTAGCTTCTCGCGGTCGTACGAGAGCGTCCCGTCAGGGAGCGTCTTCGAGGTGTAGCTCAGCAGCCGGTCGTAGCAGTTCCAGGACAGGCCGTTCACAGTCTGGTTGGAGCCGACGCCCTGCATGTCGAGCGAGTTCGGCCCGAGCTCCTGCACCACCAGCAGCGTCTCGCTGCGCGCCTGCGCTGATGCGAAGCGCGGGGCAAGGGTCGTCCCGGCGATGCCGAGGCCGCCGAGCACGACGCTACGCCGGTTGATGTCGAAAGATGATGCGCTCATCGCCGCCTCCTCGAGAGAATTGCACGATGAGGAGGCAAGGCGCATGCCATGCGCAGCTAGCTCTGGTGCGCAATCAACCCTTCGATCATCGCACGCACGAGGCGAGCGATTTCCTCGCGCAGCGCCGGCAGCGGCACGGCAACCAGCTTCTGCTCCAGTCCCAGTGCCACCATGCCATGCACCGCCGAGAACAGGCTGCGCGCGGTGATGCCGAGCTCCTCGGGGCTACGCTTCGGAAATAACGTGGCCAGCGGTTGGTAGATGTGGCGGAACAGTTGCATCTGGTCTTCGACGGACCAGTCGGGGACGGTCTTGTCGGCCTCCATGCGGTGCTCGAACAGCGCACGCCAGAGCTGGAGATTCTCCGCCGCAAAATCGCAATAGGCGATGGCGATGCGGACCAGCGTCTCTTGCGGTATTGCCTCGCCCGCGCTGACCGCGGCGCTGAGCGCCTCGTCGAGCCGGAGCAGCGTGCGGGAGCCCACGCGCAGGATCAGCTCGTCCATGTCGGCCACGAGATTGTAGACCGCGCCATTGGCGCAGCCGATCTCGCGGGCGAGATCGCGGGTTTTCAGGCCGGACAATCCGCGCTCGGCGATCATCCACTCCGCCGCCAGGATCAGGTCGGACCGAAGTTTTTCTCGACGTTTCAAGGTCTTAGACATAGATGAGCCAAACTTTGAGCGCTGCTCAAATTTATATTGAACGATGTTCAAGGATCCTGCTACAAAGGATCATGAGCAACGCTCATAACAGGGAGCTACAGATGTTCAAGACAGTCGTGACACTTTTCCGCGGCAGCGTGGCCGCCGCGGGCGAAGAGCTGGAAGACCGGACGGCCCTTCTGATCCTCGACCAGCAGATGCGCGATGCGGCCGCGGCCGTCGAGCGCAGCAAGCGGACGCTGGCCTTGGCGATCGCGCAGGATCAGCAGGAGGGCCGCAAGCTCGAGGCGACGATCGGCCGCATCGCCGATCTCGAAACGCGCGCGGTTGCGGCGCTCGACGGCCGCCGTGAGGATCTCGCCAGGGACGCGGCCGAAGCCATCGCAGGCCTGGAGGCCGACCGCGATGCAGCGATGACGGCCCGTGCGCTGTTCGCGACCGAGATCGCCAGGCTGAAGCGGCACGTCGCAAATGCGCAGGCCCGCATCACCGAGCTCGATCGGGGCCGTCGCGTCGCCCGCGCCTCGGAGGCGGTGCGCTCGCTTCGCCGCAGCGGCATCGAAGCGGCGCGTCCCTACGAATCCACGTTGCCGGAGGCGGAGAGCACCCTGAGGCGGCTGCGCGATCGGCAGATGGAAGCCCAGGCTGCCGACGATGCGCTCGTCGAGCTCGATGCGGCGATGGGTCCCCTCGCCACCGCCGAAAGATTGGCGGAGCAGGGCTTTGGCCCGCGGCTGAAGACGACTGCAGACGACGTGCTGGCGCGGTTGAAGTCCAACCGGACGCCGGCTGCCTGACCCCAACTCATCATCATTCGAGCCAACAGGAGACCATCATGAACCAGAACGGCCAGCCCCACAGCAGCGCCTGGGTGAGCTTCACTTACGCGTCCTTTGCAGCCTCCGCTTTCCTCGTCGCCATCGGTGTCTTCTTCCTGCCGATCGACGTCTGGATGAAGGGTTATCTCACCATGGGTATCGTGATGCTGGTCCAGACCTGCATCACCCTGACCAAGACCGTGCGTGACAATCACGAGAGCAGCCGGCTGGTGAACCGCATCGAGGACGCGAAGGCCGAGCGGCTGCTGATGGAGGTTTCCAAGGCCGCGTGAAGAATGGCCGCGTGAAAAATGCCTCGAGCTGATCCGGACGAGAAGCAAGAGAGCCGCGGAGCAACTGGCGCCGCGGCTCTCGCGTCCGCAACCGTCCGGAATGACGTCTTGATGGTTGCGATCCCCGTGGCGCATTGTGCTTCGGCTGCAAGTGGGATATGGCTCTCGCGCTTTTCAGAGGCGGAGACGAGCTTTGTCGAAACAATCGCTGCGTGAAGAGGCCGAGCGCCTGATCCGCGAATCGATGGAAAAGAAGACCATCGTCGTCAAGCAGGGCGCGACCCGCATCGAGGCCGTCTGCGGCAAGTGCGGCGCGCCGAACCGGGTCCAGGCGGAGAAAGGCCAGACCCGGGTCAAGTTCGCCTGCAAGAATTGTGGGCATCAGCAGGAGACGCTGTAGGGTTTTAACCCTCTCCCACAAGGGAGAAGGAAAGATCTAGTTCCCCTCCACAAACCTCTTGAATGCATCCGCATAGTCCGGGTGCCAGCGCGACAGCGGCGGGCGGTTCTCGATGATGTCGCCGGCGGCCCATTCCATGCGCTTCTCGTCGAGCACGCGCGGTACGTCATTGTCCGGGCAGAGAATGTAGAAATCGCCCATCTCCAGCCGCGCCAGCATGAAATCGATCGTCTGCTCCGGCGTCCAGGCGCCGGCCGGCTTTTCGGTGCGCCCCTTTGCGGTGAGGCCGGTGAAGACGAAGCCCGGTATCAGCAGGTGTGCCGTGATGCGACAGTCTTTTGTGTTGCGCAGCTCGTGCTGGAGCGCTTCGGTGAACGCCTTCACCCCGGCCTTGGAGACGTTGTAGGCGGGATCGCCCGGCGGTGTAGTGATGCCCTGCTTCGAGCCCGTGTTGATGATGAGGCCGCCTTTGCCACGCGCGATCATCTGGGGCGCGAAGATGCGCGAGCCGTTGATGATGCCCCACATGTTGACGGCGATGATGCGCTGCCAATGGTCGGGTTCGCCGAGCAGCGTGCTGCCCGGCTGGATGCCGGCATTGTTCATGAGCAGGTCGGTTCCGCCGAAATGCGCGCCCACGGCGCGCTCCAGTTCCATCACGCTCTCGGCCCTGCTGACATCGACGACGGAGGTCATCACCTTTGTGGCATCGGTAACGGATGAGAGTTTTGTTGCGGCCTCGGTCAGTCGAGCCTCATCGACATCCGCGATACACACCTTCATTCCGGCGCGCGCGAAGGCCATGGCTGCAGCCAATCCGATGCCGGACGCGCCACCGGTGATCACGGCAACATTGTTTTTCACGATGGCGGGATGTGGCATGGGACGTCTCCGGAGCGGGGCTTGCTCGAGCTATAACATGGCGCTGCTGTGACCCCGCACAAGTCGGCATGGGAGGTCTTCGTTCCGCGCTGCCTTTACGCCTATCCGGCACCGCTGTATCCTTCAACGCAACGATCCCGCCCAGATCGAACCAATCAATCACCTGACAGGGAGTGCAGCCATGGCTGTGTCGCAGGCTATTCCGATCACGCGTCATCCGTTCGCGAACGGGTCCTACAAGCAGATGCTGATCGACGGGAAGTGGGTCGATGCAGCCTCAGGCAAGCGCTTCGAGACCCGCAATCCCGCGACAGGCGAGCTGCTCGCAACGGTCGCCGAGGGTGACAAGGAAGACATCGATCGTGCGGTTGCCGCCGCCCGCCGCGCCTTCGAAGGACCCTGGAGCAAGGTCAAGCCGTTCGAACGGCAGAACCTGCTTCTGAAGCTTGCCGATCTCGTCGAGAAGAATTTCGACGAATTGTCGCAGCTCGACACGCTCGACATGGGCGCGCCGCTCAGCCGCACCCGCGCCTATCGCCTGCGCGCCGTCGGCATGCTGCGCTACTACGCCGGCCAGACCACGGCGATCCACGGCGAGACCATCGAGAACTCGCTGCCTGGCGAAATCTTCTCCTATACGTTGAAGGAGCCGATCGGCGTCGTCGGCGCCATCATCCCCTGGAACGGTCCGCTCACCGCGACGATCTGGAAGATCGGCCCGGCAATCGCGACCGGCTGCACCGTGGTGCTCAAGCCCGCCGAAGAGGCGCCGCTGACCTCGCTGCGCATCGCCGAGCTGGCGATGGAGGCAGGCATTCCGCCCGGCGTCATCAACGTCGTGCCCGGCTACGGCGAGACCGCGGGCGCCGCGCTCGCCTCGCATCATGACGTGGACAAGGTTGCATTCACCGGCTCGCACGTCACGGGCCAGTCGATCATCCGCGCCTCGGCCGGAAACTTGAAGCGTGTTTCGCTCGAGCTCGGCGGCAAGTCGCCGGACATCGTGTTCGCGGATGCCGATCTCGATGCCGCCGTGCCCGGCGCGGCGATGGCGGTGTTCGCCAATTCGGGCCAGATCTGCAGCGCAGGTACGCGGCTGTTCGTCGAGCAGTCGATCTACGAGGAGTTCGTCGGCCGCGTCGCCGAGTTCGGCAAGAAGCTGCAGGTCGGCAACGGTCTCGATCCCAATGTGCAGATCGGCCCGCTCGTGTCCGAAGAGCAACTCAAGCGCGTCACCGGCTATCTCGACATCGGCCAGAAGGAAGGCGCGAAGGCACTCGCCGGCGGTGGCCGAGCTACCGAAGGCGCGCTGTCGAAGGGCTTCTTCGTCTCGCCGACGGTGTTCGCGGGCGTCCAGGACAATATGCGCATCGCGCAGGAGGAGATTTTTGGTCCCGTCATCTCCGCGATCGCGTTCAAGGACATGGACGAACTCGTCAAGCGCGCCAACAATACCACCTTCGGCCTCGGCTCCGGCCTGTGGACGCGCGACGTCAGCAAGGCGCACGCGGTTGCAAAATCGCTGCGCGCAGGTTCGGTGTGGGTGAATTGCTACCAGGCGATGGATCCTGCCGTGCCCTTCGGCGGCTACAAGATGAGCGGCTACGGCCGCGAGTCCGGCAAGCAGCATGTCGAGGAATATCTCAACGTGAAGGCCGTCTGGATCAAGACGGCTTAAAGATCTGTCCTCTTCCGCCTTCCACGAGGGGGAATATCTACTTGGGGCGGCGCCTTTCCGGCGACCGCCCCCTCGCTATATGATCCACATCCTTTCATAGACATCCGGGGACCACATGAAATTCGAGGCGTTGTTCAAACCGTTGCAGGTCGGTCCGTACAAGCTTGCACATCGCGTCGCGATGGCGCCGCTGACGCGCATGCGCGCCGAGCGCGAGACTTTCTCACCGCGGCCGCTCAACGCCGAATATTATGGCCAGCGCGCCACAAAGGGCGGCCTGATCATCGCCGAAGCCTCGCCGGTGCTCTCGCATGGCCGCGGCAATCCGGCGACACCGGGCATCTATTCGGAGGCGCAGATCGCCGGCTGGCGCAAGGTGGTCGACGCGGTCCACGCCAAGGGCGGCATCATCTTCCTCCAGCTCTGGCATGTCGGCCGCGTCTCGCATTCATCCTTCCACGGCGGCGAGCTGCCGGTTTCGGCCTCCGCGATCCCGATCAAGGCGGAAGGCATGAAGGCGATGACGGCAGACGGCAAGATCTCCGACTATGAGACGCCGCGCGCGCTGGAGACCGAGGAGGTCAAGGGTATCGTCGAAGCTTTCCGGCAAGGCGCCAGGAATGCGCTCGCCGCCGGCTTCGACGGCGTCGAGATCCACGGCGCCAACGGTTACCTGCTCGAGCAATTCCTGCAATCGCGCAGCAACCAGCGCACCGATCAATATGGCGGCTCGATCGAGAACCGCGCGCGCCTGTTGCTCGAAGTCACGCAAGCCGCGATCGACGTCTGGGGCGCGAACCGCGTCGCCGTCCGGCTGTCGCCGCACGGCATCGCCAATGATTCCGGCGAGCCCGATCCGATGCCGCTTTATACCCACGTGGTGAAGGCGCTCGACAAGCTCGGGCTTGCCTATCTGCACTTCATCGAGCCGCGCTCCAGCGGCGCCGGCCGTGCCGACGTCCATTGGGAGAATGTGCCCTCCGCGATGGTGCTGTTCCGGCCGCTCTACAGTGGCGTGCTGATGACCGCCGGCGGCTTCACCGGCGAGACTGCGAACGCAGCGATCGCCGATGGCCACGCCGACATCATCGCCTTCGGCCGCATCTTCATCTCCAATCCGGACCTGCCGCGCCGCCTGCAGCATGACTACCCGATCACGCCGTACAACCGTGCGACGTTCTACGGCGGCGAGGAGAAGGGGTATACGGATTATCCGGCATATGACGAACTGACGCCGGCCTGACCAGTCGTTCCGGGGCGACGCGAAGCGTCGAGCCCGGAATCCATCTTCCGTCTTGGACTGCCGCTCGATGGATTCCGGGCCCGCCTTCGGCGCGTCCCGGAATGGCGATGAGGAGACACCATGGCCAAAGCCGCAGCCGCCGCAGGTAAAGCCACCGGCCAATGCCTCTGCGGCAAAATCCGCTTCGAGATCGACGTCCCTGCGCGCTGGGCCTGGCACGATCACTCCGCCGCCAGCCGCCGCGCCCACGGCGCAGCCTACGCGACCTATGTCGGAAGCTGGACGAAGCGGTTTCGCATCATTTCGGGCAAGACGGCGCTTACCCGATACGAGGATAAGACAACGAAGACCGCGCGCAGCTTCTGCTCGCATTGCGGCACGCCGATCGCCTATGAGCGCCCGCGCGGGCCGCACATGGTCAACATCCCCCGCGCGCTTTTCAAGGAACGCACCGGCCGCCAGCCGCTCTATCACATCGCGATCGAAGAGCTGCAGGAATGGGCCTATACCGGCGAGCCGCTGGTGCCGCTGAAGGGTTTTCCCGGCGTGGTCTGGCAGCGCTCGAGAAGGAAGAAGCGATCGAGAGGTGAAGATCCGTTCGAGCTGGGGCAAGAGGAGAGGTAGCGCTGCGTTCCCGCGCAACGCAGCCATGACCGCGCTTCCTTGCGCGTCTCCGGAAATTCCGGCCATCATGCCGCCGTCCTTGCGGCAACGCCCGCTCCTGGAGGAAACATGAAGAACAAGATCACCGGCCGCTCCGCTTTTCTCGCGCTGCTCAAGGACGAGGGTATCACGCATCTGTTCGGCAATCCCGGGACCACCGAGCTGCCGATCATGCATGCGCTGAAGGACCATCCCGACCTTACCTATGTGATGGCGATGCAGGAGAGCCTGGTGGTCGCGATCGCCGACGGCTATAGCCGGGCCTCCGGCAAGCTCGTTGCCTGCAACGTCCATGTCGCGCCCGGTCTCGGCAACGCCATGGGCTCGCTCTACAACGCCCAGTTCACGGGCACGCCGATGATCCTCACCGCGGGACAGCAGGAGCAGGGCCACGGCCTGATGGAGCCGGTGCTGTATGGCCCGCTGGTGCGCATGGCCGAGCCGCTGGTGAAATGGGCGGTCGAAGTGACGCGGCTGGAAGATCTGCCGCGCATCGTCCGCCGCGCCGCCAAGGTTGCGATGACCCCGCCGACCGGCCCCGTGTTCATCTCGCTGCCCGGCGACATCCTCAACAGCGAGGCCGGGATCGATCTCGGCCGCTCCACCCGGATCGATGCCCGCACCAAGCCGTCGGATGAAGCGCTGAAGGCTTTCGCCGCGCGCCTGCTCAAGGCCGAGCGCCCCGTCATCGTCACCATGGACGAGGTGGTCAAGAGCGATGCGCTCGAGGAGGCGGCCGAACTCGCCGAGCTGCTCGGTGCCGCGGCCTATCAATCGTCCACGCCCTATGGATCGCACTTCCTCTCGCAGAGCCCGAGCTTCGTCGGCACGCTGGCGCGCGTGCAGAAGGTCGCGCGCGATACGCTCGCGCCCCACGATCTCCTGGTCGCGCTCGGCGGCGATCCCCTGCGGATGTCCGTCTATAGCGAGGTCGATGCGCTGCCCGATGGTCTGGGCATCGTGCAGATCGGCCTCGTCGATTGGGAGATCGCCAAGAACTACGGCGCGGAGATCGCGCTGAAGGCGGATTTGAAGGAAACGCTGCGCGCGCTGATCCCGGTGCTGAAGGAGATGGGCGGCGCCGCACTCGCGAGCCGTGCAAAACAGCGCCTCGCCGAGCTGGCGCCGAAGAACTGGACCGCGCGCCGCGCCGCGCTGGTCGAGCAGATCGGCAGGAGCGCCGGCCGCAGCCCGATCGATCCGGACTTCCTGGTGCTGCGGATGGTCGAGGCCATGCCTGACAATGCCATCCTGGTCGACGAAGGCCTCACCTCGAGCCGCCAGATCACGGCGCTGCATCCGCACCGCGACCGCTACGGCTATCACGGACTTGCCTCCGGCGGCATCGGCTGGGGCCTGCCGGCCTCGGTCGGCGCCAGCATCGCCAATCCGGATCGCCCCGTCGTGTGCTTCTCGGGCGATGGCAGCGCGATGTATTCGATCCAGTCGCTGTGGACCGCGGCGCATCACAAGCTGCCGCTCAACGTCGTCATCGCCAACAATGGCGGCTACCGCATCATCAAGCAGCGCCTGCTCGCCTTCCATGGCGATGACAATTATGTCGGCATGGATTTCGTCGATCCGCCCGTGGATTTCGCCGGCGTGGCGAGAGCGCTGGGCTGCGAGGCGATCAAGGTCAGCGATCCCGGCGAGTTGCAGGCGACGCTGGCGTCGGCGTTTGGCCGGCCGGGAACGAAGCTGATCGAGGTGATGGTGGACGGGAAGGTGTAGGGCCGGCGTCAGCCGTCATTGCGAGGAGCGAAGCGACGAAGCAATCCAGACTGTTTCCGCGGAGAGATTCCGGGTTGCTTCGCTGCGCTCGCAATGACGAGCAACGGGCAGCCTACCCCGTCTTCCCCACCCGATAACCTGCCGCCGGATGCGGTGCGCCGAGCCTTGCGCGACCATCGCCGAACAGCTTCTCCCGCAGCGTGCCCTTCGCATATTCCGGCTTGTACCGTCCGCGCCGCGTCAGCTCCGGCACCAGCATGTCCGAGATATCCTCGAAATCGCCGGGCGAGATCGCGAACGCGACGTTGAGCCCATCGACGTCGGTCTGCTCGAACCAGTCCTCGATCTTGTCGGCGACGCTCTCGGGCGTGCCGACCACGACGGGGCCGGCGCCGCCGATGCCGACATGCTCGATGACGTCGCGCACGGTCCAGACGCGATCAGGGTCGCCGCGGGTGACGTTATCGAGCGCGCTGCGGCCGGCGTCGTTCTGGACGTGACGCACCTGCTGGTCGAGCTCGTAGCCGGAGAAGTCGATGCCGGTCCACCCCGACATCAGCGCCAGCGCGCCTTCGGGGCTGATGTGGCGGCGATAGTCGGCGTACTTTTCCTTCGCCTCGGCTTCGGTCCGGCCGAGGATGATCGTCATCATCGAGAACATCAGGATCTCCGCCGGGTTGCGGCCGATCCTGGCGGCTTCCTCGCGGATTGCCGCCACGCGCGGCGCGATGATCTTGGCCGACGGTCCCGACATGAACACGCATTCGGCATGCCTGGCCGCGAACTGCCGGCCGCGCGGCGAGGTGCCGGCCTGGTACAGCACGGGCGTGCGCTGGGGCGAGGGCTCGCTGAGATGGATGGTGTTGTTGATGCGGTAGTTCGCGCCCTCATGATTGACGCGATGAACCTTCGTGGGGTCGGTGAAGATGCCGCGCTTGCCGTCGCGCAGCACGGCGTCGTCCTCCCAGCTTCCTTCCCAGAGCTTGTAGACCACCTCCATATATTCGTCGGCGATGTCGTAGCGGTCGTCATGTCCGGTCTGCTTGTCCTTGCCGGCCCCGCGGGCGGCGCTGTCGAGATAGCCGGTGACGACGTTCCAGCCGATCCGGCCCTCGGTGAGATGATCGAGCGTCGACATTCGCCGTGCGAACGGGTAGGGCGGCTCGAACGACAAATTGCTGGTGACGCCAAAGCCGAGATTCTGCGTCACCGCGGCCATCGCCGAGAGCAGCAGCAGCGGCTCGTTCGACGGCGTCTGTGCTGCGTTGCGCAAGGCTGCGTCAGGGCTGTTGCCAAAGACGTCGTAGACCCCGAGCACGTCGGCCAGGAACAGCCCGTCGAAGCGGCCCCGCTCCAGCGTCCTGGCGAGATCAATCCAGTAGGGCAGGCGGTTATACTCGGCGGTGCGATCGCGCGGATGGGTCCACAGACCCGGCGACTGGTGCGCGACGCAATTCATTGCAAAGGCGTTGAGCCTGATCTGCTTGGCCATGATCGTTCCCCGGCGCTCTGTACTGCGCGCTCTTCGAATGGTAGACGTGCCGCCCGAACTTGGCGGAGTTCTTGCATATAACCTGCGCATGGCAAGGCCAAATCAGGTCCGCTGCTGCACTTGGCAAGCCGATCTCAAGAGAGCAAGAACGAAATCCCGAGAGAACTAGAAGCGAACGACCAGAGAACTACAAGAACGATCGAACTCCCCACCACTTTCGAAGGCCAACCCGTGCGGGTAAAGTCCTTCGTCTCAAAGTCTCGAAAAGCAAGTCATGACCAGAGCCGACGCCATCGCCCGCGCCCGTGAGGATTTCAAGTCCGGCGCGTTTCTCACCGAGCTCGACCGTCGCGTCGCCTTCAAGACCGAAAGCCAGAACCCCTCCCGCGACGCCGAGCTGCGCGCATATCTGGAGCAGGAGATGCAGCCGGCATTTGCTGCGCTGGATTTCACCAGCCGTATCGTCGAATCCCCCAGCGGCAAGGCGCCGTTCCTGTTCGCCGAGCATCACGAGAGCGCAACGGCGCCCACCGTGCTGATTTATGGCCATGGTGACGTCGTCGACGGCATGGAAGGCGAGTGGCGCGAGGGGCGCGATCCCTGGCGCACGACGGTTGCCGGCGCGCGGCTCTATGGCCGCGGCACCGCCGACAACAAGGGGCAGCACAGCATCAACATGGCGGCGCTCCGCGCGGTCCGCGACGCCCGTGGCGGCAAGCTGGGCTTCAATGCCAAATTCATCGTCGAAATGGGCGAGGAGATCGGCTCGCCCGATCTCGGCAAGGTCTGCGACCTCAATCGCGACGCGCTCAAGGCAGATCTGTTCATGGCCTCCGACGGGCCGCGCCTGTCCGCCGACCGCCCGACGCTGTTCCTGGGCTGTCGCGGCGGCATCCGCATTCATCTGGATGTGAACCTGCGCGATGGCGGCCACCATTCCGGAAATTGGGGCGGCGTGCTGTCCAATCCCGCGACCATTCTTGTCAATGCGATCTCGACGCTGGTCGATGGCCACGGCCGCCTCCGGCTCGACGCCCTGAAACCACCGCGGCTCACGAACCAGATCCGCAGCTATCTGGCCGATGTGCAGGTGGTCCCTACCGAGGACGAGCCGGCACTCGCGGAGGACTGGGGCGAGGAGGGATTGTCGGCGGCCGAGCGGCTCTACGCCTGGAACACTCTGGAAGTGCTGGCGATGTCGTCCGGCAATATCGAGAAGCCGGCCAACGCCATTCCCGGGCATGCCAATGCCGTGCTGCAATTGCGTTTCGTGGTTGGCACCAAGATCGACGGGCTGATCGAAGCCATCCGCGCGCATCTGGTTGATAAGGGTTTTCCGATGGTCGAGGTGCGGGCGGCCCAGAGTTTTGCTGCATCGCGCACAGACTTCGACAGCCCCTGGATCAAATGGGCGGCGGATTCGGTGCGAGAGACCACCGGCAAGCCGCCGGCGGTGCTGCCGAATTTCGGCGGCTCCTTGCCCAACGACGTATTTTCCGAGATCCTCGGCCTGCCGACGATCTGGGTCCCGCATTCCTATCCCGGCTGCTCCCAGCATGCGCCCAATGAGCACATCCTGCTGCCTCTGACCGAAGAAGCCTTGACGGTGATGGCCGGCCTGTTCTGGGATCTCGGCCAATTGCCAAAACCCCTAACCTGAGCCGTTAACCTGAGCCGCGATCCAGCCAAAAGTCACATTCTAATCCGGGCCGATTTGTGCTTGCATCCGGCCGCATCATCCTGAAAGGGGACAAAAAAGTGAAACATTTCCGTAGCATTGGGCTCGCGCTCGCCGCGACCTTCGCCGTCAGCCAGGCCGGAGCCCAGGAGCTGACCGGCACACTGAAGAACATCAAGGACACCGGCGCCATCACGCTCGGCTTCCGCGACTCCTCGATCCCGTTCTCCTATCTCGATGACAACCAGAAGCCGGTCGGCTTCGCCATGGACATCTGTTACAAGATCGTCGACGCCGTGAAGAAGGAGCTCAAGCTCGACAAGCTTGAGGTCAAGCTCAACCCGGTGACCTCGGCGACACGCATTCCGCTGATGGCGAACGGCACCATCGACCTCGAATGTGGCTCGACCACCAACAACGCCGAGCGTCAGAAGCAGGTCGCCTTCACCAACACCCACTACCTGACCGCCAGCCGCTACGTCTTCAAGAAGTCGAGCGGCCTGAAGTCGATCGACGATCTCAAGGGCAAGACGGTGGTCTCCACCGCCGGGACCACCAACATCAAGCAGCTCACCGAGGCCAACGTCGCCAAGAGCCTCGGCGCCAACATCATCCCGGCCAAGGACCACGCCGAGGCCTTCCTGATGGTCGAGACGGACCGCGCGGTCGCCTTCGTGATGGACGACATCCTGCTGGCGAGCCTCGTCGCCGGCTCGAAGTCGCCGGACGACTACGCCATCTCCAAGGATGCGTTCTCCAAGCCGGAGCCCTACGGCATCATGCTGCGCAGGGACGATGCGCCGTTCAAGAAGGTGGTCGATGCGGCAACCGCTGCGCTCTACACCTCCGGGGAAGCCCAGAAAATCTACGACAAATGGTTCACCCAGAAGATCCCGCCGAAGGGGCTGAACCTCAACACGCCGATCTCGGCCGAGTTGAAGAACGAGTTCGCCAAGCCGACGGATTCGCCGAACCCGGACGACTATAAGTAAGCAAAACCTCGAACTTTCGATCGAAATCATGTCCGGCCACTCTTGACACCAGGGTGGCCGGACATTTGCATAGGCGTCCGGGTCGTCCAATGACGGGCGCGTTCGCGCGGGGGATACGTGAACTACAACTGGAACTGGGGAATCTTTTTCCAGCCGAACCCGATGGGGACCGGTACCTATCTCGACATGCTGCTGTCGGGCCTGGTGCTGACCCTCAAGACCGCGGCGTTGGCCTGGGTCATCGCGCTGATCACCGGCTCGCTCGTCGGCGTGATGCGCACGCTGCCGTCGAAGGGGGCGAACTGGTTCGGCTTTGCCTATGTCGAGTTCTTCCGAAACATGCCGCTGCTCGTGCAGCTCTTCCTGTGGTACTTCGTGCTGCCGGAATTGCTGCCGAAAGCCGCCGGCACCTGGCTGAAACAACTGCCGAACGCCCCGTTCTGGACGGCGGCGATCGGCGTCGGCTTCTTCATGTCGGCGCGCGTTGCCGTGCAACTGCAGGCCGGCATCGGCTCATTGCCGCGCGGGCAGAAGATGGCCGCAACGGCGCTGGGCCTGACCACCGCGCAGGGCTATCGCTACGTGCTGCTGCCGATGGCGTTTCGCATCATCCTGCCGCCGCTGACCTCCGAATTCCTCAACACCATCAAGAACACCGCGGTTGCGATCACAATCGGTCTGCTCGAGCTGACGGGGCAGGCGCGCTCGATGCAGGAATTCTCGTTCCAGGTGTTCGAGGCCTTCACCGCCGCAACCATCCTTTATCTTCTCGTCAACGCCGTCGTCGTGACCGCCATGCGCTTCCTTGAGCGCTGGGTCGCGATCCCCGGCTACATCACGGGGAAATAAGCGATGTTCGGCAATCTCGATTTCGACGTCATCCGCCGCGCGCTGCCTTATCTGTTCTTCGAGGGCATGACGTTCACGCTGACGCTGACGGGCCTTGCAGCGCTCGGTGGTCTCGTGTTCGGCACAGCACTCGCCCTGATGCGGCTCTCCGGCTTCAAGATCCTTGGCCGGGTCGCCGGCGTCTACGTCGACTTCATGCGCTCGCTGCCGCTGGTGCTGGTCATCTTCTGGTTCTACTTCCTGGTGCCCTATATCGGGCAGTGGGTGACCGGTGCCTCGCGCCCGATCAGCGTCGGCGCCTTCGCCTCCTCGCTCATCACCTTCATCATGTTCGAGGCGGCGTATTTCTCCGAGATCATGCGTGCCGGCATCCAGTCGATCTCGCGCGGACAGCCGGCCGCCGCCAGCGCGCTGGGGCTGACCTACGCCCAGACCATGCGCTACGTCGTGCTGCCGCAGGCCTTCCGTAACATGCTGCCGGTTCTGATCACGCAGACCATCGTGCTGTTCCAGGACACTTCGCTGGTCTACGTCCTGTCGATCACGGACTTCCTAGGAGCGGCGAGCAAGGTGGCGCAACGCGACGGGCGTCTGGTCGAAATGTATCTGTTCGCAGCGGTCGTCTACTTCACCATTTCCTGTATCGCGTCCTTCGGCGTCCGCCGCCTGCAGGCGCGCATCGCCATCATCCGCTAGGGCTAGCCGCTCATGATCGAAATCAGCCACGTCAACAAATGGTACACGCCGAGCTTCCAGGTGCTGACCGATTGCACGACCAGCGTCACCAAGGGCGAGGTCGTGGTGGTCTGCGGTCCCTCAGGCTCGGGCAAATCGACGCTGATCAAATGCGTCAACGCGCTGGAGCCGTTCCAGAGCGGCGACATCAGCGTCGACGGCACCAAGGTCAACGACCCCAAGACCGACTTGCCGAAACTCCGCTCGCGGGTCGGCATGGTGTTCCAGCATTTCGAGCTGTTCCCGCATCTGAAGATTATCGACAACCTCTGCCTCGCGCAGCAGAAGGTGCTCGACCGGCCGCGCGACAAGGCGATGGCGAAAGGCATGCAATTGCTGGAGCGCGTGGGCCTCAAGGAACAGGCGCAAAAGTATCCCGCGAACCTGTCCGGGGGACAACAGCAGCGCGTTGCGATCGCCCGTGCGCTCGCCATGGATCCGATCGTCATGCTGTTCGACGAGCCGACCTCGGCGCTCGACCCTGAAATGGTCAGCGAGGTGCTCGACGTCATGGTGGACCTCGCTCATGAGGGCATGACCATGATGGTCGTCACCCACGAGATGGGCTTTGCCCGCAAGGTGGCCAATCGCGTGATCTTCATGGACCGCGGCGAGATCGTCGAGGACGCGGCGAAGGAAGACTTCTTCGGCCAGCCGCGCAGCGACCGCGCGCAGAAGTTCCTGTCGAAGATATTGTCGCATTAACCGGTCGTCATCCCGGGGCGCGCGTAGCGCGAACCCGGGATCCATCAGGCCGCGTGCGCGGGGCGAAATGGATTCTCAGGTGCGCAATTGCGCACCATAGCTCGTCGCTTCGCGCCGCCCCGGAAATGACGGGTTGAGGGTTTCGTGGCCCCAACAAATCCCGTATACGGGCAGGCAAATCCCTTTCCCTCCTCAGGAGATCTGCCTTGGACCCGATCGCCTACGTCAACGGCTCGTTCGTCCCGCTCTCGGACGCCAAAATCTCGGTCCTCGATCGCGGCTTCCTGTTCGCCGACGGCATCTATGAGGTCTCGGCCGTGCTCGACGGCAAGCTGGTCGACAACGCCTCGCATCTGGCGCGGCTCGAGCGTTCGGTCGGCGAGATCAAGCTGAAGCTTCCGGAGACGGTCGAGCGCATCACCGAGCTCCAGAAGGAGCTGATCGCACGCAACAAGGTCGAGAACGGCCTCGTCTACCTCCAGGTGACACGCGGCGCCGACACGGGCCGCGACTTCGCCTTCCCCAAGGGCGACATCAAGTCGAGCCTGGTGATGTTCACCTCGGAAAAGGACATCGTCAACGCGGCGTCGGCGAAGACCGGCATCAACGTGATCACCGTGCCCGACATCCGCTGGGAGCGGCGCGACATCAAGAGCGTGGCGCTGCTGGCGCAGGTATTGGCGAAGCAGGCGGCGGCCGAAGCCGGAGCGGGCGAGGCCTGGATGCTGGAGGACGGTTACGTCACCGAGGGCGGCTCGTCCTCGGCGTTCATCCTGACCAAGGACGACGTCATCGTGACGCGCAAGAACTCCAACGCCATCCTGCCCGGCTGCACCCGCAAGGCGGTGGTGGCGCTCGCCGAAGAGCGTCAGCTTCGCGTCGAGGAGCGCTCGTTCACGGTCGCCGAGGCACTGGCCGCCAAGGAGGCCTTTGCGACCTCGGCGTCGTTGTTCGTCCAGCCGGTGGTTGCGATCGACGGCAAGAAGATCGGCGACGGCAAGCCCGGCCCGATGGCAACGCGCCTGCGCGAGATCTACGTGGAATTCGCCAAGGCGACGGCGGTTTGAGCCGCAGGTGCAGCTGTCATCGCCCGGCTTGACCGGGCGATCCGTACGTCGTGACGACAGTGATGGGCCCGATGGGCCGCGGCGCACTGGATGCCCCGCCTTCGCGGGGCATGACAGGTGCGGATGCCTCACGCCGCCGACGCCTTCACCTTCACCGGATGGAGCGCACGGAACGCGATCGCGATCCTGTTCCAGGCGTTGATGGCGCCGATCAGCATGGTCAGGTTTACCGTTTCCTCCTCGGAGAACTGCGCACGGACCTGCTCATAGACATCGTCGGGCGCATGCGTCTGCGAAATCAGCGTTACCGATTCCGTCCAGGCCAGCGCGGCGCGCTCGCGGTCCGAGTAGAGCGGGGATTCGCGCCAGGCATTGAGCAGGTAGATGCGCTGCTCGGTCTCTCCGCGCTTGCGCGCGTCTTCGGTGTGCATGTTGATGCAGAAGGCGCAGCCGTTGATCTGCGATGCCCGGATCTTGACGAGTTCGATCAATGATTTCTCCAGGCCCGTCGACTGGATCTGCGTCTCTAGTGCCATCAGTGCTTTGATCGTTTCGGGCGCGGCCTGGTAGTAGTTCATGCGGGGCTTCATGGTCGTTCTCCTTGCTCTCTCTGGTTGGGATCAGTGGGCTCCGCCGGCCGAGGCCTGGCCGGGTTTCTTCAGGAAGAGGACGGCGGCCAAAGCCACGATTAGCGCCATGCCGAGCAGATAGAAGGTGTCGCTGAAGGCGAAGATATAAGCCTGCTTCTGCACGATACGCCCGATCGCGACATAGGCGCGATGCGCGGCGTCTGCACGGTCGAGGATGCCGTGATTGACGAAATACTGGGTGAGCTGCTCCAGCCGCGTGCGCGTCGCCTGCTCGAACACCGAGACCGACTGCATCAGCACGTTGGAGTGATACTGCTCGCGCTTGGTCAGTACGGTCTGGAGCAGTGCGATGCCGACGGCGCCGCCGAGATTGCGCATCATGTTGAACAGGCCGGAAGCCGAGCCCGCGTTCTCCGGCTCGATGCCTGCGGTTGCGACGGCCGACAGCGGCGCCATCACCAACGCCTGGCCGATGGCGCGGACGATGTTGGGCCACAGCAGCTGGTCTGCGGCATAGTCGCTGGTCATATAGATGTTCATGAAGTTGGAAGCGGCGAACAGCACGAAGCCGACACCGATGATGATCCGCGCATCGAACCTCTGCATCAGGCGCGGCACGAACGGGATCAAGAGGAGCTGCGGCAATCCAGTCCAGGCCAGCACCATGCCGATCTGTTCGGCATTATAACCCTGAATGCGCGAGAGATATTGTGGGAGGATGAACACGGAACCGTAGAGCGCAATGCCGAGCAGGAAATTTGCGAGCATGCCGAAGCCGAAATTGCGGCGAACGAGCAGGCGCAGATTGAGCAGCGGCTTCTTCACCGTCAGTTCGATGATAAGGAAGGCGGCCAGCGCAACGGCCGCGATCACTGACAGCTTGACGATGAAGGGTGAGCCGAACCAGTCGTCCTTGTTACCTTCCTCGAGCACGGTCTGGAGCGCGGACAGCCCGATCGCCATGGTGATGATGCCGGCCCAGTCGCCCTCGCGCAGCAGCGACAGCTTCATGGGCTGTGCGTCGAGCGCGTACCAGAGCATGCCGACCATGATCGCGCCGGGGACGAGGTTGACGTAGAAGATGTACTCCCAGCCGAAATTCTCGGTGAGATATCCCCCGATGGTCGGGCCGATCGCAGGAGCGAACGTCGCGGACAGCGCGAACAACGCAAGGCCGACCGGCTGTTTTCCGCGCGGCAGCAGCGTGATGATCAGCGTGAACGCCATCGGAATCAGAACGCCGCCGGTGAAGCCCTGCACGGCGCGCAGCACGATCATCTGCGGCAGGTCCTGAGCCAGGGCGCAGGCCGCCGACAGCAGGAGGAACAGGATCGCGTTGGTGAGCAGATAGATCCGGATCGAGAATACCTGTGCGAGCCAGCCGGAGAGCGGAATCACCACGATCTCCGCGACCAGATAGGAGGTGGAAATCCAGCCGCCGTCGTCGATGCCGGCGCCGATCGCGCCCTGGATGTCGGCCAGCGAGGCGTTGACGATCTGGATGTTCAGCACCGCCATGAAAGCGCCGAGCGTGGCGCCGATCACCGCGATCCAGGTCTTGGCCGACACCGCCGGTGCGGCGGGCGCTGCGGAGGCGGAGAAACCGGTAGCATTGACGGTCGGTTGGAGCGTGCTCATGGATTTCAGCCGCCATTGGCGCGAGACGTGGTGTCGGCCAGACGCTTGGCCGTCTCGCGCTCTGTCAGAACCGCCTGCTTGGTGTTCACGGTCGGCACCGCCGACATGCCGGGGCGCAGCAGGCCGGTGAGGCTGTGGTCGTCGAGCACGATCTTCACGGGAACGCGCTGCACGATCTTGGTGAAATTGCCGGTGGCGTTGTCCGGCGGCAGCAGCGCGAATTCGAGCCCGCTCGCCGGCGACAGGCTGTCGACATGGCCGCGCAGCGTCTTGTTGCGGAAGCTGTCGACGTGCAATTCGACCGGCTGTCCCGGTCGCACATGCGTGAGCTGGGTCTCCTTGAAATTCGCGACGACATAAACCGCATCGAGCGGCACCACCGCCATCAATTGCGTGCCGGCTTGCACATACTGGCCGACTCGCAAGCTCCGGGCGCCGACAGTGCCGTCGACCGGCGCATTGATCTCGGTATAAGACAGGTTCAGCGCCGCCTGCTGCGCGACGGCGCGGGCGCGTTCGAGCTGAGCGGTGGCCTGGGCGCGCTGGGTGGTGAGCACGTCGATCTTGCGCTGTGCGGCCAGAAGGCCGGATTTCGCGTGCTGCAATTGCGCGCTGCTGGCGCGCAACGCCGCGTCGGTCTGCTGCGCGCGCTGGATGGTGCCGGAGCCCGACTTCATCAGGTCGTCGTAGCGGGCGCGCTCCTCCTGAGCGAATTTCAGATTGGCGCCGGCGGAGGTGACATCGGCCGTGCTCTGCTCGATGATCGGCTGCTGCAGTTCGAGCTGGGCGTCGATATTGCGCACCGAGGCTTCGCCGGCGGCGACGTCGGCTTCCGCCTGGTCGAGCGCCGCCTTGAAGTCGCGGTCGTCGATCTTGGCCAGCGCCTGGCCTGCCCGAACCTTCTCGTTGTCGCCGACCAGCACCTTTGCGATGTAACCGGACACCTTGGGTGCGATGATCGTGGAATCGGCCTTCACATAGGCGTCGTCGGTGGATTCGAGGTAGCGGCCCGTCGTCAGATAGTCATAGCCGTAATGGCCGGCGGCGGCGACGCCGAGTGCCAATGCCAGGCCAAAGGCTGCGCGCTTGATGGCTTGGCGGGATGGGCGAAGGCTGGTTTGTTTATTGGTTTCAGCGACATAAGAGGCGTTCGACATGGCATCCTCAAGAACTTCACGGACGCCGAAAAGCGTCTGGACGACCCTAAGATGAGTTGTCCAGCCAATTGTGATAATCCCGGAATTGATGGAAGCATTATCCAGTCTTAGCGGATAATTGGAGCGTCGAGCCTTGGACCGCTTTACCAGCCTCACCGCCTTTGTCCGGGTGGTCGAAACCGGCGGCTTCTCCGCCGCAGCCCGTAAGCTCGACATGTCGACCACCATGGTGAGCAACCACGTGCAGGCGCTGGAGGACCGGCTCGGCGTGCGCCTGCTCAACCGCACCACGCGCAAGGTGAGCCTCACCGAAATCGGCAAGGCTTATTACGACCGTTCCACCCAGATTCTCGCCGATCTCGAACAGGCCGACGACATCGCCAGCGAATTGCAGTTGGTGCCGCGCGGTACATTGCGCATCCACGTGGCCACGCACATGGTGCCCTTCGTCGCGCCCGTCGCGGCAAAGCTCCTGTCGGCCTATCCGGAACTCAAGATCGATCTGCGCATGGGCGAAGCCGAGGTGGACCTCATCGAGGAGGGCTATGACGTCGCTCTGCGCATGACCTCGCCCCCGGACTCCAGCTTGATCGTCCGCAGCCTCGCCACCTGGCGCCACGTGCTGTGCTGCTCGCACGACTATCTCGAAAAGCATGGTCGTGTTCACAAGCTCGGCGAGCTTGCCGCGCACAATTGCGCGCGACATCTGAACTATCCCTTCGGTGACGATTGGCGCTTCTTCGATCGCAAGGGCTCGCCGGCATCGGTGCGCGTCTCCGGCAGCTTCATCACCAACAGCGGCGAAGCGTTGCGGAAGGTGGCGCTGGAGGGCGCGGCCGTCTGCCTGATGGCCGGCTTTCTCGTCCAGGGCGATCTCGACGCTGGGCACCTCGTTCGGCTGCTGCCCGAATATCGTCCGGTCGAGATGTCGATGAACGCGGTCTATCCACACCGGCATCACCTGTCGGCGAAGGTCCGGACCTTCATCGACATGCTGGTGCATCACAGCGCCGAGCAGAAGAAGCTGATCAATCCGTACGCATGAAGTCGTTATGTTGCAGCGCGACGCCGCCGGAAGGCTAGGCGTTTGAAAGCCCGCGCCTCGCGCTATTTCCCTCAGGAAGGCGGCGGCAGCCGGCCGAACACGCCGTCGAGCGCCATGCCGATCGCAAGCAGGTGGCGATCGCTTCCGGCAGGGCCGTCGAGCTCGAGTCCGACCGGCAATTTGCTGCTGGCGCCGAGCGCGATCGGGATCTGGATTCCGGGAATACCGGCATTGCTGCCGGGATCGGTGTTCTGGATGAAGAGTCCGAAGTTCTCGAGGCTGCTGGAGTCGGGGTTGGAGGCGATCGCGACCCGCGGCGTGGTCGGGAAAGCGATCGCGTCGAGCCCGTTGCTCGAAAATGTATCGCGGTAGAGCGCCTGAAGCGCGGGACGCGCCGTCTTGACCGCGGTATCATAGATCGGCCCGGCATCAACCAGCGTGCCGTCCGGACCCGGCAGCTTGCGCGGGATGACGAGGCCGTCATAGGTGCCCTTCACGTCGGGACTCGCGATTTCGCTCGCCAGCGCTTCGATGGTGATGCCCGTGCCGGTGTGCTTCAGATACAGGACCATGTCGTCATAGGCTTCATACAGGGCGACGGGGAAGCCGATCTGGCCGTTGAGTTCGGCGAGCTGTGGCATCTCGACCTCGACGATCATGACGCCACGTGCCTTCATCTGCACGATAGCGGCCTGGAATGCGGTTTCAGTATCGGCATCGAGATTGGTCAACATCGACTTCACGACGCCGATCCGTACCTGCTTCAGGTCGGCCGGCGCGAGCACATCGCCACCCGCGATCACGCGATCGATCAGCGCGACATCGGCCATGGTCGCAGCCATCGGGCCTGCGGTGTCCCGCGTATGCGAGATCGGCGCGATGCCCTCTTGCGGATAGCGCCCGACGGTTGGGCGCAGCGAAGCGCATCCGTTCAGCGCGCCCGGCACCCGGACCGATCCGCCGGTATCGGTGCCGAGCCCGCCCGCGACGATCCGCGCGCCGATGGCCGCACCCGTTCCGGACGAGGAGCCGCCCGCGATCAGGGCGCGGTCATAGGCGTTACGTACGCCGAACTCGGCGCCGGTCCTGAATGCGGTGTTGTAGCCCGAGATGCCAAAGGCCAGCTCGTGCATGCTGGTCTTGCCGATGATGACCGCACCCGCCGCGCGCAGCCTTGCCACGACTGGCGCATCGGCTTTTGGAACGTAGTCCTTGAGCGCGGGCGTGCCGGCGCTACAAGGCAGTCCCGCGACCTCGATGTTGTCCTTGATCACGACGGACACACCACCGAGCGGCTTGCTCGTGTCGCCCGTCGCATCGAATGCCGCGGCGGCCTTCAAGGCGCCGGCCTCGTCCAGCGTGACGAAGGCATTGAGATCGGGGTTGGCCTTGGCGCGGGCGAGAGCCTCCGTCGTCAGCGCGGTGCTCGTGACTGTCCCGGCCCGGAGCTCCGCGGCGGCCTGGCTGAGGGTCAACTGGTCGAAATCCATGATGCATCACCCGATGAGCGGGGCATCGGTGCCCCTCGGGCCTTGAAGCTGAAGCCTCGGCGGCTTCGCGTCAACCGGTGGCGGTCATCTTTGTCGGCGATGGCGTGTGGAGTTCGTCAAACAGCCGCTCGACCTCTGTCTTCACAGCCTTGATCGCGGTGTCCTTGACCGGGCCGTAGCCGCGGATCTCCATCGGCGCCTTTGCAATTGCGATGAGAGCCGGCAGCCGCGCGGGTTCGAGCTCGCCGAGCATCCGCTCGATTAGGCCTTGATACCACGGAATCAATTCGCGCTCGGTGCGCCGCTCCGCGGCGTAGCCGAACGGATCGAACGGCGTTCCGCGCAGCCCCTTCAACCGCGCCAGCAGGGTGAGAGGCGTCTGGATCCACTGACCGAACGCGCGCTTGCGCGGGCGTCCACGAGCGTCGTTGCGCGACGGCAGGAACGGCGGGGCGAGGTGATACTGGATCTTGAAGCCGTCCTCGAATTCGCGTTTGAGCTCGTCGAGGAATCCGCTCTGCATGTGCAGCCGCGCCACCTCGTACTCGTCCTTGTAGGCCATCAGCTTGAACAAGGCGCGGGCGACTGCCTCGGTCAGAGCCTCGCTGTTCAGAGCAGCTTCGGCCCGGCGGACCCTCGCGACGATCGTCCGGTACCTTGCCGCATAGGTACTGTCCTGATAGGCGGTGAGAAAGCCGGCGCGACGGTCGATGATCTGGTCGAGTGTCTCGGCCGCGAGCGTTTCGTTCACCTTTGGCAGGAAGTCCGGATCGGAAGCCGCAATCCGGCCCCAGGCAAAGGCCTGCTTGTTGTGCTCGACGGCGACGCCGTTGAGCTCGATCGCGCGCAGCAGCGCTGCAATCGAAATCGGAACCAGCCCCCGCTGCCAGGCAAAGCCGAGCATGATGATATTGGCATAGACGGCATCGCCGAGCAGCCGTTCGGCCAGCGCGTTGGCGTTGATCGTGCTGAGATTGTCTGCACCGATGACCCAGCCGATCGCGCGCAGGCGGGCAGGGGAGGCGAGATCGGCGTCACGGAAGCGGACGACGTCGCCGGTCGGCATTTCCGCGGTATTGACCGCGGCCCGCGTACCCTTGCGGAAGGTGCCGGACGCCTTGGGCGAAGAGCTGACGACGAGATCGCAGCCGATCAGGGCATCGGCGGCGCCCTGGTCGATACGCACCTGCTGCAGGGCCTCGGGACTTGGTGCAAGCCGGATATAGCTCAGCACAGGCCCGAATTTCTGCGCAAAGCCGGTGAAGTCCAGCACCGAGACGCCGCGACGTTCGAGGTGTGCGGCCATGCCGATCAGCGCGCCGACGGTGATGACGCCGGTGCCGCCGACGCCGGTCACGAGCAGGTCGTAGGGCCGGTCGAGCGTTGCGGTCGCAGGGAGGGGAAGCGTCGCGGCGTGGCCTACCGCGTCGATCCGACTCGCAGTCTTTTTCCGGCGCGTCGCGCCTTCGACAGTCACAAAACTCGGGCAGAAGCCGTTGAGGCAGGAAAAATCCTTGTTGCAGGATGAGAGGTTGATCTGGCGCTTGCGGCCGAACGGCGTCTCCTTCGGCTCGACGCTGAGGCAGTTGGATTCCACCGAGCAGTCGCCGCAGCCTTCGCAGACGAGGTCGTTGACATAGGCAAAGCGCTTGGGGTCGGCCATCTGCCCGCGCTTGCGACGGCGCCGCTTCTCGGTGGCACAGGTCTGCTGATAGATCAGGACGGAGACGCCGGAGACCTCGCGAAGCTCGCGCTGCACGGCATCCATCTCCTCGCGCGGATGGACGGTGACGCCGGACGGCAGGTCGCCAGGCGAGAACTGCGCGGGATCATCGGACACCAGCGCGATGCGCGTCACGCCTTCCGCGCGGACGCTGTGCGCGATCGCATGGACGCTGACGGGACCGTCGACCGGCTGGCCGCCGGTCATGGCGACGGCATCGTTGAACAGGATCTTGTAGGTGATGTTGGCCTTGGCGGCGATCGCCTGCCGGATCGCCATCGAGCCCGAGTGATAGTAGGTGCCTTCGCCGAGGTTCTGGAAAATGTGCTTATGGCCGGTGAATCGCGACGAGGCCGCCCAGTTGACGCCTTCACCGCCCATCTGGATCAGCGACGAGGTCTCGCGGTCCATCCAGCTCGCCATGAAATGGCAGCCGATGCCGGCCAATGCCTTCGATCCCTCAGGCACCTTGGTCGATGTGTTGTGCGGGCAACCCGAGCAGAAATAGGGCGTGCGGGTTGCGCCAGAGACGTTGATGGTGCGTGCTGCCTCCGGCAGGAGCGCGGCCGCGCGCGCGGCGAGGTTGAGGCCCGGGAACATCGGATCGAGCCGCCGCGCGAGCACGCCAGCCAGCGCGCGCGGCGACAATTCGCCGATCCACGAGATCAACCGCGCCCCTTGCTCGTCGTGCTTGCCGACCATGCGCTCGGGCTTCGCTCCCGGATAGTCGTAGAAATACTCCTTGAACTGGCTCTCGATGATGCCGCGCTTCTCCTCGACCACGAGGATCTCGCGCTTGCCCTTCACGAAATCCATGGCGTCATGCAACGCCAGCGGCCAGACCATGCCGACCTTGTAGACGTCGATGCCGATGCTGCGGCAGGCGGCTTCATCGAGACCCATCAGCCGCAGCGCCTCCATCAAATCGAGATGCGCCTTGCCCGTCGTAACGATCCCGTAGGTCGCGTTCGGAATGTCGTAGATGTGTCGGTCGATCGGATTGGCCTTGGCGAAAGCGTAGACCGCGTGCTTCTTCGCCTCGAGCCGCTCCTCGATCTGCGGGCCCGGCAAATCGGGCCAGCGATAGTGCAGTCCACCAGGCGGCGGCGTGAAGTCGGGCGTGCGGAAGCTTCGGGGCGAGCTCAGCGAGACGGAGGCGGCTGACTCTACGATCTCCGAGATCGCCTTGAAGCCGACCCACATGCCGGAGAAGCGGCTCAGCGCGTAGCCATATTCGCCGAACGCGAGATATTCACCGACGCTTGCGGGATGCAGCGTCGGCATGAACCAGCTCATGAAGGCGACGTCGGACTGGTGTGGCATTGAGGAGGAGACGCAGCCATGATCGTCGCCGGCGACCACCAGCACGCCGCCATGCGGCGAGGAGCCGTAGGCATTGCCGTGCTTGAGCGCGTCGCCGGAGCGGTCGACGCCCGGGCCCTTGCCGTACCAGAGCCCGAACACGCCATCGACCTCGCGGTCTCCTTGCGTTTCGACCTGCTGCGAGCCGAGCACGGCGGTCGCAGCTAAGTCCTCGTTCACGGCGGGCAGGAATTCGATGCGGTCCCGCTTCAAACGTTCCTGGATGCGCCATAGCTCGAGATCGATGCCGCCGAGCGGCGAGCCGCGATAGCCAGAGATGAAGCCGGCGGTGTTCAGCCCACGCGCGCGGTCGCGCCTCGCCTGGTCGAGCGCGATGCGGACGATGGCTTGCGTTCCCGTGAGGAAGACACGGCCGTGTTCGCGATCGTAGCGATCGGACAGTTCATAGGGGTCGAGTGACGGAATGGCGTCCATACGGACCTCCCGCGGCATCCCTGGATGGAGGAAGGTTAGGCCCGGGCGGCTGGTAGGTCTTACCTATCTTTCCTGAAAAGGCAGCCGTTCTGGTAGATCTTCCCGATTTGTCATATGGTACGGTAGAATCGTCCGATTTGGTGAAGTTCATGATCGAAGAGCAGGACAGGCGGATTCTCGCGCACCTCCAGAAGGACGGTCGCGCCACCAACCAGCAACTTGCGGACGAGGTCGGAATGTCGACCTCTGCCTGCTGGCGCCGGGTGCGCGCGCTGGAGGAGGCTGGGGTCATTCAGGGTTACGCGGCACTGGTCGCGCGCGAGCAGGCGGGCTTTGCGATGTCCGCCATCCTCCATGTCTCGCTGGAGCGGCACGACGCCAAATTCGTCGACGAGTTTGTGTCCCGCGTCACCAAACGTCGCGAGGTGCTGGAGTGCTTTGCGACCACGGGCGATGCCGATTATCATCTGCGCGTCGTCGTGCAGGACATGGCCGCCTACAACAGGTTTCTCGACGAGTTCATGTTCCGCATCCCCGGCATCCGCTACGTCCGCAGCAATGTGGTGCTGAAGGAGATCAAGACGGGGGTCGCGTTGCCGTTTTGAGTGCACGGCGCACACAAATCCATCTCCTCTCCTTGAGGGGCCGACACGACCGGGTCTTCGTTGTTGTCACTCCGCGGCGCCGCGCCGCTGCACCTTCCAGGCACCGGCGGCCGGCCGCTTCAGCCCGAGATTTTCACGCAATGTCTTGCCGCGGTATTCCCTCTGGAACAATCCGCGCCGCTGCAACTCCGGCACGACGTGCTGCACGAAATCGGCGTAGGAGCCGGGTACGTAAGTCGCGGCGATGACGAAACCGTCGGAGCCGCGTTCCACGAACATCTCCTCGAGCTTGTCCGCGATCTCCCTGGGTCCGCCCACCATCGCGTCCTGGACCTGGCCGCGGCCGGAAAAGGTGACGAAGTCGCGCGCACTCGGGTTGCTCTTGCCCGAAGTCTTCAGCACGCCATCGCGGATGCCCAGAATCCCCTGCATGCTCTTCAGCTCGTCCGTCGTCAGCGGCTCATCGAGGTCCTTGGAAGCGAAATCATAGTTGAGCGCTTCGGCAAGCAGCGACAGCGCGTCGATCTGCAGCGGCAGCTTGTTGATCAGCGCCATCCTGTCCTCGGCCTCGGCTTTGGTGGCCGCGCAGACCGGCGTCGTCAAATTGCAGAGAAACATCTGGTCGGGGTCGCGGCCGGCCCTGGCGGCTTCGTTACGCACGGAGGCATAGCCTTCCTTGGCCGCAGTGAGATTGCGCGCGGCGGTGAAGATCACCTCGCCCCATCGCCCCGCGAAACGCTGGCCGCGGCCGGACGCGCCGGCCTGGATGATCACGGGATGGCCCTGATCCGACCGCGGTACGGTGAAGGGCCCGCGCGACTTGAAAGCTGGTCCCTTGTGGTCGAGCCGCTTCACCTTGGTCGGATCGGCAAAGCGGCCGCTTTGCTTGTCCATGATGAGCGCACCGTCCTCCCAGGTGTCCCAATGACCGAGCACCACGTCCATGAACTCGTCGGCGCGGTCATAGCGGGAGTCGTGTTCGGGATGCGAATCCCGGCCCATGTTGAGAGCTTCGCCGTCGTTGAGCGAGGTGACGACGTTCCAGCCCGCGCGTCCCCCCGACATCAGGTCGAGCGTTGCGAAGCGGCGGGCGACGTCGAACGGTTCGTAATAGGTGGTCGAGCAGGTCGCGCCGAGGCCGAGCTTCTCGGTGACCATGCCCATCGTGGTCAGCACGATCAGTGGGTCCATCTTTACGCAGCGGATGCCGTATTCGACGGTGTGGGCGTGGTCGTTGCCGTAGCGGTCCGGCATTGCCAGGCGGTCGTCGAAGAAGGCCATGTGGAACTTGCCTGCTTCGAGGATCCTGGCGATCTCCTGATAATAGTTCGCCGACATCCAATCATTGCGCGAGTCCGGATGGCGCCAGGAGCTCGGCAAATTGGTGCAGTTCTGCGCCTGGAGAAAGCCGACCAGGACCATCTGTCGATTCATACTGCTGTTCTCCTGATGCCGCCGGGCCGGATCGAGGACCGGCCGGGCCTGTGCGCGCGCCAGCGGGCGCAGCCCGTTCCGGAAGCTCCGGCGGCACGGAGCAGAGCGGCGCCGATGCGCGTGGGGCGGTCGGCTCCGGCGATCGGCATGGCGTTCCCTCGGCCTGGTACCCTTGGCGGGCTGCTCGTTGGCTGCCATCGTCTCAAAGCGCCGCCGCGATATCAATCTCCCGTAAACCAATACAGCGCTGCAAGTTTGTACGGAGAAGGCGCCTTTGGCCAAAGATTCGTCCCGCGCGGCGGCATTTTCGAAAGTTTCGCACCCGTCGTTCGCAGCTCGTTCACTTTGATCGACGGTTTGCAGCGCGCAATAACGACCACTTAGGCGATCGCGCTTCATAAAGGCACCCGGGAGAAATAGGCAGAATGCCCGGGAGCTGAGATCGTGCCGACGACACTCGCGCGCACATTTGCGGCGTTGAGCGCCATTAACGAAGCGATCCTCTACGCGAAATCGCCGGACGAGCTGTACCAGAAGGTCTGCGACGCCGGGTTTTCGAGCGGGGACTTTTTGGCGGTCGCCGTGTTCCTGGTGGAGCGGGACGGCAATCGATTGCGGTTCGCGGCCGGCTGCGGTGACGACATTCCGCGACTGCGCTCGATCGTGATCACGACGGAAGCCGATACCCCCGAGGGATCAGGCGTCGGAGGCGAGGCGTTTCGCGAGCAGAAGCTGTGCATCAGCAATGATTATCTGAACGACCCGCGTTCGCTGGCGTGGCGCGCGGGCGCGGCTTCGGCCGCCATCGGCGCGGCTGCGGCGCTGCCGCTGCTCTGCAACGGCAAGAGTGTCGGCGTCCTCTACGTGACCCGCCGCGAAGCCGGCTCGCTGAACGAGCAGATGGTGTCGCTGTTCGAGCGAATGTCGGCCAACATTTCCTATGCGCTGGACAATTTCGAGCGAGAGGAAGCGCGCCGGGACAGCGAAGCGGCGATGCGGCGGCTCAATCGCATGTTTCGGGCGCTTAGCGCGACCAACGAGGCAATCCTCAAGGCCAATACCGAGTTGGACCTGTATCAGCGCGTCTGCGACGCGGCCGTGCACGGCGGCAAATCGCTGGCGACTTTCGTGCTGCTGCGCGAGCAGGAGTCGCACTGGCTGACGCCGGTGGCGGCGACCGGACAAAATCTCGACCTGATCAGGCAGGCGCGCTACTCGATCGATCCCGAAAATCCCCACGGGCGTGGCATCTCCGGCCAGGTCTTCCGGACGCAGAAGGCGATGGTCGAAGACGACCTTGTCAGTCGGACCAAGGGAACGACCTGGGAACAGGCCAACATCAACGCCGGGGCGGTCGCGTGTGTCGCGGCGCCGCTGATCAAGCGCGGAACCAGCATCGGGGTGATGTACTTCTTCGTCAGCAAGTCCTGGGCGAAGGACGAGGGCGTCGTCGCGCTGTTGTTGCGCATGACCGAGAACGTGTGCTTTGCGCTCCAGAACTTCGATCGCGACGAGGAGAAGGCGCAGATCGCGCACGAGGAGGAGCGGCTGGCGCGCATGTACGCCGCGCTGAGCGCTACCAATGAAGCGATCATCCGGGCGACGTCGCGTGCGGAACTGTTCGACCTCGTATGCGAAGCGTCCGTGCAGGGCGGCAAGTTCGGCTCGGCCACGATCGCGCTCGCCGAGCCTGCCTCCGAACTGCTGCGCGTCGTCGCCTCCGCAGGGCCGAATTCCGACGAAGTGCGAAGGCTCAAATTCGCCACGACCGACGAGGTGCCGGAAGGACGAGGCCTGACCGGCACGTGTTTCCGCACCAGACAGCCTTGCCTGACCAACGACCTGCTGTCCGATGATCGCCTCAAGCCCTGGTACGACAGCGCGCGCCGCACCGGCGTCAAGTCCTCCGCCGCGCTGCCGTTGCTGAACGGCGATCGCGCAGAGGGCGTGTTCCTGTTCAATTCCCTCGAGACCGGCACGTTCACGCCCGAGCTGGTCGAACTGCTGGAGCGCCTTGCGCGCAACGTGTCATTCGCGATTGCAAATCTCGACCGCGCCGAGGAGAAGGCGAAGGCCGACAAGCAGCGAGACCGGCTGAGCAGCATGTTCGCGGCGTTGAGCGCCACCAACGAAGCCATCATGCGCGCCGAGACTCGGGATGAGCTGTTCGACGTCGCATGTCAGGCGGCCGTGCTGGGCGACGTGTTCGCCTCGGCGACGATTGGAATCATCGACGAGACATGCGAGATGGTCCGGGTCGTCGCCGCGAAGGGGCGGCTTCAGGAGCGGATGGTCGGGCGCAGCTGTGCGATTTCCCCGGATCATCCCGAGGGCCAGGGAATCATCGGAACCTCGGTGCGGACGCGCCGGCCCAGCGTGATCAACGACTACATGAACGACCCACGCTCGGCACACTGGCACTCCAAGGCAGTCGAGGACGGGACCCGCGCCGCCGCAAGCTTTCCGCTTCTGCGCGCCGGTCAGGAGCCGGTCGGCATCCTGCTTTTCCTTGCTCCGGAGGAAGATACATTCACGCCCGATCTGGTCGAGCTGCTGGCCCGCCTCGCGGAAAACGTCTCGTTCGCGCTCGACAATTTCGATCGCGCCGAGGAAAAGGCCCGCACCGAGGCGCAGAAGGAGCGGCTGAGGCGCATGTTCGCCGCCCTGAGCGCGACCAACGAGGCGATTATGCGGGCGAAGTCGCGCGCCGAATTGTTCGACCTCGTGTGCCTCGCGGCGTCGGACGGCGCCAAGTTCACTTCGACCACGATCGCGCTCACCAGAGCCGGTACGGACCAGCTCGAGATCGTGGCCGCCGCCGGCCCGTCCGCCGACACGACACGCAACGTCCGTCTCTCCATCGATCCCGAGCGGCCCGAAGGGCGCGGGATGAGCGGTACGGCGTTCCGCACACGCCGGCCCTGCATCAGCAACGACTACCTCAACGACGATCGCGTACGCGCCTTCCATGCCGTCGTCCGCAGCGACGGCGCGCGGTCGGGCGCGGCATTTCCGCTCATCGTGCACGACCAGGCCGTCGGCGTCATGATCTACATGTCGACCGAGCCAAGTACCTTCACGGCCGAGTTCGTCGAGTTGCTGCAGCGTCTCGCCGACAACGTGTCGTTTGCGATGGAGAATTTCGATCGCGCCGACGCCAAGAGCGAGGCGGACGAGCGGATCGAATACCTCGCTTCGCATGACAGTCTGACGGACCTTCCGAACCGCGAGACCTTCAACGGGCTCTTGCGCGAGGCGATCAACAGGGCAGAGCGCCGCGATCGACATTTTGCGGTGCTGTTCATCGATCTCGACCGCTTCAAGGTCATCAACGATTCGCTGGGCCACGAGGCCGGCGATCTGCTCCTACTCGAAGTGGCGAACCGGCTGCGCAGCGCGCTGCGGGCAAGCGACGTCGTGGCGCGGCTCGGCGGCGACGAGTTCGTGGTGATCCTCGATCAATGCGGCGAGATCGATGACGTCCAGCGGATCGCGACCGGGCTCCTGACGGCACTCGCCGAGCCCATGGAGCTGGCGGGGCACGAGTGCCACACCACGGCTTCGATCGGCATCGCGATGTATCCGGCGAACGGTTCCGACGCACAGACGCTGACCAAGAACGCCGACATGGCGATGTATCTGGCCAAGGAAGACGGCAAGAACGGCTACCGCTTCTTCTCCAACGAAGTGAAGACGCAGTCGATCGAACGGCTCTCGCTGGAGAGCGCGCTGCGCCGGGCGCTGGAGCGCGAGCAGTTTTCCCTGAACTACCAGCCCAAGGTGGAGATGGAGACCGGTCAGATCACCGGCGTGGAAGCGTTGCTGCGCTGGACGCATCCCGACCTGGGCAACGTCTCGCCGGCCCAGTTCATTCCGCTTGCGGAGGAGACCGGCCTGATCGTGCCGATCGGCCGCTGGGTGCTCAACGAGGCCTGCGCGCAGGCCATGGCCTGGCAGCGCCGCGGCCTGTTGCCGTTGTCGATGGCGGTCAATTTGTCGCCGCGCCAGTTCGCCGACGAGCATCTGTTGCAGGACGTCGACGAGGCGCTGGCGGCCTCTGGCATGTCGCCGGTGCTGCTCCAGCTCGAGGTCACCGAGAGCATGATGATGCGCAATGTCGGACGCGCGCTCAAGGTGCTCGACGCCATCCAGAGCCGCGGCATTCGTCTTGCCATCGACGATTTCGGTACCGGCTATTCGTCGATGTCGCTGATGAAGCACTTCCCGATCGACACCATCAAGATCGACCGCTCCTTCGTGCGCGACCTGCCGCAGGATTCGGAGGATCAGGCGATCGCGCAGGCGATCATCAGCATGGGCAAGGCGCTCGGCATGACCGTCGTCGCCGAAGGCGTCGAGAACGTCGAGCAGGAAGCGTTCCTGCGCAGCCATGGCTGCGACGAGATGCAAGGCTTCCTCATCTCCAAGCCCTTGCCGGCGCGGCAGATGGCCGAGCTGCTGCGGCCGATGACGCTGCCCGTGGCGCCGCCGCTCCAGCCGGAGCAGGACCTTGTCGCGACCGAAGCCGTAGCGTTACGGCCGAAACGCGCTGTCGTCTGACGGCAGCGGGTGCAGCTCGCGAGTCTCGTCATCCTTGCTTTCCGACTTGCGCGGAAACTCTTCCGGCCAAGACACGAAGGTCTGATCCTCGAACAGCGCGAGAAGCAGGCGCGCGCCCCCGGCAAAGGTCGATCCGTCTTCGAGGCCGAGCGCGTGCGACCACGCAGCGGGCATCGGCTGGCGCAGGTCGAGCACCGCGATCGCGGGTCCCCACCACCAGGCCGGCGCCGGCGAGCGCTCGTCCTCGGGCACGGCGAGCCAGCGGGCGAACTCGTTCACCACGCGCTCGAATTGCAGGCTTGCTGCCTGATGCATTCGCTCGGTGCTCCTTGTCGCGCCTGAAACCAGGCCGATGCGCGCACTCGGTCGTGGTCGTGAAGTTTGGAAGAACGGCGTCTCTCGGAGGCCGTATGCCGCCCAATCGGGGTCACGAGCTAGCGACGGCCGGATAAGCGGCCAGCGTAGCTGTCATAGTCTCTTCATTCTCTTTAGCGGCTGAAGGTGCCTACCGGCAAGGAACAATATGGCCGACTAGCGCGGCCGGAACGGATGCGCCTTCTGGTGCCAGGCCCAGGCGGTGCGGATCACCGTCGGCAGGTCGGAGTGACGCGGCACAAAGTTCAGCACCTTTCGCGCCGCGGAGGGGTCGGCGACCAGATAAGTGGGATCGCCGGCACGGCGCGGCTTGACGCTGTGAGGCACCTCGCGCCCGGTCTCCTGCCTGATGGCATTGAGGATCTCGCGCACGGAAAAACCCGAGCCGGTGCCGAGATTGAAGCTGCCGCCGGCATGTCCGTCTTCGAGAAGCTTCAGGGCCGCCACATGTGCTGCGGCGAGGTCCGTGACGTGGATGTAATCGCGGATCGCGGTTCCATCGGGCGTGTCGTAGTCGTCGCCGAACACCGCGAAGTCGACATGGCCCTGTAGCGCCATCATGGCGCGAGGAATGAGGTGGGTTTCGTTGTCGCGCAGCTCGCCGATGCCGCCTGAGGGATCGGCGCCGCTGGCGTTGAAATAACGCAGGCAGAACGCGCCGAAGCCGTAGGCCGTGCGATAGTCGGAGAGCATGCGCTCGATCATCAACTTCGACGCGCCGTAGGGATTGATCGGGGTGCAGGGAAAGTCTTCCGGCAGTTCCTTGGAGTCGGCATTGCCGTAGACGGCGCCGGTCGAGGAGAACACGATGCGATGGCAGCCGGCGTTGCGCATCGCCTGCAACAGCGACAGCGTTCCCTGCACATTGTTGACGTAATATTTCTGCGGATCGGTCATGGATTCGCCGACCAGGCTCGCCGCCGCGAAATGCATCACCGCCGTGATTTTGTGGTCGGCGAAGGCGCGGGCCAGCGCCGTGCCGTCGAGCAGATCGCCCGTCACCAGGGGGCCGGTCACGAAGCTGCGATGGCCTGTCGAGAGATTGTCATAAACGACGGGCTGATAGCCGGCAGCAGTCAATGCGCGGCTGGCATGCGAGCCAATATAGCCCGCGCCCCCTGTGACGAGGACGGTCGGTCGGTCGGTCATGTCGTCTTCTGCTCTTCTCTTAGCGGAGGGGCCGTTTGCGGCTGAAGAGAAGATAGAGCGCGCGGGGGTTGGTGGTCAAATAGCGCCAGAACAGGCGGCGTGGCTCGAGCCAGGTGCGCCAGACCCATTCGAGCCCGATTCGTTGCATCCATTCCGGCGCGCGCGCGCGGCTGCCCGACAAGAAATTGAACAGGCCGCCGGATGTCTTGATGACGCCAACATTGGTGAGATGCGGCGTGAAATCTTCCACGAATGCCTGCTCGTTGGGCACGCCGAGCGCGACCCACAGGTAATCAGGCGCAAGCGCGTTGATCTCCTCGACCTTGGCGCGTAGCGCCTCGCCGCGCAGATAGCCGTGGCTGCGCCCGACGATCTTGAGCTTCGGATACATCTTCTGGACGTTCTCGACCGCAGCGAGGTTCTCGGCCTCGCTGGCGCCGAACATGTAGAAGGTGCGGCCGACCGCCTCCGCCTTGCGCGCGACGATGTGGAACAGGTCCGTGGTCGCGACGCGCTCGGGCAGCGGAAACCAGGATTGGAGCTTCGAGGCCGCGACCAGCGGCTGACCGTCGGCGTTGATGAGGTCGGCAGCACGGAACAGGCGTTCGGTCTGCGGCTCGGTCGAGCAGCGTGCCAGGACCTCGCCATTGGCCGAGGTCAGGAACAACGGACGGCCGATGCGATGATCCGGATTGGTCGCCTCGATCATGAAATCGGCGGTGGCTTCCAGGTCGAGCGCGGCCATGCGAAGCCCGCCGACGGTGGTCCGCGGCACGTCGGCAGTCGCTGCCCGTCCGTCGAGGTTGACGCGGCGCTCAAGCATATTGTCTGCCTCGCTGGCGCGTTTCGATTGCGGGGGTGAGCTCGTCGAGCACGACGCCGACGAGCTTGCGCTCGGCGCTGCCGAGCGCGGTCAGTATCTCTTCCAGGCTGTCGTTGATGTCGTGGCTGGTCGGCAGCACCGCCACCAGCGCGTCGGTGTCTTCGAGCAGCTTGCGGCCGGCGGCCGAGAGGGGCATCGCGGGGCCGTCGAGGACCACTAGGTCATAGCCGCCCGCGGCGCGCGCCTGTGCAATCGCCTTGCGGATCGCGTCGGCAGCCTTGCCGGCATCGCCGTCGCCGGCCGGCAACACCGAAATGCCGTTGATCGTCTTGATCTCACGCGCGGCCTTGCTGCCGATGGAGAGCCAGCCGAGCTTGCTCGGCTCGCTCTTGCCGGGACGGCTGACCTTGTTCGACAGCGCGTGGGCCTGATGGTCGGCGTCGATCATCAGCACGCGGACGCCGTCGCGCGCAGCCGCGAGTGCGAAATTCAAGGCGCTCACGTTGCGTCCGGTGGTCTCGCCGCCGCCGACGAGCGCGATGACCGGCATCGCCTTGCCGCCGGCACGCCGGGCCATGGCACTGCGCATGTCGCGCCAGGCGTTGAGTAGCCTCGTCATGGGAAAGCCCGGCCGCAATGTCGGCCAGCCCAGCCTTGTGAGATCGACGCCGCCGCCGGTGGCGAGAATGGCGCCGAGCGTGTGAATGACGTCGGCTTCCTGGAGACGCGCGATCAGCGGCTTTTCGATCAGGGGCCTTTCGACCATCGCGGGTTGCAGCGGCGGCGCGGCAAGTTCGGGCGGGATCTGCGCGACTTCCGGGCTTCGCGACACCTGCTCGAGCCGCGAGGCTTCCTGCGCCCGCGAAACTTCGGGAGCGCGCGGTTTCTCCGGCATCGGCTTGCGCGCGCGGCGGGCTGGTGCGGGTGCCGGTGCGGCTGCGCCGGCGAACAGGAGTTCGGCCGCAACGAACCAGCCCGACGCTGCGAGCGCGCCGAAGATGAAGCCGATCATGGCGAACATGCTCATCGCCGGCGGGAACGAGCGCCGTTGCGGCACCGTCGCCTCGCCGATGACCCGAGCCGCCGAGGTATTCAGGCTCTCCTGCTCTTCTGTCTCGCGCGAGCGCTTGAGGAAGGATTGATAGACGTCGCGGCTGGCGTCGGCTTCGCGCTCGAGCTCGCGCAGCCGCACGGCGGCCTGGCTGAGCTGGACGCTCTGCCGTTTCTGGGCTTCCAGCGCCCGGTTGAGCGAAGCTTCGTAGTCGCGGGCGCGCGTCAGATCGTTCTTGGCGGACTGGGCGAAGCGGTCGATCTCTTCGTTGATGGTGCGCTTGAGGTCCTCGACCTGCTTTTCGGTCTGGCGCAGCGCCGGATGACGCGGCCCGAGCTCGCCGGCCTGCTCCGCATATTTCTTGCGGGCGTCGGCATATTGCGCGCGCAGATTCGCAATCGTCGGCGACTGCAGCGCTTCCGAATTCGCGCCGGCATCGGCCGCGGTGCGGCGGCTCGCCTCGATCTGGTCGAGCCGCGCCTGCGCGTCCATCGTCGCCGCGCGCGCCGCGGAAAGCCGCTGGTTGCTGGCGGAGAGCTGCTGGTCGCTGATCAGCGCGTCCTGGGTGCCGACGAAATTGTTCTGGGCCTTGTAGGTGGCGAGCGCGGTCTCGGCGCCGCGCAGCCGCTCGCGCAGCTCCTTGAGGCGGCCGGAGAGATCGCTGGTGGCGCGCCGTGCGGCCGAGGCCTGCGAGTTGCGGGATTCGGCGAGATAGGCGCTGGTCAGGGTGTTGGCGAGCATCGCCGCCTTCGCCGGATCGATCGACCAGACCTCGATGTCGACGATGAAGCTCTTCTCGGTCTTGCGGATCGTGATGTGCCTGTTCAGCGCCTCGAGCGCCGCAAGCTGCACCTCGTTGTTGGCCGCAGCGAAGGGCGCCCGGGGCTGCAGGCCGATCAAGCCGAGCAGCGACGACATCAGGCTCCTGGCATCGCTGCCGCCGAATTCCGGATCCTTCTCGAGACCGGCCTGCTGGATCACCTTGAGCAGCACGCTGTTGGCGGTGATCAGGCGCGCCTGGCTCTCCACCACCATGGACATGCCGGAGACGTCCTGGGCGCGCGGCGTGAGCTCCCGGTCGACGAGCTGAAGCTCGCGCGGATCGACATAGAGCTGGGCGGTGGCGGTGTAGCGGGGCGTCAGGCTCTTGCCCACGGTGACGGCAAGCGTTGCGCCGAGCAGAGCGGCCGCGGCAATCGCAATCTTGCGCCGCCAGAGCAGGTTGGCGAGCTCCAGCACGTTGAAGCCGGCTTGAGGACTCTGTTGCTGGGGCTCCGGTCCGGTCCGATCTATCGGCTGGTTGTAGTCAAGCATGATCCCCAGCTTTCATTCCAATTGCCGCAGGCTGAGGGGTTACTCTTCGCTCTACGCCATGCACCCGGGATATAGGTGCCCAATCAACGCAACAGGGAAAATTAACCATACTCACTGAGGGACTATTCACCGAAATGGCAAACAAAGCGTTTAAGCCCATGCCATTCCGCGCTGCGTCCCCATGCCCCTCGGGGCGCGTGAGATTCCTGGAGATTAACGGTTCGTTACCGCGCACGGCGTGGCCGCGAGGCTCCGCTTGCTCCGTGATGGGCTGCGCACGCGCCATGATGATCAGCGTTTCCGCAGGATGACGTGGTAGTCGCCGCGGCGGACGTCGATGCCGCGCGGAAGCACGGCGTTCAGCATGGCGGCGCCGGTGTCCACGAGAGAGGCGAACAGCGGCTTGCGCCGACGCATCTCGGGATAGCGCGGGCTCTCGACCTCGCGGCGGTAGATCATCTCGAGGCCGTTGGCGGCCGCGAATGCTTCGAGCCGGGACAGCGTGACCAGCGGGTGAAAGAAGGTCGGGAATGGCGGCTCGCCGGGCAGGCCGGCGTCCTTGATGCCGCGGATGTGCCGGTAGAACCAGACGTGAAACCAGTGCGGCGAATATTTGGTGACGACGCCGGACAGCGAGCGCGGATTGGGCGCGCCGATCAGCACCATGCCGCCGCGCTTGAGCGCATCGCGGAAATTCAGGAGCGCGGCGTCGACGTTCGGCAGATGCTCGATCACGTTATAGCAGATCACCAGATCGAAGGTCTCGGGCTCGAAACGGTAGGTCTGCACGTCGCCGAGGATCGCCTCGTCCGCGTAACTGTTGTTGCGGACCTGGTCCTCGTCGATATCGACGACGGTGACCTTGCTGCGGTCAAGCATTTCCGGCGGCAGGACGCTGCATGAACCGCCGCCGGCTTCGTAGATGGCGAGCTGGCCTTTCGGCAGCTCGCGGCGCAGCGCGTCGTGAACGGCGAGCAGGCTGTCACGGGCTTCGCCGGGGACGAGGTCGTGGAGCGCCTGGACGGGTGCAACGGCCGTGGGGATATGGATCGCGGTGGCAGTCGCGAAATCGATCGTGGCTGGCTTGTTCATGTTTCTTGTCCGCGCTTGTTCTAATCAAATTTACAGGAAAAAACTCGCCTGGCCGAAGAGCAAATCTGATGCCGCGTCGTCTCACCGGTCGCAGTGCTTACGGCCGGGTTAATGCGCATGCGCATTAACTACGGCATTGTCCATGTTGGGTCGTCGTTCGCACATGGACCGCGAATTGCAGTATCACGCACGCATGATTTCGCGGGAGAAGCCGGTTAAAGCGCATGATGTCGGTTCAAGACGGCCGGGAGATCGGCGCGGGGCGCAGGCACGCGCTTCCGCTCATCCGTTCATTTCGGGACGCATCTGTCCCGCGGCGATGTGCCGTCGTGGGACGTGTGATGAAGCAGGGCTTTCTCAACATATCTCGGACATCTAGAGCGTCATGACATTGATCCCGACAGACCTGTCCGCCATGCGTATCTCGGATGCCGTGCGCGATCCCGACCGGGAGATCGTGGCGAGCTCCCGCGTCATCGACCTGTCGGTCGGCATCGTCGTCTGCATTCCCTGCTTCCGCCGGCCGCAGCATTTGCGGCTGACGCTGGAATCCCTGGTGAACCAGCGTACCCCGCGTTCCTTTGCCGTCGTCATGGTCGAGAACGACGCCGCACTGCGCGAAAGCGCGCCGGTCGCGGCTGAATTTCTGGTCGAAGGCAGGCTGCAGGGCATCTGTCTCGTCGAGAAGCGGCAAGGTAATTGCCAGGCGATCAACGCTGCGTTCGAGACCGCGCAGGCGCTGTTTCCCGCCGCGACCCGCTTCCTGATGATCGACGACGACGAGATCGCATCACCCGACTGGCTCGAGCTGATGGTCCGTACCGCGGAAGCAACCGGCGCCGAAATCGTCGGAGGGCCGGTGCTGCCGGTCTTCGACGACGACAGCAAGCCCTGGCTTTCGCGTCATCCCGCCTTCTGTCCGGCCTACGACTATTCCGGCGCGGTGCCGCTGATCTATGGCTGCGGCAATTGCCTGATCACGCGCGCGGCCTTCGAGCGTTTCGAGCGTCCCGCCTTCGACCTGCGTTTCAATTTCCTCGGCGGCGGCGATTGCGACTTCTTCGTGCGGTGCCGCGATGCCGGCGTGATCTTCCACTGGACGGCCGAGGCGGTGATCACCGAGACCGTGCCAACAAGCCGTACCACGTTCGGCTGGATCGCAAAGCGTGGCCTGCGGATCGGCGCGATCAACTATCGTGTGCAATACAAGGCCGCGCAGAGCCCGGCCGCGCGGGCGCGAGTGTTCGCGCAGATGCTCGGACGGTTGCCGCTGTCGCTGGTTCGCGCCGCAGGCCTGTTGACGTCGTCGAAGGCCGTCGTCGCAATGCATCCGGTCATGGTTGCATTTGGTGCCGCCCTGGCGGCGCTGGGTGTCGAGCCGAAGCCCTACGAGGCCTCGAAGATCGTGTCCTGACGCCGAAGCTGCCGGTCAGATGCCGAAACGGGCGAGGGCGACCCTCACCGTGGCACGCGGCAGCGATTTGAGCGATCGCCGGCCGATCATCGCGAGGTAGGCGAAGGCGTCGCGATATCTGCTGAAGCGGACCGCCTGCATCGCCGAATAGGTGACGAGATGAATCTCGGCGGCGAGGCGCAGCCCGGCCGTCATGCGCTCGGGCAGTCTCGCCAGGATCAGCCCATCATCGAACACCCGTGCGATTGCCGGGAAGAAATCCTTCGGCGTTCGCAGCGCCGCGTTCATGGTGTTGGCCGTGTGCAGGCGATAGTCGAGCAGCAGCTTCGGAGCGAACTCGAACTCGCCGATCGCGGCAAGCCGGCACCAGCAGTGCCAATCCTCGCAGTATCTGAGCGAGGTGTCGAAACCGCCGATGGCGCGGAAGGCCTCGGCACGCGCGAGCGCGATACCGCCGTTGACGATGAAGTTGCCGGCCGCGAGCCGGGCCAGCACGTCGCCCGACGGCTTGCGGCGCCCCTTCAGCAGGCCCCGCCGGCCGATCTGCCGTCCCTCGCTGTCGATCGTGTTGTAGTCGCCGTAGACGAGAACCGCGCGGGGCGCGCCGCGTGCGGCCGCCAGCAGTGCAGCCACCGCGCCGGGACGCAGGCGGTCGTCAGCATCGAGGAAGAGCAGCCACTCGCCGCTGGCAGATCGCGCGCCGAGATTGCGCGCCGCTGATACGCCGGCGGAATCATTCGTCATCAGGCGCAGTCGCGGGTCGCGAACCGCGCGGACGATCGCGGCGGTCTCGTCGGTCGAGCCGTCGTCCACCACGATCACTTCTCCCACCCCGCTTTGCGCCAGCGCGCTGGCGAGGGTTTCGCCGACATAGGCCGCAACGTTCTTGGCGGGAATGACGATGGATACCGACGTGCTCGAGCTCGACGGCAGCGGCTGGCGGGCCGGCGTAACGACGCGCGTGTTGGCCGGCAAATCGAGAACGTCTTCGGCGGTGATCTGAGCCACGGCTCGCCTTTAAGAGTCTGTTAACCAGGGCGCATCTGTTGAATGGACGATGCGATCGATCGCAACGTTGGTTGCTTGCGAATGATACCTGCATTGCGGCGAGATCGTTGCCGCGAAGGCACGCGTGAGCGTGGTTTCGTCAATTAGCGTTAAGCCGCTGGCATTAAGCCTGTGGCAAATTTGGAAGAGTGCGACAGCCGGTCCCATGCGAGAATGTGCATCCGGCTGCCGTGGATGGAATCCAGTGCCCGCAAAGACATTCAAACCCGACCCCGACGCGATGATCCTCAACCTGTTCTATGAGGACAAGGACGACCGCTGGTTCCCCGGCGACCGGCATCTGCGGCGCGTGGCGCGCCGCTTGCTGCTCGGCGAGCCGCGCATGAGCGGACAGCTTCGCGTGTTCCTCAATCTCTGCGCGGGGCTCGATCGGCTCGGCATCCGCTACCGCGTCAACGATTACGGCTACATCGCGCAGCACCCGGACGAGCTCGCCTGCATCGTCGGCCGCACCTTCCTGCTCGACAGGTTCGCATGGAAGAACCCGATCCTGCTCGGTGTCGCCGCCCATAATCATCCGCTCGACGACCCCGATTTGTTCAAGCGTCTGCCGGTCAGGAAGGTTGTGGTGCCCGGCCCCTGGTACGTCGACATGTACCGGCCGTATTGGCCCCAGACGGAGGCATGGCCGGTCGGCATCGACACCGATCTCTGGACACCGTCCGAGCGATCGCAGAAGACGGTCGACGTGCTGATCTACGACAAGGTCCACTGGGACCGCGAGCGCTATGCGGCGGAGCTGATCGAGCCCGTCCGCGCCCGTCTGCGAAAAGAGGGGCGCTCGTTCACGGAGCTGCGCTACGGCAGCTACAAGGAGGAAGACTATCAGGCGGCGCTGGCGCGCTCGCGCGCGATGATATTCCTGTGCCAGAACGAAAGCCAGGGCATCGCCTATCAGCAGGCCTTATCTTGCGGCGTTCCAGTGTTCGCCTGGGATCCGGGCGGTCCTTGGCGTGATCCCGATTACTATCCGCACCGCGTGCAGTTCGCGCCGGTCTCGTCGGTGCCCTATTGGGACGACCGCTGCGGAGCCAAGTTCCTGGACATCGCGGGATTCGAGGCGGGCTGGGACAAGTTCTGGGCCGGGTGTGCTGCCGGCGGATTCGATCCGCGCGGCTTTGTCCTGGACAGCCTCACGCTGGAGCAACGCGCGCTGCAGTATTACGAGATTGCGCGGAGCATCATGCGGCAACCGGCGGAGCAGACCCCCGGCACGCCTGTTGAGGAACGCTCAGCAGGGTTGAGCCAGGACCTGGAGCTTCACCGGCGTCATCAGATGTCTTGAGCCATGGACCGGAGCATCGACCGCAGCGCCGCTGACATGATGGACCTCAAGGCCCGGTCGTTCGGCCATGTCCTGCGCGATGGCCTGGAGCGGCTCAATGCCGGGCAGGCTGCGCGCTGTCTCGTCGCCGTCGCGTCGCTGCTGCTGGTGCTGGTGACGCTCGATCCCTTCCCCGACTTGCGCAACCCTGACATCAGCAATGTCGTCGGCGGACGAATGGCGCTGACCTATGTGTCCTGGGGGCTCCTGGCTGCGATTGCGGTGCTGTTCGTCGCCGCAACGGATGGACCGGCGCTGAAGAGCCTGGTGACGCCGCTTCACCTCTGTCTCGTGGGCTGGCTGATCATCAGCATCGTTCTCTCCGAAAGCCGAGGCGTTTCGATCCAGCGGTTCGTGCTCCTCGCAAGCGTGACGTCGCTCGCCGTCGTGCTGCCATTGCTGCCGCCGACGCAGCGCAGCTTCAACATGTGTCTGGGCGCCGCCGCGCTGGTGCTGCTCGCGCTCTGCTATCTCGGCGTCTTCCTGGCGCCGCAATATTCGATCCACACCGCGCTCGATATCGCCGAGCCGCAGCTCGCCGGCGACTGGCGCGGCAGTTTTGGCCACAAGAACGTCGCCTCACCCGTGATGACGATCCTGGTCTATGTCGGCATCTATCTGTCGGCCGTCGGATCGTTCGTGATGGGGCCCGTGATCGCGGCGCTCGCCGGCATCTTCCTGATCTTCACCGGCGGCAAGACGTCGTCGGTGCTGTGCCTTGCGATCTACGCTCTCGCATCGCTGGTCTACGTCACACCCGGCCTGTGGCTGAAGCGGATCATGTGCTTCGTGCCGCTGATCGCGATGAACCTGCTGACGGTCGGCAGCGTGTTGAGCCCCGCGCTCGGTGCCATGACGCGGCTGCTTCCGCTCGATCCCACCTTTACGGGCCGTTCCGCGATCTGGGAGTTCGCCCTCGCGGCCGTCGCCGAAAAGCCGATGATCGGTCACGGCTATGCGGCCTTCTGGGACGACGTGACGGCACGGCAAACCACCCAGGGCGCCGAATGGGCGACATCGGCGGCCCACAGCCACAACAGCTATCTCGACCTCGTGGTCACCATCGGCCTGCCGGGACTGCTGCTCGTGATTCTCGTCTTCGTGCTCGCACCGCTCGGCAATTTTCACGCAGCACAGGCTCACAACCGCAGTGGCGCTCTGGCAAAGCTGTTCCTGACCGTGTGGCTGTTCGGCCTCTATTATGGAGCGACCGAGACCTTTCTGCTCGAACGGCAGAATCCGATCTGGTTCCTGTTCGCTCTGGCGGTGGCCGGCCTGCACTACCTGGCGAGGTTCCAGTGCGTCACGCGGACGGAACCAGAGCAATGACGGCTTGCCCCATTCAGCGCTGTCCGCCGTGGCAATCGCTTAACGATAAGCGCCATTCCCCATGGTCTGCGACAAAACACAATCTATCTGGCTACATTCAGTAATCGTATGCCCCGCGGATGACGGTCCTCAGCGTCGAGCAACCAGATGGTCGGGTGTCCAGCACGTCGGGCATCGCGGTCGATTTCGTGCGTGACTGGGGCCAGGCTGCTTCGCGCCTGAACGCCGGGCATCGCACTGCTTTCCAGCATGGCTGCTGGCTGGGAGCCTGGTACCAGGCGTTCGATGACGTCGCGCCGTTGATCGCCGTGATCTCCGATGCCGCCACCGGCAAGGACATCGCGATCGTGCCGATGATCAGTCACGTCAGGCGCGGCATCCGCATCGTCGAATTCGCCGATCTCGGCGTCTCCGACAACAACGCGCCGATCCTGGCGCACGATGCGGTGGCGACGGATGCGATCGGCAAGGCGCTGGTCGAGGCGTTGCGTGCCTTGCCTGATGGCCTCGATCTCCTCCGCCTGAGGAAGATGCCGGCAAAGGTCGGCGGCAAGGCGAACCCGCTGGTGTCGCTCGGCCGGATGGGATCCTCCTCGCTCAACTGCAATCTCGTGCTGACGGGCGACGACTATCGAGTCTACCAGGCGTCGATCAAACGCATGCAGATGCCGCGCTGCTGGCGCGTCTTCACCCGCCACGCGGGCGCGCGGTTCGAGATCGCAACGGATGTCGCGCGCGCACATGAGCTGATGGATGTGATGGACGAACAGCAGCAGGCACGCATGCGAAAGCTCGGCTCGCCGTTCGTCCTCAACGATAAGGCCCATGCGCGGTTCTATCGCGAGGTCGCCCGCCAGGGCATTGCGGAAGGCTACGCCGTCGTCTCGGCCTTGGTCTGCGACGAGGGCATCGTCGCCACCACGCTCGGTGTCATGCACGGCGCGACCTATTACCTGTTGCGCATCAGCCATGGCGGCGATTCATGGTCGAGCTGCTCGCCGGGGCTGCTGGTCGCCGAGCGCACCATAGCGGGGCTGCATGCACGGGGCGTGCGCCGCTTCGACCTCAGCATCGGCAATCTGGACTACAAGCGCCGCTTCGGCGCCGAGCGGGTGCCGCTGACCGATGTCAGCGTCGCGCTGTCCTGGCGGGGCTTGCCCTTTGCATGGCGCGATCATGCCGCGCAGGGCCTGCGCCGCCACCCCAGGCTCGCCGCCCTCGCGGCGCGGGCCATGGGCAAGGGGAAACGTTGATCCGAGCGAGACTTGCGTGTGTCATCTTGGAAGGCCCGCACGAAAGGCCTCCAGCAGCGCGCGACCCTGCGGCCAGTCGCCGAGCCCGCTCGACGCATTGATGTGGCCTAGTGGGCCGAGCGCGACCAAACCGGACTGCCAGATGCGTGCCTGTCGCTGCGTGAACTCGATCGCGCCATAGGGATCGTTCGTGCTCGCGATGATCAGCGAAGGAAAGCGCAAGACGCGCTCCGGGACGGGCTTGAACGTGGCGGCTTCCAAAGGAAAATTGGCGCCGTCGGGATCGGGGACGGCGACCAGACATGCGCCGGAAATTGTGGTCGGGAAGCGAGCGGCCCAATGCGCCACCAGCAGGCATGCGAGGCTATGGGCAACCAGGACAGGCGGCTTCGGGCTGCGCACGATCGCTCGCTGCAGCGATTGCTCCCAGTCGTCGAGCTCCGGGCGGTCCCAGTTCGCCGGTCGAAATCGCGTGAAGCGCGGCTCGGAGCGTTCCCATAGCGTCTGCCAATGGGCGTCGCCTGAGCCGCCGAGGCCGGGCAATGTGATGATGTCGTGCATGATCGTCCCGTGATATCTGAGTTGAGGCCGCAGTGTGACGGATCCCGGTCCTGCATCACATGGCAAGTCATCGGCGCAATCGGCCGTTTACCGATGATCTCAAGGTGAAATGGAGAATTCGGTTGGATCGCTTCGGGAGCATCGATGCCAAGGACCTGAAGATCCTGGAGGCGCTGCAGGTCAACGCGCGCGTGCCGCTGTCCGAGCTTGGCCGTTCCGTAGGGTTGTCCCAGCCCGCGGTGTCCGAGCGCGTCAGACGGCTCGAGGACGCCGGGATCATCGAGGGCTACGGCGCTCGCATCAATCCGCGCGCACTCGGGCTTGGTCTGATGGCGCTGGTGCGTCTGCGGACCACGCATGAGCACATCAAGACATGCCTCAAGAGGTTCGCGGAGATTCCCCACATCATCGAAGTCCATCGTGTGACCGGTGATGACTGTTTCGTGCTCAAGGTGCTCGTTCCCGCTCCTGAGGATCTCGAGACGATCGTGGATCGCATTGCCGGATTCGGTGCCGTCACGACATCGCTGGTGCTGCGGAGCGAGCCGGTGCGGCCGATCGGCCGCGAGCTTGTCAGGAAGAAGAGCGTCTGAATGTCGGGCGGCGGCAATGCCGCCGCTGCACCAAACGGTGCGGCATTCCCGAACGGGAATGCCGCGATCCCCGTCAACCGTGCAGTTTTTTTGCCGTCTCCGCGATCTGGCGGCCCTGGTACCGCGCGCCGGCGAGCTCGTTGGCGCTGGGCTGGCGGCTGCCGTCGCCGCCGGTGATCGTGGTGGCGCCATAGGGCGCACCGCCTGTGACCTCGTCGAGCTTCATCTGACCGGCGAAGCCGTAGTTCAAGCCGACGACGACCATGCCGAAATGCAGCAGGTTGGTGATGATCGAGAACAGCGTCGTCTCCTGGCCGCCATGCTGGGTCGCGGTCGAGGTGAAGGCGCCGCCGACCTTGCCGTGCAGCGCACCCTTGGCCCAGAGGCCGCCGGCCTGGTCGAGGAAATTCGCCATCTGCGAGGCCATGCGGCCGAAACGGGTGCCGGTGCCGACGATGATCGCGTCGTAATTGGCGAGGTCCTCGACCTTGGCGATGGGAGCAGCCTGATCAACCTTGTAATAGGAGGCTTTGGCGACCTCGGCCGGCACCAGCTCCGGCACGCGCTTGATGTCGACGGTGGCGCCGGCCTCGCGTGCGCCCTCGGCGACGGCGTTGGCCATCGCCTCGATATGGCCATAGGCGGAATAATAGAGGACGAGAACTTTGGTCATGGTGGTCTCCGTTTCAGATTTGATGGATTGATCTTGTTGGGGTCGTCAGGCCGCGTCGACGAGCACGATCTCCGAATCTTCCAGCGCGGTGATCGTCAGCCTGGCCTCGTCGCGGATCGCGGCGCCGTCGCGGGCGTTGACGCGGACGCCGTTGATCTCGACGGCACCCGCCGCCGGCACGAGGTAGAGGTGCCGTGACGTCTGCGGCGCGTACTCCGCGCTCTCGCCCGCCTTCAGCGTGGTGGCTAGCACCCGCGCATCGGCGCGGATCGGCAGCGCGTCGGCATCACCTTCGATCCCGCTTGCGATGGTGACGAGCTTGCCGGAGCGGTCCGCCTTCGGGAACGGCTTGGATCCCCAGGTGGGCTGTCCCCCGCGCGCCGTGGGCTCGATCCAGATCTGGAAGATCCGCGTCTGCGTCGGCTCGAGATTGTACTCGGAGTGCCGGATGCCGCTGCCGGCGCTCATCACCTGCACGTCGCCCGCTTCGGTGCGGCCCTTGTTGCCGAGACTGTCCTGGTGGGTGATGGCACCCTCGCGCACATAGGTGATGATCTCCATGTTGGCGTGGGGATGGGCGGGAAAGCCGGTGTTCGGCGCGATCTCGTCGTCGTTCCACACCCGCAGGGCGCCATGACCCATGTTGTTGGGGTCATAATGGCCAGCGAAGGAGAAATGATGCTTGGCCTTGAGCCAGCCGTGGTCCGCGCCGCCGAGCTTTGCGAAAGGTCTGAGTTCGATCATGGACATGTTCCTGATTGGAGGAGAGGGCTCGGCGTCACGCGCCAAATCCGCCGTCGACATTGAGCACGGTGCCGGTGACGAAGGAGGCTTCCGGGCTTGCGAGAAAAACGACGCCGGCGGCCACTTCCTCGGGACGGCCGAAGCGTTGCAGCGCGTGCTGCTTGCGCTGGGTCTCGGCGAACTCGCCGCCATCCTTCGGATTCATGTCGGTGTCGATCGAGCCGGGCTGCACCACGTTGACGGTGATGCCGCGCGGGCCGAGATCCCGTGCCGCACCCTTGGTGTAGCCGACCACGGCTGCCTTGGTGGCGACGTAGTCGGCAAGGCCGGGGAACGAAGCGCGGTCGGCCAGCATCGAGCCGACAGTGACGATGCGGCCGCCTTCACCCATCAATTGCGAAGCGGCGCGGATCGCCGCGATCACACCATGCACATTGACCTGGTCCTGACGGGCGAGCGCTTCCGTGTCGGCATTGGCATCGTCGATCGCACCTCCGGCGGCGACGCCGGCATTGTTGACGAGGATATCGAGCTTGCCGAATTCCCTGGCGACGTCGTTGACCAGTTGCGTGACCTCCCTCGCGGAAGCCTGGTCGGCCTTGAAAGCGCGGGCCCTGACGCCCTTGGCCTTGAGGTCGGCGACGACGGCCTCCGCCTTGTCCGGCGAAGCGACATAGCTGATGGCGACATCAGCACCTTCATCTGCGAGCGCGCGGGCCGAAGCGGCGCCGATGCCGCGCGAAGCGCCGGTGACGAGGGCAACCTTGCCCGAGAGCTTCTTGGTCATTGGATTTCTCCATTCCTGAATGTCTGATGACCCCTTGGATAAGCCTCCGCCTGTGGTATAGAAATAGAAACTATCGAAACACATTGTTTCCTAAATTTCAGATCGGACCGGCTGCCATGGCAAAACTCCCCGATTTCGAGGCGCTCGCGATTTTCGCGAAAGTCGTGGAGTTACGGTCATTTGCGGGGGCTGCGAGCGAGCTCGCGATGTCGAAGGCGACGGTCTCGAAGGCCGTGACCCGGCTCGAGGAGCGGCTCGGGGCCCGCCTGTTCAACCGCACCTCGCGCCGCCTCGCGCTGACGGATGCCGGCCACAAGCTCGCCGACCGCGCCACGCGCCTTCTGGCCGACGGCGAGGCCGCCGAGAACGAGGCGCTGGCGCAATCGGTGGCGCCGCGCGGCCTGGTGCGGCTCGCCGTGCCCATGACGTTCGGCATCAAGGCGGTGGCGCCGCTGCTGCCGGAGTTCTTCGAGGCCTATCCGGAAGTCTCGGTCGATCTGCATTTGAGCGATGCGACCGTCGATCTGATCGGCGAAGGTTTCGACATGGCCGTGCGGATCGCGCGCCTGCCGGATTCCTCACTGATCGCGCGGCAGCTCTTCACCATGCCGCGCTACACCGTGGCCGCGCCGTCCTACCTGAAGCAACACGGACGGCCGACGCATCCGATGCATCTGGCCGAGCACAAATGCTTCAGCTACGCCTATCTGTCCACGCCCAACGTCTGGCACTACACCAATTCGGCCGGCGAGCAGGCCAGCGTGCGCCCGGGCGGCCAGCTTCGCGTCAACAATGGCGAGGCGTTGATGCCGGCGCTGCTCGCAGGCCTCGGCATCGCCGAGTTGCCCGAGTTCATCGTTGGTGAAGCGATTTCGTCCGGCGAGGTCGAAGTGATCCTGAAGGACTGGAAGCAGGCCGAAGGCGCCGTGCATCTGGTGTCCCCGCCCGGCGGCCCGCGCCCCGCGCGCGTCGAAGCGCTCGGTGATTTTCTCGCGGCCAAGCTGCCGGGCACATGCAAGCGGCGGACGCGCGGGAAAGCCAAGATGTCGTAGGAGCGCGCGCGGCTTCAACGCTCTCCGCCATTGCGAGCGCAGCGAAGCAATCCAGAATGTCTCCGCGGAGGGATTCTGGATTGCTTCGTCGCAAGGGCTCCTCGCAATGACGGTGTGTTTGACTACGACACCTTCACGCCGTCGATCGCGACGATGCGCAGGCTCGGCTTCAGCGTTTCCTCCAGCTGCGCCTTCAATTCGTGAACGCGCGGGTCGCTCGAACGCTTGGCGCAAACTGCATATTGATGGACCGATTGCGCCAGGGCGCGCCGCGCTTCCGGCGTCTGCGTCAATTCGGGCTTTGAAAGCCGCAACACGATCGCCGCGAGATTCACCAGCATCTCGTCCAGCGCAACGTCGATGGTCGCCAGATTCCGCATCATCCACTCTCCCTGAAAGGGCAACAGCGGGTCCGGACATGCGTTCCGGAAGGAGCCCGACATGGCTAACATTTCGTAAACGTCTTGTTCTTGCCGCCTGGCGCGTTAGGCTGGCAGCGAAAACAAGAAGAATCAGGGAGGGCATCATCATGGATCGACGCGGTCTCTTGCGTGCGGCTGCGGCATTGCCGTTGTTGGGGATTGCAGCACCGGGCCCGGTCTTCGCGCAAGCCTATCCGGCACGCAACATCACCCTGATCGTGCCGTTTCCGGCCGGAGGCCAGGCCGACCTTGCCGCGCGCCCCGTCGCCATGGCGCTGGAGCGTATCCTCGGCAAGCCCGTGATCGTCGACAACAGGGCCGGGGGCGGCGGCGGCTCGGTCGGCAATGCCGCGGCGGCACGCGCCGAGCCGGACGGCTACACGCTGCTGATGACGCTGTCCTCGCTCGCGGTGCTCCCCGAGGCCGACCGGCTGTTCGACCGCCCCGTCGCCTACGAGGTCTCGCAGTTCATGCCGATCGCGCGCGTGCTCGCCGATCCCACGCTATTGGCGGTGCCGGCCTCCGCGCCGTGGAAGACGGCGCAGGATTTCGTCGAGGATGCGAAGAAGCGCCCGGGTCAGATCCCCTACGGCTCGTCAGGGCCCTATGGCACGCTCCATGTGGCGATGGAGATGTTCGCAAGCAATGCCGGCATCAAGCTGCTGCACGTGCCGTTCCGCGGCGCAGGTCCGGCACTCACCGCGATCCTCGGCGGCACCGTGCAGGCGATCGCCGCGGCACCCGGCACGCTGAAGCCGCAGGTCGACGACGGCAAATTGCGCGTGCTCGGCAATTGCGGCGCGCAGCGCATCGCGAGCTTCCCCGACGTGCCGACCTTCCAGGAGCTCGGCTACAAGGACGTCGAGTTTTACATCTGGGCCGGGCTGTTCGCACAGAGCTCTCTTCCCGCGCCGGTCGCGACACGCCTGCGCGAGGCGATGGCGCAGGTGATGACGAGTCCCGACGTGCTCAAGGCGTTCGAGACCTCGGGCAGCCTCGTCGCCTATCAGGACGCGCCGGCCTTCGCCGAGTTCGTCGCGCTGGACAGCACGCGGCTGATCGCGGCCGTGAAGAAGATCGGTAAGGTGGAGTAGGTTCCAGCCCCGATTTCACATTTTTTTGTTGGTCCAAAACCGGCTCCCGCCTCATTGATTGATGAGAATTCGCGGGAATCGAGAAGGACTGAACATGCGAACAGAGCGGATTGCGCTGGGTGTGGCGCTCGCTGTCGGCGGCATCGTCGCGCAGGGCGCAGCATTCGCCGAAGAATATCGTGGAACCATGGAACAGCAGATGGCCTGCACACCGGATGTGTGGCGCCTGTGCAGCGACCAGATTCCGGACGTGAGCCGCATCACGGCCTGCTTGCAGCAGAACACGCCGCAGCTCTCGAGCGGCTGCCGCGCGGTGTTCCAGTCCAACAATCAGATGCCGCCGCAGCAGATGCCGCCACAGCAGATGCCACGCAATCGCGCCGCGCCGCCGCCGCGCTATAACAATGCGCCGCCGCCACCTTCCCAGGTGCAACCGCGTCCCTATGACGATAACGACGACTAGACTCTATTGAATGCATGATCCGGAGGCACGCGCAGCGCCAGGACGCTGTCGTGCCGCCTTGTTCAGCGCTCGCTTCTGCTGTCCGATTCAGGCCTGCTTCCAAGCACCATCCGCATGGCCATACCGAAGAGAATGGCTGCCACTGGCCAGTGGAACCAGATCTTGTTGCTGGTGAACAGATTGATCGCAATCAGGAAGGCCGACACGGTGAGGGCTGCTGCAACCGGGCGAGGCAGCTTTGCGAACCAGTTCAAGACGACGTTCGTCGGCGAAGATGGCACCCGCCTGTCGTCGATCCGCTGAGCACGCGCTCTCTCTGGGGACGTTGCGCTCTCCTCGATGGCGAAGCTCCCTGGTCCGGTGGCCTGGCTACCCAGGGTCAGCCGGTAACTGGTCAGGGGGGCGATGTTCTTCATCGGGCGCTGACCGAGGCAGTCGAAGCCCACGGACAGCTTGTTGTGCACCTGATCGTAGACGGAGCTCGAGATCACGACGCCGCCGGGCTCGGCAAGCTCTTGCAGCCGCGATGCGATATTGACCCCGTCGCCGTAGATGTCGGAGCCGTCCACCATGACATCGCCGAGGTTGATGCCGATGCGAAACTGCATGGGGGGCGTTCGGGGCGCGTCCGACGAGATTTCCTGCTGAATCTCGACTGCGCATTGCACGGCCTCGACGACGCTGGCGAACTCGGCGATTACGGCATCGCCCCAGGTATTCACGATGCGGCCGTCATGACGCTCGACCAGTCGCGCAATGGCCGCGCGGTAGCGGCGGAGCGTCTCCAGCGTCCCGGTCTCGTCTGCTTCCATGAGACGAGAATAGCCGTACACGTCAGCGCACAGCACGGTGGTCAGTCGTCGTTTCACCTTGTCGTCGGTCATCGCCGCCATGCTAGCCTGCCTCGCGGGCAAATGCATCAGGCATCGTATCCGGTGCCGCTTTACGGCCTGACCTCGCAGACATCGACCCATTCGGCCGCGGTGAGCTCGGCCATCCGCTCCGGCGTGATGCGCACCGCGCTGTGGGTCGAGCCCGCGGCCGGCACCACGACGTCGAAGGCCTTCAGCGAGACGTCGCAATAGACCGGCAGCGGCGCCTTCAGCCCGAACGGGCAGACGCCGCCGACCTCGTGGCCGGTGATCTCGGCGACCTCTTCCAGCCCCAGCATCTTCGGCTTGCCGCCGAATTGCGCCTTGACCTTCTTGTTGTCCATCCGCGAGGTGCCGGCGGCCACGATCAGGATCACGCGCTCGCCGACGCGCAAGGACAGCGTCTTGGCGATCATTCCGGGCTCGACGCCATAGGCTTCGGCGGCCAGCGGCACGGTGGCCGAACTGATCGGGGATTCGATGACGGAGATGTCGGGGGCTTTCTCGGCGAAGAAGGCGCGAACGGATTCCAGGCTCATTCCGGGCAGCTCATGTCAGACTTGCGGGCGGCGATGCCTAAGCAATCATTGGCAACTCGGACAGCGCCCTGACGCGGTGGTCCGGCGCAAAGCCAAGCTCGTCCATCTGGGTGCGGATCGCCCTGAACATCGTTAGCGGTGCCACGAGTTCGTTCTCGACGCAAGCCAGAGCCATGGCTTCCGGCGTCACCCGCTCGATCCAGGCGACATTCAGCCCAAACGACTTTGCGCCCGCCACGTCCCAGGGATTGGAGGACACGAACAGAACCTCGTTCGGCGCGGTCCCGAGCTCCTCGCCGATCAGCGAATAAGCTTCCGGGCTCGGCTTGAAGATCTTCCTGGCATCGACGCTGATGGTGGCATCGAGCAGGGCATCGAGGCCGGAGTTGCGCACCAGCGCATCGAGCATGGCCGGACTGCCGTTGGACAGGATCGCGAGTTGTCGCGGCTTCAGGGCCGCAAGCGCCGTTGTCGCGTCCGGATAGAGATCGAGATTCAGATATTTCTCGATCACACCCTCGAACGCCTCGCTCTCATAGGCAAGCCCGAGCACGCGCAGCGTATAGGCGAGCGAGTCGCGGGTGACCGCGGCGAAATCCTGGTAGCGCTGCATCAACGAGCGCAACCAGGTGTATTCGAGCTGTTTGATCCGCCAGACCTGCGTGATGATCTCGCCATAGCCCGGAAACGCATCCTCGGTGACCTCTGCGACGGACTGGATGTCGTAGAGCGTCCCGTAGGCGTCGAACACGACGGCTTTGGTGGGCATCGGCTGTCCTTCCAGGCAGTTGTGGTCACAACAAACTCCGCTTGGGGGAGTTCGTAAATCATCAGCTATACCATTAATTGCCCGTTCGCACTGGCGGTCTCATCGCAAAGTGCTAGGCTTTGGAGATCGACCGGCGTTTACTCCGCGGTGCTCAATGCGACGACGCGAGTTCATGGGGCTGATCGGCGGCGCGGCAGCAACGTGGCCGCTCGGCGCGCGTGCGCAGCAACCGGCAAGATGGGTCTACAGGATAGGATATCTCGCGAGCGCGTCGCGGGAGCAAACACTTCGCAATGTTAAAGCCTTCGAAGCCGGCCTGCGGAGTCTTGGCTATCGCGTCGGCGAGAATGTCGTCATCGAGTACCGCTTTGCCGACGGAGACGTGGGGCGGCTGGCGGCGCTTGCCGCAGAGGTGGTGGGGCTCGGCGTGGACGTTATCGTGTCCGGAACCAATGCGACCACGGTTGCAGCCATGAAGGCGACCCGGACGATCCCGATCGTGATGGCCAACAGTGCCGAGCCGGTCAGTGCAGGACTCGTCGCCAGTCTGGCGCGTCCGGGTGGCAATATCACTGGGTTTAGCTCCGAGCCCGGCGATGAGATCAACGGCAAGCGGCTCGAATTTCTGAAGGACACTCTGCCGAACCTCTCGCGTGGGGGCATTCTATGGAATCCGGACTTTCCGCCCAATCAGGACCGGCTGGCGTCGCTGCGGGAAGCTGCCAAGGCGCTGGGGTTGACGCTTGTTCCGGCCGAGGCGCGCGGCTCGGACATACTTGAACAAGCGTTCTCGACGATGGTGAGTGAACGCGCGCAGGTGCTCATCGTGCTGAGCGATGGAGTGCTGTTCAACCATCGCGGCCTGATTGGCGTCATGGCCATCAGACATCGGCTGCCTGCAATCTCTGCGGTGAGAGAATACGCCGAAGCGGGCTTCCTCTTGAGCTACGGAACTGACTTGTCAGATCAGTTTCGTCGGTCTGCGACCCTCATCGACAGGATTCTCAAGGGTACGAAACCTGGCGATCTGCCGGTCGAGCGGCCGACCAAGTACGAACTCGTAATAAACCTCCAGACTGCCAAAGCACTCGGCCTCAACATGCCACCGGCCCTGCTGACGCGGGCCGATGTGGTGATCGAGTAGGCGCTCCGACGTCGCTTATTGGCCCAATCCGAACTCAGGACAGTGGCAGGCGCGCAGTTCGGCTACTCGGGCAGTCCTGCTTTACGCATGGCGCTGATAAATTTCTCAAAGTGCTCCGGCCTCTTGAGGAATATCTGTTCATGAAGGTTCGATAGCCGCAATGTAGGTTGCATCGCTCGTAGCCGCGTCATCACTTCTTCTCTTGCTCGCTCACGGCCGGCCAGGGCGTGGCTCATCGCCAGGACACGCAGTGCAGCTGGCCAATCGGGTCGCATCTGCAGCGCACGATCAGACCAGGCGGAAGATTGATCGAGATCTCCAAGAAAGAAATATCCGTAAGCGATGGCGCAGTGTGCGAGATGCATCAGGGGGTCTAGTGGGCTGAGGCGCATGGCATTGCGGACGTGCTGGATCGCCACCTCGGGCTCTCCGGCATAGACGTGGATCCAACCGCTTCGCTGCCACGCAACCGACAGGTTCGGGTTCAATTGCAGGGCATGATCGATCAGGGCGATACCTGCCTTGATGTCACCGACGACGTGAGCAAGCGCGTGTGCGCACCAAGCGAGCGCGACGGCATCCGTGCGGCCCAGGTCTGCGCCCAGTCTCGCCAGGCGTTCGGTCTCGGCCATCTCCGTCTTGCGATCAACGACCCACCCGTTCGACTTCCGCATGAGATAGCACCCGGCGGCAAGCGCATGCGGCCTCGCGAAGGTCGGGTCGAGTTCAGTCGCGCGACGGAAGTGCTTGAGCGCCGCATCGTGACCGGACCTGGTCCAATCGTGCCAGTCCGCCATGCCGCGCAGGAAGCAATCATAGGCGGTCAGGTTTTCCGTGGGCTTTCGCTTCGCCCGTTCGATTTCTGCCTGTTCCAGCCGGGGCGCGATCGCGCCCACGACGCTATGCGCCATCTGATCCTGCATCGCGAAAATGTCCTCGACCGAGCTCTCGAAACGATCGGCCCAGATATGCTTTCCGCTTTCGGCGTCGATCAGCTGCCCGGTGATGCGAACGCGCTTTGCGGCCTTGCGTACACTTCCTTCCAACGCATACCGCACGCCCAGGTCGCGTCCCACGGTCCGGACATCGACGGCTTTGCCCTTGTAGGTGAAGCTCGAGTTGCGCGCGATGACGAACAATTCAGAAAATCGGGACAACTCGGTGATGATGTCGTCGACGACACCGTCAGTGAAATAGTCCTGCTGCGGATCACCGCTCAGGTTCGTAAAGGGCAGAACGACGATCGATGGCTGTTCCAGCGAGGCCGTGCCGGCGACCGGCGTTGGCGCAGTCGGAGTGACCGCCGGCTGCTTTTCCTCTCTTACCTCGCCTACAAAACGGACTCCTGCGCGGCGCAGAGTCTTGATCAGTCGCTGTGCCTCGCCCGTGTCGCCGATTGCCTTGCGAGCGCCGTTCAGCCGCGTCGTCAATGCGCTTTCCGATACAATGCGGCCGCCCCAGACCGCGCCGATGAGCTCGTCCTTGCTTACGACGCGGTGGCGATGGTGAATCAGAAAGACAAGGATATCAAAGACCTGAGGCGCCAGCGGTACCAGCTCGTCGCCTTTCCGAAGCTCCCGGCGGTCCGTGTCGAGCACGTACGTTTCGAACCGGTACAGCAAGTTTCACTCCGATATTCGCGGGAGCGGCCTGCCCCTCGAAATGAAGCTTAAGGTAAGGATAAAGTAAGCCAGCCGCAAAGCGGCAAACCAAGGCGCATGACACTGTCACAGCCATCAGTTGCAGCACAAGGACAGGAGTCATGACGGTCACCCGCCGCAGATTGCTTCAACTTGCCGCAGGACTTGCCACCCTCCCGGCTGTGGCCCTGACCGCGCGAGCGGAGACCTACCCGGCGCGGCCAATCCGCGTGATCGTCCCGCAAGCTGCGGGAGGCGCCGCCGACATCAGCGCCCGACTGATCGGTCAATGGTTGGGCGAACGCCTGGGGCAGCCCTGCACCATCGAGAACCGGCCGGGCGCGGGCGGCAACATCGGGACAGAGGCCGTCGTCGCGTCGGATCCTGACGGCTATACTCTCCTGCTCGCCGGATCGTTCAACGCCATCAACGCAACGCTGTATGAGAAGCTCAGCTTCAACTTCATCCGGGATGTCGCGCCGGTCGCTGGAATCATGCGAATTCCGCTCATCATGGTCGTGAATCCTTCGCTTCCAGTCAGATCCGTGGCGGAACTGATCGCGTATGCCAAGGCCAACCCGGGCAAGCTGAATTTCGGGTCTGCGGGCAACGGCAGTCCCCAACACATGGCTGGCGCGCTGTTCAAGATCATGGCGGACATCGACATCGTGCATGTGCGGTATCGAGGATCGGCGGCGATGTTGACCGACCTTCTGCGTGGCGAAATTCAGTTGGCGTTCGACCCGATTCTCTCGTCACTCGAGCATATCAAGTCGGCGAAGCTGCGCGCGCTGGCAGTAACAACGGCGACAAGGTCTCCCGCTCTGCCGGATATCCCGCCCGTGGGGGAGGTGGTGCTCGGCTACGAGTCGGTTGGCTGGGTCGGCATTGGAGTGCCCCAACGCACGCCGGTCCAAATAGTCGAGAAGCTCAACGTCCAGATAAATGCGGCTCTCGCAGATCCAGGCATCAAGGCCCGGCTGGCGGACCTCGGCGGAGCGCCGCTGCCCGGCTCACCGGCCGATTTCGGCGCGCTCATCGCCGAGCAGACCGAGCGCTGGGGCAATGTGATCCGTACGGCGCAGATCAAACCCGAATGACACCAAGGCATCGGAGATGTCCATTTGGCGCAGCAAGGACTGGCCAACTCGGTCCCCCCGCGGAGTCTAGGTGTCTGTCATGCTCGAGTTGGTGGAAACAATCGTGATCGGCGGCGGGCAAGCCGGACTGGCATTGAGTTATTACCTGGCGAAATCCGGAAGAGAGCACGTCATCCTGGAGCGCGGCCGTGTCGCCGAGCGATGGCGCAGCGAGCGTTGGGATTCCCTTCATTTCCAATTCCCCAACTGGATGATCCGGCTTCCGGGGAGGGCCTATGATGGAGACGACCCCGATGGCTTTTCTGAACGAGATGACATCGTTCGGTTTATCTCGGACTACGCTGCCCGCAATGTAGCGCCCCTGCGTTGCGGGGTGAATGTTACCGGGTTGAATCGAGACGAGAGTGGTCGTCTGGTTGTGAGCGCAGGCTCGATGTCCATGGCGGCGGCTAACGTCGTCGTAGCAACCGGCCCATATCAATTGCCGACACTGCCGCCCTGCGCTGCACATCTGCCGGCGAGCGTCCGCCAAATCACGGCGAGCCGCTATACCCGTCCGTCCGATCTGCCGCCCGGCAATGTCCTGGTCGTGGGGTCCGGCGCGTCCGGCTTTCAAATCGTAGAGGACCTGCTTCTCCAGGGACGGGGCGTATACTACTCCCTGCGCGGACACCGGCGTGTTCCAAGACGCTATCGTGGGCGTGACACCGGCAGATGGAACGAAGAGATGGGCCTCAACAATCGGACTGTTGACGTGCTCCAACCGGGTTTCAGGCCGCCTCTGGTTACTGGTTACAAGGGAGGCGCAACGGTTGATTTGCGTGACTTGGCGGAGCGCGGTGTGACGCTTCTCGGCAGTCTTCAGCATGTTGAAAAAACGTGCGTCTTTTTCGCAACGGATCTGAATGCAAACCTCGACGCTGGTGACGAGACGTTCCGACAAGCGGTTAGTGCCATCGACGCGCATATCGAGACTAATGGTATCGATGCCCCACCCGCTGGCGAGTTCTCAGATCTGATGGCCAAGCAGCCAAAGAGTCTTCCAGAAATCGCGATGCTCGATCTGAATTCCGTTGCGATAACCACTGTCATATGGGCGGTCGGCTACAGCTATGATTTCGGATGGATCAACTGCGATGTGCTGGACGCGCGTGGAGCACCCATCCAGCGTCGGGGAGTTACCGCAGTTCCCGGCGTTTATTTTCTCGGTTTGCCTCGAATGCACAAGGTCCAGTCGGCATTTCTCTGGGGTGTCGGTGAGGACGCCGAATTTTTATCTCAACACATCGACGGGTCGACGGGTGTCTCCTGATCAGCCTTGGCGGACCTGGCTGATCGGTACCGGCGAGGCTGCTGCTGATCCCAAGCCGGCATTGGCTAACGCATGAGGGTCAATTAGCATCTCCCCCAGCTTCAGTTGCTTTGGGTCTCTCTCAATGATCGGACGAAGCTTCAAACAGCTACTTCGCGTCGCCAGTGCGGTGGCATTTCCCCTCCTTCTGGAGGTGCTTACGCTGAATTCGCAGCGCGCCTTCGCCCAAGCAGAGCCGGCAACACAAGCCGCCGGTCCCCGCTTTCGTGCGGATGGACCGACTGCAGACGAATTTGGCCAGCAGGACGGATACCCGGCTTGCAAGGGTATCGACTATGTCGACCAAAAGCGCTGCCGGGTAGGCGCGCTGAGCCGCTATGACACGCTGTTTCCCGCACGCACCATCAGTGCTCCGAAACAGTCAATCCCGCTGGCTCGCGCAGCGCACGAACCCGTCATTCACTATGCCTTCGCCGGACTCAAGCTGACGCTCGATGACTACCTCGATCGGCAACCGGTCACCGGCCTGTTGATTGCGAAAGACAATACGATTCTGGTCGAGCGTTACCAGTACGGACGCACCGATCGGGATCGCCTGGCGTCGTTCTCGATGGCGAAGACCGTGCTTTCGCTGCTCATCGGGATCGCGGTCAAGGAGGGCGCCATCCGGTCCGTCGACGATCTCGCGGAAAGCTATGTCCTTGACCTGAAGGACACCGAATACGGCCGGACGCCGATCAAGGCTCTGCTGCTGATGTCTTCAGGTGTCGCGTTCTCGGAGGATTACGGCAGCAGATCCAGCGATATCAACAAGCTGGCCCGTATGACGGTTGAGCCGGGCTCTCCCGGCAGCCTCTTCGCGGTGAAGCAGTTCAATACGCGTCTCTCCCCGCCCGGCGTGCGTTTTTCTTATTCGTCCGCTGAATCGCTGGTGCTGGGCCTTGTGCTCGCGGCCGCCACCAAGCGCACCGTGTCCGACTATGCCGCCGAAAAACTCTGGCAGCCAATGGGGGCGGAAGCCGATGCGACGTGGATCGTCGATGCGACCGGGCAGGAAATCACGTTTGCCTATGTCAACGCGGTGCTGCGCGATTGGGCGCGCCTCGGCCTGATGCTGGCCAATCACGGCAACTGGAATGGCAAGCAGATCGTGCCTGCAGACTGGCTCACGGCATCGGCTGCTGATGCGCTTCCCACGGACTCCCCCCTGGCGAAGTACGGTTATCAAGTCTGGTTTTCCGCAGACACCAGGCGCTTCTCGCTCCAGGGTTTCCGCGGACAATTTGTCTTTGTCGATCCGGACCTGAAGCTTGTTCTCGTGCAGACCGCGCTCAGCGGTGACCGACCCGCGCCCGCTGAGCTGTTTGCTCTTTGGATCGCGCTGCGAGCGCAGGTTCGGTAGGGCGCGGGTGGCAAGTCGGCATTTCGGCTTGTGGCCCACCGCGCAAGCTAGATAGTCGGCTGACGTCCTCGCCGCGTCCACGTCGCCCGCTCGGCGAAGACTTGGCTGACCTCCGCCATGTGCTCCGTGCCCCACGTGCAGAGCGGCACGAGAGCCTGGGCGAGGCTATGGCCCAACGGGGTGAGGCTATAGTCCACCCGCGGCGGCACCTCCTTGTAGTCGGTCCGCTTCACGAGACCGTCGGCTTCCAATTCCTTGAGTTGCTGGATCAGCATCTTGTCGCTGACGTCGCGCACGGCGCGCCGCAGCTCGCCGTAGCGGGTCGGGCCGTCCTGGGCGAGGAAGTACAGGATCAGCGGCTTCCACTTGCCGGCGATGACCCGCAAGGTCGCATCGAGGCCGCATGTGAAGCCGGGCAAGGTCGGCGTGCAACGCTGGACATCCGGTGGAGACTGCGTGGGCGGAAAGGCTGGATCTGACATTTTTGGGCACTTACCAAAAGGTGCATACTTGTCGATAGGTGGGTACGCCGCCAGCTCAGTGCAACCTCAGTGAAGGAGCACATCATGAGCAGACTACAAGGCAAGACGGCAGTGGTGACCGGCGGCGGAACCGGCATCGGATTGGGAGCAGCGAAACGGTTCATTGAGGAAGGCGCGTTCGTCTATCTCTTCGGGCGGCGCCAGGAGCCGCTCGACGCCGCGGTGGCGCAACTCGGGTCCTCGGCGCGCGCGGTCAGGGGATCGGTCACAGACCTCTCCGATCTCGACCGGCTGTACGCGGCGGTGAAGGCCGAACGGGGAGGGCTCGACATTCTGTTCGCCAATGCCGGAACGGGGCTGTTTGCGCCGCTCGGGGAGATCACGGTCGAGCACTACGATCACATCTTCGACGTCAACGTGAAGGGGCTGGTGTTTTCGGTGCAGAAGGCGCTGCCGCTGATGAGAGAAGGCTCGTCGATCATCCTGACCGGTTCGAGCACGGGCGTGATGGGCACGCCGCAGTTCAGCATCTACAGCGCGACCAAGGCCGCGATCCGCAATCTGGCACGAAGCTGGGCGCTGGATCTGCGCGGCACCGGCATCCGCGTCAACGTGCTGTCTCCGGGGCCGATCAAGACGGAGCTGGCGCTGGAGATCGTCGGCGAGGAGGCATTTGATGCGCTCGGAAGCACCACGCCCATCGGGCGTGTCGGCGATCCCTCGGAGACGGGTGCGGTGGCCGCGTTCCTGGCGTCCTCGGACAGCAGCTTCATGACCGGCGGCGAAGTGTTCGCCGATGGAGGCCTGGCGCAGGTCTGAGTCTTGAGCGTTGAGGGCTTCGGTCATTCGATCGAAGCCCTCGATGCGCGACGCGATGAGGGGATGCGTTTAAATCCCCAGAATCTTCCTCGCGTTGGCCTTGAGCACCTTCGGCCGGATCTCGTCGCGGATGTCGATCTTGGCGAAATCCGACAGCCAGCGGTCCGGCGTGATCACCGGCCAGTCCGAGCCGAACAGCATCTTGTCCTGCAGAATCGAGTTGATGTAGCGCACCAGGATCGGCGGGAAGTACTTCGGCGACCAGCCCGACAGGTCGATATAGACGTTGGGCTTGTGGGTCGCGACCGACAGCGCCTCCTCCTGCCAGGGGAAGGAAGGGTGGGCGAGGATGATCTTGAGGTCGGGGAAATCGGCCGCGACGTCGTCCATGTACATCGGGTTGGAATATTTCAGCCGCATCCCCATGCCGCCCGGCATGCCCGAGCCGACGCCGGTCTGGCCGGTGTGAAACAGCGCGATCGCGCCGCCATTGTTGATCTCTTCGTAGAGCGGATAGGCCATGCGGTCGTTGGCGTAGAAGCCCTGCATGGTCGGATGGAATTTGAAGCCGCGCACGCCGTATTCCTCGATCAGCTTGCGCGCTTCGCGGACGCCGAGCTTGCCCTTGTGCGGGTCGATCGAGACGAAGGGGATGAGGACGTCGAGATGCTCGGAGGCGACCTCCAGCATCTCGTAATTGTTGTAGCGGCGGAAGCCGGTCTCGCGCTCGGCATCGACCGGGAAGATCACGGCGGCGATGTTCTTGGAGCGGTAATAGGCCGCGGTCTCCGGCACGGTCGGCGGATGCTTGTTCGGCGACTTGAAGTACTCCGCCATCTGCGCCTGGAAGTCGTCATAGCCGTCGTCGGCATGGCAGCCGCAAGGCTCTTCGGCATGAGTGTGGATGTCGATGGCGACGACTTTGTCGATATCAGGCAGCTTCAGCTTCGGCATGGGTGTCCTCCCGACGGGTTGCCGAATTGATTATATGATATAACGAATTTGGCAAGGTGTCCTTGAACGCCTTGGAACCCCCGGGATAAATCAGGCCGATCCGGCCCGTTCGACTGTGCATGGGGTTGTTTTCGCGAATTTGCCGGTTCGGGAGGCGGCAGTTAACATTGACAGCACCTGCCGCCATGCCTTAAGAACCGCCCCGTCCCGGGCGGTCGGTCCGCCAGCGGGAAAAATCTCATTTTGCCACATTCGCGCGTGCCGAAACGGTAGTGTCGAACACGGCCTTTCGAACGTTCAGGATTCTGCCATGAAGGTCCGTAACTCGCTGAAATCGCTGCGCGGTCGCCATCGCGCCAACCGCCTGGTCCGCCGCAAGGGCCGGGTCTATGTGATCAACAAGGTGCAGCGCCGTTTCAAGGCACGTCAGGGCTGATCTCGCCCTGCCGGACGCCCGCGCGCCCGCAAGACCACGATCTCACACGAGTTTGACGCCGCCCTGCTTTGCAAGGGCGGCTTTGCGCGTTTAGACTTCGGCCATGGCTTTGAGATTCCCGCATCCGCGCACCCTGTGTCTGGCACTTGTGCTGGGAAGTGTCGGCCTCGCTCCAGCTCTGGCGCAGCAGGTCGAGCCGCCCGGCAAGCAGAAGAAGCTTCCCGAGGCACCGGCCAAGCTGCCCAAGGTCGATCGCAGCAAGAATCTCGAGTTTCTGTTCGGCGCGCTGAAGGCGGCACCCGACGAGGCCAGCGCCAAGCATGTCGAAGCGCGGATCTGGGCAATCTGGATCCAGACCCCGAGCGACACTGCGGCGCTGCTGATGGCGCGCGCCAAGACCGCGGTCGACGCCAAGAAGATCGAGGTCGCGATCAAGCTGCTGGATTCGGTCATCAAGCTCAGGCCCGACTACATCGAGGCCTGGAACCGGCGCGCCACGCTCTATTACATGCAGAACGACTATGGCCGTTCGCTCGCCGATATCCAGCAAGTGCTGGTCCGGGAGCCGCGCCATTTCGGCGCGCTCGCAGGCCTCGGCATGATCATGCAGGAGGTCGGCGACGAGAAGCGCGCGCTCGAGGCCTATCGCAAGGCACTCGCGGTCAACCCGCACCTCGAAAAGATCCCCGACCAGGTCAAGGCGTTGACCGAGAAGGTCGAAGGTCGCGACATCTAGCGGATAAGTTGATCATTGCCTGAATGATTGCGGCCGGCGCGGGTTAACCACGTTCGAAGGCGCGGCGTCTTGCGGACTATTGCCGATGCCGCCGCAGGCCTACCTGCAATGGCAGGAGCCAAAGCCATGAAGCGTTTGATCTTTGCAGGGTGCTTGCTGCTGGCGTCGGGGGCGTCGAGCTTCGCCGACGGACTGTTCTGGGTGGTCGGCAACCGCGCCACCGGAAAATGCAATATCGTGACCAGCAATCCGGTCATCATCGGCGACATCTGGTTCGGCGACGGTCCCTACAAGTCCAGGGCCGATGCCAAGCTTGCCCGTTCGACGATCCGCGCCTGTCCCGCGCCCACGCCCGACGAGGAAAAGGCCGAGGACGGCTCGAACTAGGCTGCGCTTAATGCAGGACGCTGCCGCCGCGCTCGACCAGGCCGCGATCGGCGGCGGCGGCGTAAGCCTTTGCAAGCTCCGTCTCGAGGTGCTCGTTGATCAGGAGCAGTGCCCGCACGGCGCCGCGCAGGTCGCCGTTGCAGCTTGCGACGATCTCGTCGATCGCGCTGTCGTTCGATCTGATGCTCATCGAAAATCCTCCGGTTCAAACCAGGACAAATTCTGCCGGTCTTTCCCACATCCCCTGGGGCCTGCGAGGAGGATCGGCGCCCACCCGCGCCTAGATGGCGGAACCGACCATGGCGATTATATGGAAGCAGCGATGACGGCTGCATGAAGCTGTTCCGAGGCTTGCGTGTCGACTGAGAATACTGTTGATTCCATTGAGTTTTTACGTTCCTCAATTTTGCACATATCCACAGCCCCGGCGCTTTTGGTGGACATATGGAAAGCCGGTGGATCGAAACTGCCGCCGATCGGACCCGTAACTCCCCTGTGCCCAGGCTCTCCCGGATTCTCTCCATGATCGTAATGTCAGTCGTGGCGGCGCTGGTTCTGCTGGCGCTGGTCACGCAGGCCGGAATCGTCGCGGTGCAGCGGGCCTTTCCGCCGCAAGGCGGGATGGTCGAGGTCGACGGGGCGACGCTTCACGTCGTCGATATCGGTCCGCGCGATGCAGGCCTGCCGATCGTGATGCTGCACGGCGCAAGCTCCAATCTCGAAGCGATGCGGCGCCCGCTCGGCGATCTCCTCGCCAAAGACCATCGCGTCATCCTGGTCGACCGTCCCGGCCACGGCTGGAGCACGCGCGCGCGGCGCCAGGATTCCACCCCGCAGGTCCAGGCGCGGATGATCGACGATGCGCTTCACAAGCTGGGGATCGAGCGTGCGATCTTCGTCGTGCATTCCTGGAGCGGCGCGCTCGGTGCGCGGATTGCGCTCGATCATCCCGGCCGCGTCGCGGGCCTCGTCATGCTTGCGCCCGTCACCCATCCCTGGCGCGGCGGCGTCGGCCGTTACAACGAGATCATTGCAACGCCGGTGATCGGCCCGCTGCTCGCCTACACCGTCACGCTGCCGCTCGGCTATTTCGTCACTGAGGCCGGCGCGCGCAACGTGTTCCTGCCGCAGACGATGCCGGACGGTTTCGTGAAGGATTCCGCAACACCGCTGCTGTTGCGTCCGCGCGAATTCATCGCCAATGCCTATGATCTGGTGACGCTGAAGGAAGCGGTCGCCGCGCAAGCTCCGCGCTACGGCGAGATCAAAGCCCCGGTCACGGTCATCGCCGGCGAGCCCGACAAGACGGTTAGGACCAACATCCACGCCCGCCCGTTCGCGGCCATGGTGCCGAATGCGAAGCTGATCGTGCTGCCCGATCTCGGCCACATGGTGCAGAACGCGGTGCCGGATCGCGTCAAAGCGGAGATCGAGACGATGATCGGAAAAATCGCCTCGGCACAGGCGGCCGCCGATTAGAGCGTCTTCGAGCTCTCTTGGGGTGGGCAAAGGCGCATTTGCGCCGTGCCCACGATCTCTCGGCGACGGCAAAACACATGGACACCTTGGCTGTGTCGCCCGCTGTCAATCCATTCGCGCAAAAATATTCCACTTTACCGAAATTCGGTTTCGGCGTATGTGTCGCCCATCCCGGCTCACTCAAGAGGGGCGATCATGTGTCGTTACTTTCGCGAGCCGGGTCTGCGGTGGACGCGGCAGCGTCGGGCGCGAGAGGTGCGGGCAGGGAGGGTAGTCCCCGGTGAGCCCGTGGCCGCGCGCGGACGAACGGCGCTGCTAGGTTCGTCTCGACTGCAAGTTTTCGGCTTCGTCGACAGGGCCGGGAAAACTGCGGGCGAAATGGCGGGCCGTGCGTACGGCAAAACCGTGTGGTCCTGGCCGTCGTTGCTACGGTCAAGCTCTTGCGGAGGCGGCATCTGCGTCAACCGGCGCGGGTACCGGTGAATTCCGCGAGGACGAGGGAGGCCAAAGGAAAGTTCGGCTCCCGGGAGAGCACGGCATAAGCCGTCCGACCACCGCCCAGGGAAGGCCGAGTGATCGGCACCACCTGTATGCTGCTGTGCGGTTCTTCCTGCGTGTGCATTTCGCGCAGCGGACCGCGGGTGCGTTGTCGGCACCCGGCCTTCCCTGCGCCCTCTTGGATTAGAGGGTGAGAGATGACGCAAAGCTCGGGTGAATTCAGCCGCGAGAACGATAAGGCGTGTCTGCAAGCGAGATGTAGCGGGAAGAGCCATGCCCTTGCGTCATACTCCGTCATTGCGAGCGCAGCGAAGCAATCCAGAAGCCTCCGCGGAGAGGTTCTGGATTGCTTCGTCGCAAGAGCTCCTCGCAATGACGTGGAGAGAGTGAGACTATGCGTCACAAAAAATGCTGCAGCTTCGATCCTGATCCGATCAGAACCGAAGCTGCCGCGGCTACCTTGTGCAGGCTTACTGCTTGACCTTCCCGTCCTTGTCGTATTGGGCAATGAAGGCCCAGAGATTGTTGATCTCGGTCTCGTTCTTGATGCCGGCGAACGCCATCTTGGTGCCGGGGATCTTGGCCTTGGGGTCCTTGATGTATTCCTTGAACACGGCCTCGTCCCAGGTGATGCCGGAATTCTTGTTCGCATCCGAATAATTGTAGCCCTCGGTGGTGCCCGACTTGCGGCCGTTGAGACCGTTGAGCTCGGGACCGACCTTGTTCTTGGCGCCTTCGCCGATCGCGTGGCAGGCCAGGCATTTGTTGAACGATGTCTTGCCGGCCGCGACATCCTGCGCCATCGCGGCGGGTGCGGTGGCGATGAGGGTGAGGATCGTCAGCGCGCCGTAAGTCAGTTTTGTCATAAGTGTGCTCTTCGTCTCTTCCCGGGTCAGATGGAGGGTCGTGGTTTTGGCAGGTCCGATGTAAGTGGACAAGCCGCGAAACTTTGACAGGTTTCATGATAGCCGACTTGTCCCAGAGAGAACTTGCGCTGCAACAAAGCAATGCGACCTTCGGAGGACCTACCCAAAGACGGCAAGACATGATTGATTTGCCGAGACAATTCCATCCGTCGGACGAAGGCTTCTCAAAATGGCCATCATGATGCCAGCAAGCGACCAGGCCGTTTTGGCGCGTCGCAGCGAAATCGTCGCCGCCTTGCGCGCAATCGTGCCCGGCGAGGGCGTGATCGATACGCCTGCCGAGATGCGGGCCTACGAATCCGACGGCCTGACCGCCTATCGGCAGCCGCCGATGGTCGTGGTGCTGCCTGATACCACCGAGCAGGTCTCGCTGATCCTGAAATATTGTGCGGGGCAGAACATCAAGGTGGTGCCGCGCGGCTCCGGCACCTCGCTGTCAGGCGGGGCGCTGCCGCTCGAAGACGGCGTGCTCCTCGGCCTCGGCAAGTTTAAGCGCATCCGTGAGATCGATTTCGACAACCGCGTCGTCGTCACCGAGCCCGGCGTCACCAATCTGGCGATCAGCCAGGCGGTCGCCCATGCCGGTTTCTACTATGCGCCCGATCCGTCCTCCCAGATCGCCTGCTCGATCGGCGGCAATGTCGCGGAGAATTCCGGCGGCGTGCATTGCCTCAAATACGGCATGACCACCAATAACGTGCTCGGCTGCGAGATCGTGCTGATGAGCGGCGAAATCCTGCGCATCGGCGGCAAGTCCGCCGAGAACGCAGGCTATGACCTCATGGGCGTCATCACCGGTTCAGAAGGTCTGCTCGGCGTCATCACCGAGGTCACGGTCCGCATCCTGCAGAAGCCGGAGACGGCGCGCGCGCTGATGGTCGGATTTGCGCAAGTCGAGGCCGCCGGCGAATGCGTGGCGCGGATCATCGGTGCCGGCATCATTCCCGGCGGCATGGAGATGATGGACAAGCCCGCGATCCACGCCGCGGAGGCCTTCGTCCACGCCGGCTATCCGCTCGATGTGGAGGCGCTGCTCATCATCGAGCTCGACGGTCCCAAGATCGAGGTCGACGAGCTGATCACGCGAGTCGAGAGCATCGCCAATGCCTGTGGCTCGACCACCTGCCAGATCTCGACGTCCGAGGCCGAGCGCAACCTGTTCTGGGCCGGCCGCAAGGCTGCGTTCCCGGCGGTGGGCCGCATCTCGCCCGACTATCTCTGCATGGACGGCACGATTCCCCGCGGCGCGCTGCCGAAGGCGCTCGCGCGCATCCGCGAGCTCGGCGAAAAATACCAGCTTGGCTGCGCCAACGTGTTCCATGCCGGCGACGGCAATCTGCACCCGCTGATCCTCTACGATGCAAACAAGCCGGGCGAGATCGAGCGCGCCGAAGCCTTCGGCGCCGACATCCTGCGCGCCTGCGTCGAGTTCGGCGGCGTGCTCACCGGCGAGCACGGCGTCGGCATCGAGAAGCGCGACCTCATGCCTGATATGTTCAGCGAGATCGATCTCAACCAGCAGCAACGCCTCAAATGCGCCTTCGACGCGCAGGGCCTACTCAATCCCGGAAAGGTGTTCCCGACCCTGCATCGCTGCGCCGAGCTCGGCCGCATGCATGTGCATGCGGGCAAGCTGGCGTTTCCGGATTTGCCGCGGTTCTAGCGTCAACGCCAGATTTGCTTTCCGCTCTAAACTTGGATACCGGCTCAGTCGTGGATACGCTCAAGGTCAGAGACGCCAAAGACGTCGAAGAGGTGGTGCGCGCGGCGATTGCCAATGAGCAGCCGATCGAGATCATCGGTCATGGTTCCAAGCGCGGCATCGGCCATGCGATGGCGACCAATGCCGTGCTCGACGTCTCCGCGCTCAATGCGGTTACCTCCTACGAACCGAACGAACTGATCGTCACGCTCCAGGCAGGTGCGCCGCTAGACGACGTGCTGTCGCTGATCGACGCCAAGAACCAGCAATTCGCCTTCGAACCCGTCAACACCGCCCCGCTGCTCGGCACGCCCGTATCAGGCACCATCGGCGGCATGATCGCGGCGGGGCTCGCCGGCCCGCGGCGCATCAAGGCGGGCGGGGCGCGCGATCACCTGCTCGGGGCGCATGCCGTCTCCGGTTTCGGCGACAGCTTCAAGACCGGCGGCAAGGTGGTGAAGAACGTCACCGGCTACGACCTCTGCAAGCTGCTCGCAGGGTCCTGGGGCACGCTGTCCGTCATGACCGAGGTCACGCTGAAGGTGATGCCCAAGCCCGAGGCCGAGCGGACGCTGCTGCTGCGCGGGTTGGATGATGCCGTCGCCAACAAGGCCATGACCGCGGCGCTCGGCTCGCCCTTCGACGTCTCGGGTGCCGCGCATCTGCCGAAATCGATGCTCCGGGCCAAGACCGAGGGGCTTGGCGATCTCGGAGGGGAGGGCGAGGCGCTGACCATGCTGCGGCTCGAGGGCATCACGGCTTCCGCCGCCCACCGCGCCGGATCGCTGCGCGAATTGCTGGCGCCGTTCGGCACCGCGACGCTGGTCGAGGACATGGCATCCGCGGCACTGTGGGCGGCGATCCGCGACGTGCTGCCGTTCGCGGCCGGCGGCACGCTCGGCGCCTGGCCGGTCTGGCGCATCGTCTGCCCGCCGGCCTCGGGCGCCATCCTCGGCGCGCAATTGGCGCGCGAGACGGGGGGCGATGTGATCTACGATTGGGGCGGCGGTCTGATCTGGGCGGCGCTGCCGCCGAAGCCGGACGCGCATGCTCCGGCCGTACGCGCGCATGCGAACGCTGTCGGAGGGCACGCCACGCTGATCCGGGCGGCCGAGGATGTCAGGCGGGAAGTCGACATCTTCCATCCGCAAGCACCGGGGCTTGCTGCGCTGAGCGAGCGGGTGCGCGCCAGTTTCGATCCAAAGACCATTCTCAACCGGGGACGCTTGCGGCGGAGCGTTGGGGCATGAAGACCGAATTCTCACTGGCGCAACTCGCCGACCCCGATATCGCGGAAGCCGACAAGATCCTGCGCGCCTGCGTTCATTGCGGCTTCTGCACCGCCACCTGTCCGACCTATGTGCTGCTCGGCGACGAGCTCGATAGCCCGCGCGGCCGCATCTATCTGATCAAGGAGATGCTGGAGAAGGACCAGGCGCCGACGGCCGAGGTGGTCAAGCATGTCGACCGCTGCCTGTCGTGCCTGGCCTGCATGACGACCTGCCCCTCCGGGGTGAACTACATGCATCTCGTCGACCAGGCCCGGGTCAGGATCGAGCAGCGCTATCAGCGGCCGCTCACCGAGCGGCTGCTGCGCCAGGTGCTGGCTTTCGTGCTGCCGGATCCCCAGCGTTTTCGCGCGAGTATGGTGCTGGCCCGGCTCGCCCGTCCGCTTGCCGTGTTCCTGCCGACGCCTCGTCCCTCGGCCACGCCCGGCCTGATCGCGCGCCTCAAGGCGATGCTGGCGCTGGCTCCAGACCGGCTGCCGGCGCCGGGCCCTGCCGGCGGCAGCGTGTTCGCGGCGCTCGGCAAGAAGCGCGGCCGCGTTGCGCTGCTGCAAGGCTGCGCCCAGCAAGTGCTGGCGCCGCGCATCAACCAGGCTGCCATCAGTCTTCTCACCCGCCACGGCATCGAGGTTGTCCTGGTCCGGGACGAGCAGTGCTGCGGCGCGCTGACCCATCACCTTGGCAACGACCAGGATGCATTGGCGCGGGCCCGGGCCAATATCGCGGCGTGGCGGAGCGAAGCGGCCGGCGAGGGGCTCGACGCCATCCTCGTGACCGCGTCCGGTTGCGGCACGGTGATCAAGGACTATGGCTATCTCCTGCGCGAGGATGCTGCGTTCGCGGCCGACGCGGCGAAGGTGTCTGCGCTCGCCAAGGACATCACCGAATACATCGCCGGACTCGGACTCGAACCGACCGCGCGGCAGGACAACATCGTCGTTGCCTATCACTCAGCATGTTCGTTGCAGCATGGGCAGAAAATCACGAGCCTTCCGAAAGAATTGCTTTCCAAGAATGGATTCGTGGTGAAAGATGTGCCGGAGAGCCATTTGTGTTGCGGTTCGGCGGGGACCTACAACATTCTCCAGCCCGAGCTTGCGGGCCGGTTGCGCGATCGCAAGGTCGCCAACATCGCGAGCGTCAAGCCGGACATGATTGCCGCGGGCAATATCGGCTGCATGGTGCAGATTGCCAGTGGCACGTCAGTTCCGGTCGTACACACGATTGAGCTTCTCGATTGGGCTACGGGCGGGTCGCGGCCGGCATTGAACGCGCAAGTTTGAGCTTTCAAAGGCTTTGGCTTTCGTCCGGAGGTGACGGCTGAAATCGCCCGATCGACCATTGTTTGGCGGCAACAGGAGGACCACGATGGCGAAAGCGAAAAAGAAGAAAAGCAAGAAGGCCAAAAAGGCGAAGAAGGCTGTAGCGGCGAAGAAATCCGCCAAGAAGGCAGCCAAGAAGTCCGCGAAGAAGTCCGCGAAAAAATCGGCCAGGACGTCGGCCAAGAAAGCAACGAAAAAGGCAGCCCCGAAGAAGGCCGCCAAGAAGGCCGTGAAGGCCAAGGCCAAGAAGGCTGCGCCGAAGAAGGCCGCGAAGAAGGCGGCACCGAGGAAGGCGAAGGCAGCTCCCGCGCCGAAGCCGTCAGCGCCGGCGGCAAGTCCGGCTCCCGAGCCGGCGGCCGAGACGAGTTGGGCGATGCCTTCGTCTTCTGCGGAAGCGGCGCCGGCCGAGGGGCAAAACTAGGTCCTATCCAGCGACCGCGATCGACAACAGGAAGGCCGCTGCGGTGACGCTGCGGCCTTTTTGCATCGGCCAAGTACCCGCCGGAAGCCGCCTCTTTCCCGCGCCTGTCCGATTCGTAGCCCGGCTGCCACGTGACCCGCCTTGCCCGTACTTGCACGGTCCCTTCGTGCAGTTTGGAATGCAAATAATGTGATCGAGAAGACACACAGGCTGATAACCTTTCGTGGAAACGTCAAAACGCCTAAAAAGTCGGCAGATGCCCGCGCTTTTTGCTTCACGGATCGTGGCCTCCAATCCAGATTGTCGCAGTAACGCAATTTTGCACACAGGTCGTTCGCCCCGGGGGGCTTCCGGGATCCGACTAGTAAGAATTTGGCGATGGGGATCGAAATGAAAAAAGTGGCTTTGTTGGCAACGGCGCTGGCAATGGTGGCGACGGGTTCGGCTTTCGCGGCAGACATGCGGGTCAAAGCGCTGAAGGCCCCGCCGCCGCCGGCGTTCGATCCCTGGGATATCGCCTTCGGCGGCGCGATCATGAGCAACTACGTCTTCCGTGGTATCACTCAGTCGAACAACAAGCCGTCGGTCGCCGCCTATTTCGAGCCGCGCTACAACGTCACCAAGGACCTCCAGCTCTATATCGGCGTGGCCGGCGAGAGCATCTCCTTCCCGAACCGCGCCGCTGCCGAAATCGACGTCTACGGCGGTATCCGCCCGACCTTCGGCGCGTTCGCCTTCGACATCGGCGTCTGGGGTTACCTGTATCCGGGTGGGACCTGCTACTACGGTGCGCCTGCCATCGACTTCGCCGGCAACTTCCAGGGCGCCGAGTGCGCCGAGAAGGCCCTGTTGAACACCAACGTCATCAAGCGGGACCTGAGCTTCTTCGAAGTCTACGGCAAGTTCACCTACACGGTGAACGACAACTGGTCGTTCGGTGTCACCGAATACTACACCCCGAGCTTCCTGAACTCGGGCGCCTGGGGCAACTACACCTCGATCGTCGGCAAGTATACCGCGCCCAGCACGGTGTTCGGCTCGAGCGGCGTCGGCATGTACGTGTCGGGTGAGTTCGGCCGTCAGTGGCTCGGCACCTCCGACAGCTTCTATGGTACGGCGGCTTTCCCGAACGGCATCAACTACGCCGATTACAACACCTGGAACGTCGGCATCGGCTTCACCTACAAGGTGATGACGCTGGACCTGCGCTACTCGGACACCGATCTGTCGAAGGGCGACTGCAACGCCTTCACCAGCGATTATTCGGCGCGCGGCAACCTCACCGCTTCGACCGGCACGTTCCTGACGCCCATCAATCCCTCGGGCGTCGGCTCCAGCTGGTGCGGCGCTGCCGGTATTGCCAAGCTGTCGTTCGACCTGACGGCGATGACCAACCTGAAGTAAGTTTCTTCCGGAAACCATCTACGAGGGCGGCAGAGCAATCTGCCGCCCTTTTTGCTTTGGGGCTGGTGCCTGGCGCGACGCGAGGCCGAAATGCGAAGGGCTACGAGGCTTTGCCGAGGACGTGGATCTCGCCGTCCTCCACCAACGCCACCTTGCGGGTATGGAAAGCGTCCAGCGTCGAGCGGTGGCCGATCGAGACGATGGTGGCCTGTGGCAGCTTCTCCGTCAGCAGCCGATAGAGCCGATCCTCGGACGGCTCGTCCAGCGAAGCCGTCGCCTCGTCCAGGAAGAGATAGTCGGGCACGTGCAGCAGCGCGCGGGCAAGACCAAGGCGTTGCTGTTCGCCGAGCGACAATGTCCTGTTCCAGTGACCGTCCTCGTCGAGCCGGTCTGCCAGCCGCTTCATGCCGACCGCGACCAGGGCGTCGCGGATCTGCTCGGGCGGGAAGGTGCCGTGCTCGGCAGGGTAGATCACGGCGTCGCCCAGCGGGCCGATCGGGAAATACGGCCGCTGCGGCAGCATCATCAGCCTGGACTTCTCGGGAACGGTGATCGTGCCGGTGCCGAACGGCCAGACCCCGGCGATGGCGCGGAATAGTGTGGACTTGCCGGAGCCCGACGCGCCGGTGACCAGCACCCGCTCCGACGGCTGGATCGTGAAGCCGGCGGCTGCGACCAGAGGGGTCCCGTTCGGTAGCTTGACGAGGAGCCGCTCGAGCGCGATGGCCGTGCCCTTCGAGGGCGCGACCTCGATGGTCGGCTCCTGGGTCGCGCCGCGGGCGGCTGAGCTGACCGACATCTCGAAGCCGTCGAGGCGGGCGATCACCGCGCGCCACTCGGCGAGCGAACGATAGGCGGTGACGAAGAAGGACAGCGCATCCTGAACGCTTCCGAACGCCGAGCCGGTCTGCATCATGTCGCCGAGCTGGATGCGCTTGGCGAAGTAGGCAGGCGCGACCACCACATAGGGAAAGAGCGTTGCGGCCTGACCGTAGCTTGCCGTGAACGCGGTCAGGCGCTTGGTCCGGCTCATGATCTCGTACCAATTGCCGATGACGAAGCCGAAGCGCCGCAGCAGCCGCCCTCGCTCCGCGCTCTCGCCCTTCAATAGCGCGATCTGCTCGGAATTCTCGCGCACGCGGATGAGGTTGAAGCGGAAATCCGCCTCGAAGCGCTGCTGCTCGAAATTCAGGTTGACGAGCGGGGCGCCGATCCAGTGCGTCAGGGCGGTGCCCGCGATCGCGTAGGCCACCGCGCACCAGACCAGAAAACCGGGGACGATGATGTCGGTGCCGTAAATGTACAAGGGCGCCTTGTAGGACAGGCCCCAGAGGATGACGATGAACGAGGCCAGCGTCACGATCGAGGACAGAAGGCCGAGGCCGATGCTCAGCGTCTGTTCGACGAAGGTCTTGACGTCCTCGGTGATACGCTGGTCCGGATTGTCGGCGGCGTCGCCCTTGAGCTGCATGCGGTAATGCGTGGCGCCGTCGAGCCATTCGCCGAGATAGTGTTGCGTCAGCCATTGCCGCCAGCGGATCTGGAGCCATTGGTTCAGGTAGAGCTTGTAGACGGCCAGCGCGACGAAGGTGAAGGCGAGGCCAAGAAAGATCCAGACCTCCTTGACGAACTCGGGCAGATCGTAAGCCTGCAGCGCGCTGTAGAAGCGGTTCTGCCACTGATTGAGGAGCACATTGATCGCGACCAGCACCAGCTCCATGGCGACGACGACGGCGAGCAAGCCGCGGCCGGCCCATTTGTCCTCCGACCAGAAATAGGGAGCGGCGATTCGCCAGACGATCGCGAGCGTGGCGCTGATGTTCTTCACAGAGCAGGGTCTCCTAGGGGGATGTGCACAACCACCCGGAGCCAAGGACTTGAGGCCATGGCGGAAATGGGCGCGCTCAGACTAAAGTCGCAAGTTTCTGCAATTTGCGTTGCCTTGCCGCAGCTTGCAACCCTAGCACGGGGCTCCGCGGCGCGGGGTGGGCTGCTCCGCGATTTCGCGAGCTTGTGAGTGGACGGGAACCGCTGCATTCGCGAGGAATTCATATCCATCCTGGGGTTATCGCTTCGAGCATCAAGCAGGTTCGGCCGTCCACGCGGGCCGACCGCCATAACATGCGTGGGGAGAAGACTATGTGGAATCAAATCTATGATCCGTTGCACAGCCCGGTGTTGTCGACGATTGCGGCGGCGGTGCCGGTCGTCACGCTGCTGATCCTGATCGCGAGCGGACGCGTCCAGGCCCATATCGCCGCGGTCATCGCCGTGATCGTGACCAACCTGATCACCATCTTCGTCTTCACCATGCCGGCGAACATGTCGATCCGCGCTTCGGTGCTTGGCATCGTGACCGGCTTCTTCCCCATCGGCTGGATCGTGCTCAACGTCATTTTCCTCTACCAGGTAACGGTGAGAACCGGCCGCTTTGAATTGCTCAAGCGGGCGGTCGGCGGCGTCACCGAGGACCGGCGGCTGCAATTGCTGCTCATCGCGTTCTCGTTCGGCGCGTTCTTCGAGGGTGCTTCCGGCTTCGGCACGCCGGTCGCGATCACCGGCGCCGTGCTGATCGGCCTCGGCTTCTCGCCGCTCGCGGCATCCGGCCTGTCGCTGATCGCCAACACCGCACCGGTTGCCTATGGCGCGCTGGGCACTCCGATCCAGGGACTATCCTCGGTCACGGGGCTCGATCCCTACATTCTCGGCGCCATGGTCGGCCGGCAATTGCCGCTCTTCTCACTGATCGTGCCGTTCTGGGTGGTATGGGCATTCGCGGGCTGGAAGGGCATGAAGGATGTCTGGCCGGCGATCCTCGTCACGGGCCTGTCGTTCGCGATCCCGCAATTCGTGATCTCCAACTTCATCAATCCCTGGATCGTCGACATCGGTGCGTCGCTGATCTCGATGGGGGCGCTGATCCTGTTCCTGAAGGTCTGGCAGCCCAGGCAGCTCTGGCTGTCGCCTGCGTTGCGCGGCAACGATGAATCGGCCGCCACCATGACGGCGGCAAAGCCGCTCGACAAGACGCCGCTGACGCAGAGCGAGCTGTTCAGCGCGCTGCTGCCGTGGATCATCGTCTGCATCGTGATGCTGATCTGGGGCAACGGCGCCTTCAAAGGGTGGGCGAATTCGATCTTCGTCTGGAACTATCCGATTCCCGAGCTGCATCAGATGATCAACAAGATGCCGCCGGTCGCGCCAGGGCCGACCAAGGAGAGCGCGGTGTTCGCTTTCACTTACCTGTCCTTCACCGGCACGGGCATGCTGATCGCGGCGATCATCTCCGGCTTCCTGATGGGCGTCGGTCCCGGCAAGCTCGCGATCGAGTATGGCCGCACCATCCGGCTGTGCGCGATCTCGCTGATCACGATCTCGGCGATGCTCGCGATCGGCACGCTGACGCGGCTGTCCGGCGTCGACGCGACGCTTGGCCTCGCCTTCGCGGCCACCGGCGTGCTCTATCCCTTCTTCGGCACGCTGCTGGGCTGGCTCGGCGTGGCGCTGACGGGATCGGATACGTCGTCCAATATCCTGTTCGGCAACCTGCAGAAGATCACCGCCGAGCAGCTCGGCCTGTCGCCGATCCTGATGGCCGCGGCGAACTCGTCCGGCGGCGTCATGGGCAAGATGATCGATGCGCAGTCGATCGTGGTCGCTTCCACGGCCACCAACTGGTACGGCCATGAAGGCACGATTCTTCGCTTCGTGTTCTGGCACTCGATCGTGCTGGCCTGTCTCGTCGGCCTGTTCGTGACGTTGCAGGCCTATGTATGGCCGTTCACGGCGATGGTGCTGAAGTAGCAGGTCGCGCCAGGCTTCGACGCAAATCCCCGCGAGGCTCGCCTCCGCGGGGATTTTTGCATCTACGGCTGCAGCGGGAGAACTTCTCAAGGACGCCGCCGTCTTATAGAAGGTGCGGCAAATCAGGTCGGACGAGAGGTCTCATGGTTTTGCTCAAGCGATTGGTGTGTGCGGCAGTTGCAGTGCTCGCGATGTCCACGCTCGCGGGAGCGCAGGAGGGGTTCCCCTTCGGCACGGAGATGACGCTGGAAGCGCTGCCGCAAGCAGGCTCGAAGCGGATTCCGAACATCGAGATCGGCGACCATGGCGAAGTCGTGCTGGAGCTCTGGTGCAAGGGCGGCAAGGGCCAGTTCTCGGTCGCCGGCAACACCGTGATCTTCGTCCCCGGTCAGATCCAGGACCGTTCCTGCCCGCCGGCAAGGGCGCAGGCCGACGACGAGCTCGTCGCTGCGCTCTCCAGTGTCGAGACCTGGAAGCGCCAGGGCGACGTGCTGACGCTGATCGGCCCGAAGTCGCTGCGCTTTCGCACGACGGGGAATTAGACCTCTCGTGTCCCGGACAAGGCGCATCGCGCTGCGTCCGGGGCACGATTGATCAGCGGGTCACTTCCACACCGACTTGTCGGCATCCCAGCGCTGCCCCCTGAGCTCCCTGGTGAGCGCTTCGAACGAACCGTTGTCGTCGGGCTGCTCGCCTTCCTCGTCGATCGAGGCGTCGTCGGAGAGATTGAGCTTGGCGCCGCTGCTCTCGTCGGCGGTGGTCGTCGCGGGGCTGCCGATCCAGAGCATGAGCTTGTCGGTCGTGCCCGGCTTGTCGGGCGAGACGAGCCCCGCGACCTCGATCGTGTCGGTCAGCTCGAGCGCCGGAAAATCCTGGTTCGGCCGCTTGAAGACCAGCTTCAGCTTGCCCGTGGCGGGATTGAAGTTCTGCGAGACCGGCTTTGCCGCGAGCGTTCGGCTCAAGACGTTCGAGACCGCGGCTGCGAGCTTGTTGCGGTTGATCTTGTCGCCCTCGCGCCAGTCGGCCGCGGGAAAGCGGATGGTGCGGTCCATCTCGGTCATGCCGGCGGTCCAGCCCGCGGCGGTGACGCCCGGCATCGCCTTGAATTTCGCCAGCAGCGCGCTGGCGCGCTCGGGATCGACCGACATGTTGATGGTCTGCTCGCCTGCGCGCAGCGCGTCGCAGCCGACACTGAGGCTCGCCAGCGTGACCTCGATCTCCTGGCCCTTCAGGCTCTTCAGGAAGTCGGTCGCCGCATCGAGCTTGACCTTGACCGCGATCGCCTCCGGCGAGACGTCGGTGAAATCCTTCGGCTGCGGCGTGATGCCGTCGTCGGAGGTCTGGTTGTCCTGAAATTCCTTTTCGCTGAGGTCGGAATTATCGGGCGAGGTCACCTCGGTCACCACCTGGCCGATGCTGATCTGGCCGCGGAACTCGACGCTGTCCCCGCTCTGCTTTCGCAGCAGCTTGACGCTGACCGGAGCCTTCTCGCCGGTGCTCTGCGTGGTGCCGGTCAGCGTCTGGCCCGCGACCTGGAGATTGACGACGAAGCGGTCCTTGCGGTCGGAGTTCTTCGCGACGGGATAGCAGACGTCCAGCACCGCCGCCGTGACCGTCTTGCCCTGGCGCGTTTCCTTGAGGATCACGTCGGCATTGCCGTCCATCAGCCCGTCGATCGAGGTGAAATAGCGCGTCTCCACGCCACCGGGCGCCGCAGCCTTGGGCGACAGCTTCATCTGGGCGGATGCGGGTTGGGGCGCCACCGCAAGCAGCGCCGCCAAAACGACTGTCGGACAAACCAGAAGCGCGCGCATCGCGGAAATCCCTGATCAAGAATCGGCGCGCCACCGTAGTGGGTTTTCGCCGTCGGTTGAATCGGAAAGCGAAAGAGCAGGATGGGCAAAAAGAAGGCCGCCCAGAGGCGGCCTTCGCACAAAGCTACCCGCCTGGATTTCGAGCCGCCTCCTTGTGCCATTAAGGTATCGATAGGAGATTGGGATATTCGGCCGTCGCCCAATCCACGATATGTGCGGCATAGCTTGCATAAGACGTAGGGCCGTAACCACCTATTAGCATTCCGAACCACTCGTCTGGTAGTCCTGGGCGAAGAACCGCCGCTCCAGAATCGCCGGGGCGACTCAGTGAGGTTTGAAAATAGACTGGCTCGCGGAACCCAAGCTCAAAAATATCGCCGCAACAATACATTGTGCCGGTCTTAAATAGATCAATCTGCTTCCAGATTGTTGCTGAAATCACTTGAGCTTGCTTGGGGCCGCCCCTTCCTCTGATCTCGACCAGATCTCCCTGACTAATTGCAGCAACCGGATGTACTGTCCTGGGTGATCCTGCTTCAATTGAAACGTGCGGATCAATTTTGATCAATGCCGCATCAACACCGTTTGCGGTGGGGTCTGCATATCTATTGCACGGCCCTCTTCCCGTGGGAACGATCAAGGAATCAACCTTACCTAGTTTGATTGCTTTTCGTCGTTCAGGACTAGTAATGGACACGCCCTTTCTATGTCCAACGTGGCCGCACGTTAGGGCGTATGTTCTCTCTCCAGCCGTGTCACGAAAAAATCCACATATTGTACCGTAGCCCTTGGTCGCGCCCACCTTGATTGAATCTCCGCACATGTAGTGCGGTTGGATTGGCCCTGCGGCGCGGTACTTGATACGATAACCTTCGTATTGTGTCGGGCCCTCGGAAAAGAGTGGATGTTTCGGATCGGCTACATCGACGAGTATATTGATTGATTTCCGCTTTTCTCCGTTGTTTCGTTCGTACCACTGGCCCAGTGAATATCGTCGATGTTCAAAGATCGCTTTGCGATCCCCGTTCCAAATTTCTTGGATAGCCAGTGACACGAGTGTGCTCACCGGCCTGCCTTGGTACCAGTTCGTTATCGGTTCATATGAGGATTCTCGGGCACCCTCGAACGCGGCTCTCATAAAGTCATCGTCGAAACGTAGTTGAATCCCGTTTGCACCTCGCTCGATCAATGAAAGAGGGTCTTCGCGAAAAAACGAGGTTAGTTCGCCTGAAAAGGCCAGCGCCCGGAGAAAATCGAGTGACATTGAGAATCCGCTACTGAGCTACTGTTTTTACTGCCGCTTGAAATACCGACTGCCAGCCGAGGCCGGATACGAATAGCGCGCACAGCTGTACTGAGATTGGCCGGCTTGGGTCAAAGGCGTTTCTATAGACGGCGGGAAGCAAGACAATTGCGATCAGTAAGGCAAATATTGATCGTGCGCCGAGCGTTTGAAATGAAACGTTAAATGCTCCTGATGCGATGTAATTTCGGAGGAGTGGATCGACTAGAACACCGAGCGTAAGCGCGAAATACTGTGGCAATACTGGAGCATGGCCAGAGCCATCATCACTAAAGCCCGTTGGCCCCCGGGCACGTTTTTCGGATTGCAAATCAAAATAAGCGATTATGTTGTTTAGCATGCGCCCGCCCCTCCCGTTCGCAATCATAAGTTGCTGAAACTAAAAAGCAACTGCTCATGAAAAGGGGCGCGGCTCAGCCGCGCCCCTTCGAGCTTCCTCAATCGCCTAGCGGTATGGCTCAGAAGCCGCCCATGCCGCCGCCGGCGGGCATGGCGGGCGGAGCTTCCTTCTTCGGGGTCTCGGCGACCATGGCCTCGGTGGTGACCAGCAGGCCGGCCACGGAGGAGGCGTCCTGCAGCGCGGTGCGCACCACCTTGGCGGGATCGATGATGCCCTTCGCGACCATGTCGACATAGTCCTCGTTCTGGGCGTCGAAGCCGAAGGTCTCGGACTTGTTCTCCAGGATCTTGCCGACGACGATCGAGCCTTCCACGCCGGCGTTCTCCGCGATCTGGCGGATCGGGGCTTCAAGCGCCTTCAGCACGATGTTGATGCCGGCCTGGACGTCGTCATTGGCGTTGGTGAGACGGCCCACGGCCTTCTTGGCGCGGAGCAGCGCGACGCCGCCGCCGGGGACGATGCCTTCCTGCACCGCGGCGCGGGTGGCGTTGAGGGCGTCCTCGACGCGGTCCTTCTTCTCCTTGACCTCGATCTCGGTCGCGCCGCCGACGCGGATCACCGCGACGCCGCCCGCGAGCTTGGCGAGGCGCTCCTGGAGCTTCTCACGGTCGTAGTCCGAGGTGGTTTCCTCGATCTGGGCCTTGATCTGGCCGACGCGGGCCTCGATCTCCGGCTTCTTGCCGGCACCCTTGACGATCGTGGTGTTCTCCTTGTCGATCACGACCTTGCCGGCGCGGCCCAGCATCTTCACCGTGACGTTCTCCAGCTTCATGCCGAGGTCTTCGGAAATGAGCTGGCCGCCGGTCAGGATCGCGAGGTCCTCGAGCATGGCCTTGCGGCGATCGCCGAAGCCCGGCGCCTTCACCGCGGCCACCTTGAGGCCGCCACGGAGCCGGTTGACGACCAGGGTGGCCAGCGCCTCGCCCTCGACGTCCTCCGCGATGATGACGAGCGGCTTGCCCGACTGCACCACCGCTTCCAGCACCGGCAGCATGGCCTGCAGGCCCGAGAGCTTCTTCTCGTGCAGGAGGATGTAGGCGTCCTCGAGCTCGGCGGTCATCTTTTCGGGATTGGTAACGAAATAGGGGCTGAGATAGCCGCGGTCGAACTTCATGCCCTCGACGATGTCGACTTCGGTGTCGAGCGACTTGTTCTCTTCGACGGTGATGACACCCTCGTTGCCGACCTTCTGCATCGCCTGGGCGATCATCTTGCCGATGAAGGCATCGCCGTTGGCGGAGATGGTGCCGACCTGGGCGACCTCGGAGGAGGCGGCGACGGGCTTGGCGCGCTTCTCGATGTCCTTGATGACGGCCGCCACCGCGCTGTCGATGCCGCGCTTGAGGTCCATCGGGTTCATGCCGGCGGCAACCGCCTTGGCGCCTTCGCGCACGATGGCCTGGGCCAGCACGGTCGCGGTGGTGGTGCCGTCGCCGGCCAGGTCGTTGGTCTTGGAGGCGACCTCACGCACCATCTGGGCGCCCATGTTCTCGAACTTGTCCTCGAGCTCGATCTCCTTGGCGACGGTGACGCCGTCCTTGGTGATGCGGGGCGCGCCGAACGACTTCTCGATGACGACGTTGCGGCCCTTCGGGCCGAGCGTCACCTTGACGGCATTGGCGAGAATGTCGACGCCGCGCAGCATGCGTTCGCGCGCGTCTCCGGAAAACTTGACGTCTTTGGCAGCCATGTCTGCAATCCCTCGTGTTTCGTGCTGTGTCTTGTTTTGTGCTGTACAGCGGAATGATGGATGCCCGGATCGCGTGATCCGGGCATCACATTCAGCGGCTGTTCAGGCGGATGGCCTTAGGCCAGAACGCCCATGATGTCCGACTCCTTCATGATCAGGAGGTCTTCGTTGTCGATCTTGACCTCGGTGCCCGACCACTTGCCGAACAGCACGCGGTCGCCGACCTTGAGGTCGATCGGGGTCAGCTTGCCGGCTTCGTCCCGGCCGCCGGGGCCGACGGCGACGACCTCGCCCTGGGACGGCTTTTCCTTGGCGGTGTCCGGAATGATGATGCCGCCCTTGGTCTTTTCCTCGGCGTCGATACGTTTGACCACGACACGGTCATGCAGCGGACGAAATTTGGATTTAGCCATGACGTTTCCCTTTGGAGGCTCGCTTCGGAAGTAGTGGAAGTGGGTGGGGCGGCGCTTCCGTCCATCCCCTATCCCGAGAATCGAACGGCGCGCTTAGCAATCGGGCTTTCCGAGTGCTAATAGTGGGCTCGGAAATATGGCTTGGCCGCGATCCTGTCAAGCAAAGGTGGTTAAGCGATTGGTGAGGCGGATATAGGATGGTGGCATTGGAAACGTGTTCGGGGCGCCGGCGTGTCAAAGGACGTCATTGCTCCGGCAGCGGTTTTGCGCTTGGCTGCGGGAGGGGTGCGGCCATGGTTTTGTTCGGGGGAATGCCATGATCAGTTCGGCTCACGCGCGCACGGTTGCCAATCTGGCGGCCGCCTCTTGTCTGGCGCTGCTGCTGGGCGCTTGCGGCGGCGGCTTCAGCCTGCCATCTCTCACGTCGTCCGCGCCGCCGCCCGAAGCCGAGCCGGGAGTAGCCCCGGAAATGCCCGCGACCATTCGCGCCGACGAGATCGTGGGCCGCTGGGGCCTGGCCTCGTTCCAGAACCCGGCCGACCGCGCCCGCACCGAGGCTGCCGCCCGGGCCCAGTGCAAGAATCCCTATGTGATCACCGCCGGCTCCTCCGGCGGCGTGATCATGCATCTGGCCGATCAGGCAACGCCCCAGGAGCTGCGGCTGAAGGGGTCACCGAGCGGCAAGAACTACATCGGACCGGCGGGCCCGACCCCCGGCGACCAGGACCGCGAGATCATCTCCTTCGACGGCCGGGTCCTGATCACCCGCTTCATCGACAAGGACGCCGCCACCCGCTACGGCAACATGGTCTACGTCCGCTGCGCGCCGAGGGCGTAGCGAGGTTCCGGCCTAACCGTTCGTCATTGCGAGCGTAGCGAAGCAATCCAGACTGCTTCCGCGGAGGCAGCCTGGATTGCTTCGTCGCTTCGCTCCTCGCAATGACGGCAAACAAAAAACGCCGGCCTCTCGGCCGGCGTTTTGTTTTCCGTCTGTCGCGTCCGCTCAGTCGAACAGCGCGTCGATGTCGTCCTGCGAGGCATGGCCCACGTCGCCGGCGAGCTTCGGACCGTTGAGAAGCTTCTCGTCCTCGCTGCGGTTGTCGACATGCGCATGCGCAGGCACGTGGGACTTGATCGCGTCGACGCCGCCCCAGATCTCCATCATCGCATTGATGTGCTGCTCGATGAACTTCATCGTGGTCATGACCTTGCTGATGCGCTGGCCGGTCAGGTCCTGGAAGTTGCAGGCCTCGAAGATCGAGATCACGCGTTCCTGGATGTCGTCGGCGAGCCGCTTCTGCTGGTCGACCGAGTCCACCTTGGACATTGCGCTGGCGGCCTGGTCGATCGATTCCGCGGCTTCGAGGATCTGCTGGGTCGCGTGCTCGGTGCCGCCGACGACCGCGCCGAGTTCGCCGTTGACCTTGGCCATCTCGCCGCCGTCAAAGCTCTTGCCGTGCAGCGTGGCGATCTCGCGCTTGGTGCGGTCGATCGCGTCATGGATGAGGTCGAGCTCGACCTTCAGCTTCTCGCACTGCTCGATCTGGGCCCGATAGGTTTCGAGCATGGTGCGAGCCTCGGAGAGCTCGTGGGCGGTGGAGGCGTCGATTGCCGCCATGGCCGCGCTGCCCGATAGCGGCGCGCTGCCCTTCGCCATCTGTGCGCGGATCGCACGTAGCTCGGCCATGATCTCGCTATGCATCGGCATTGCCTCTTCGGTTACGTCCAAAATCGGCATCTCGCCACCAGCGATATCCTCGACGCGAAAACGTTTGCGGTGAACAGCCATCAGGAAACTCCCCCCACCTCACTCACGCGACTTTGTAGTCAGAAGCGATTTAACACGAAGTTCACAGCAGGAACTGTTGTGCGGCGTCGCGCGACCGCGCGCAAAGAAGCGATTAACCATGGCCGCGCCGCGTTCATCGAAAATAAACGCTGATCGCCAAATTGCCCCTCGGTTGACGACGTGGTGAATCCAAACGCCCGATACGTTTACCAAACAAAACGGCTTTTGCTTTTTATTGACCACGTCGAGGGGCGCGGACCGGCCATCAGCCCTCCACGGCGCATGTGATCTAGACGAAACAGTACAGAGTACGTCGATGTTCAAGAAAATGTCTGTTGCGCTGCTCGGCAGCGCTTGCATCCTCATTGCCGGCGCAACCAGTGCCGGCGCCTTCGACAATTCGGTGCCAAACGATCCGCCTGCGGTGCTCTACCAGCCGCGGGTGCCGCCGGCGCCGGTGCGCGTCGCATCCAATTCGAACATGGGCGGCGGCTTCATCGAGTTCCTGTTCGGCGACGGTCCCGGCCGCGGTCCGGCCTACGCGCCGGAGCAACCGGTGTATCAGCAGCAGCCCGGCTATTACGATCAGCGCCGCCTGCCGCCGATGGGCGAGCCGCAACTGCAAGGCGGATATCAGCAAAGCACGCTCCAGCAGGAGGCGGCCGATCCGCGGCAGCGTCCGTTCGATCCGAGGTTCGAGAAACAGTCTGTTGACTATAGCGGCAAGGAAAGTCCCGGCACGATCGTGGTCGATACGCCGAACAAGTTCCTCTATCTCGTCGAAGGCAACGGCAGGGCGATGCGCTACGGCATCGGCGTCGGGCGTCCCGGCTTCACCTGGTCCGGCGTGAAGTCGATCACGGCCAAGCGCGAATGGCCGGCCTGGACGCCGCCGCCGGAAATGATCGCGCGCCGCCCCGACCTTCCCCGGCACATGGAGGGTGGTCCGGACAATCCGCTCGGCGCCCGCGCGATGTATCTCGGCTCGACGCTGTACCGCATCCACGGCTCCAACGAGCCCTGGACGATCGGCACCAACGTCTCCTCCGGCTGCATCCGCATGCGCAACGAGGACGTCATCGACCTCTACGGCCGCGTCAATGTCGGCACCAAGGTCGTGGTGCTCTGACTCTTCACTCGTCTCCCGCAACGGGAGAAGCTGGTCATGAAAACGGCCGCCTCATCGGCGGCCGTTCTCGTTTGCAAAGGTACGGACTGGCCCTTACGCGTAATCGCTATCGCCGTCGTCTCCGCCGCCGAAATCGCTGTCGTCGGCCATGTCCATGTTGCCGTCGTCGTGATTGTCGCCGTAGTTCTGATCGTTGTTGTTCCGATCGTCGTTCGAGGCCTGGTCGAAGAAGCCCTGGCGGGAATCGCCCTTCGAGCCGATGTCGTTGACGCCCGCGTCACGCGCGAGCGATCCGCCGGATGACTGGTCGCCGCTTCCTCCCCAGGGGCTGCGATCGCCCGAGGCGTTGGTATCGCCAAACGCCTGCTGATTCGATCCGCCCATCATGCCGCGGATGCTGGAGAGCAGCAGCGAGCCGCCAACCACGCCGGCCGCCGCCGCCGCCGCCGTGCCGAGGAACGAGCCGCCGCCGCCGACCGGCGATCCTCCAAAGCCCTGACCGGGGCCTTGACCAGGACCTTGGCCATAGGGCTGTCCGTAAGGCGGTTGGCCGTAGCCCGGCTGGGACTGCTGCATGGCTTGGCCGGTGTTCCAGGCCGGCCGCGCGTCGCGCGGCGGCACGTTCGGAACCGAGCCCCGCGACGGACCGCCGCCGAAAAGGGACTCGCGCATGGAATCAAGGAAGCCGCCGGACTGTGCCTGCTCGGGGGCCTGCCCCGCTTCCAGCTCCTGGATGCGAGCATGGGCGCGCTTCAGCGCTTCGTCCTGCAACAGCGTGGTCTGCACCAGCGCGTAGATCGCGCTCGGCGCCTTGCGCAAGCCGCTGGAGATCGCGGCGGTCGCGTCGGGATCGCGTGGTGCGCTTTCCAGCTTTGAAAGCCGGTCGAAAAGGTCGTCAACGAGCTGGCGTTCCTGCGGCGTCATGATCTATCTCCTCTACGCAAACCAAGCGCGAGGCAGATGTAGGGTTCCATTGTGGCCCCAACAGTGCCGGCCGGATTAAATTTCGGTATGCGACAAGCTGCCCTCCCGCACCCTTTTCGCCGGTTTCATCCTAGCGTGGCGCCGCTGTCCGCGAGCAGGCGCGCGAAGGCATCGCCTGAGAGATACGCGTGCTCGCGTTCGCGGACATCGGTCATCGGGTCGAGGCCGGCGAGGACATCGTCGACGAAGCCGGGATGGCACATCACGAGGCCGCCGTCCGGCAGGCCTTCCAGGAATTGCCGCATCAGCTCGCCGAAATCGGCCACCCGCGTGAAGTCATAGGCACCGGCAAAGCCGGGGTTGAAGCTGAGGCCGGCGCTGCCGGCGCGGCGGCGGAATTGCGCGCTGAGGATATCGAGCACCATGGCCTTGGGAGAGGCCAGCCGCTCCCTGAGCGGCAGGTCTCGGCCGCCCTGACGCACCCAGGCGTTTGGCGCGACTTCGGCGACCGCTTCGACAAAGCCGTCGCGCACCTGCGGGTAGAGCTGCACGTGCTGATGACCGTCGACGAAATCAGGCGCGCGGCCGAACGCCTCCGCGAAGGCGGCGAGCTGCGCCTTCACTTCGTTGCGGAAGAATTCAGGGTCGAGCCGCCGCACCAAGCCGGCGCGCAACAGCTTCGGAAACGGCATGAACATGTCGCCGTCGAGCGGACGGAAGTGCATGGTCAGCGGCCGGAACGGCGCCGACAGCGTCACGTGCAATCCGATCGCGCAGCGCGGGCTCGTGGTCGCGGACGCCTGGAGCGCCTCGACCTCGCTGCGCGCGATCGCCGGGCCCACCATCATCACCGAGGTGGCGTTGAGGCGGCCGCGTTCGATCAGGTCGCGGATGGCGCGGTTGACGCCCGGGCTGATGCCGTAATCGTCGGCGCAGAGCCAGATCCGCCGCAGGTCCGCGGCCGCGTTCATTCGGCCGCCGTCCGCTTCGCGGCGTCGTCAGCCTTGTCCGCCTCGAAGTGCTTTTCACTGTGCTCGGCGACGAAGTAGATCGGGCGCGCCTTCAGCTCGGAGAGGATCTTGCCGATATATTCGCCGACGATGCCGATCATGATGAGCTGCACGCCGCCGATCGTCATCAAGCCGATCACCAGCGAGGGATAGCCGGGCACCTGCTTGCCGGTCGTCAACACCTCCCAGAGGATCGAAAGGCCGAACAGGAAGGCGCCACCGGCGAGTATGACCCCGAGCAGGCTCGCGAAGCGCAAGGGGGCGACCGAAAACGAGGTCAGGCCCTCGATCGACAGGCCAAGCAGGCTTGCGGCGTTGAACGTGGTGACGCCATGGGCCCGCGCCGCGGGCTCGTAGTCGACGCGGATCTGGCGGAAGCCGATCCAGCTGGCGAGTCCCTTGAAGAAGCGGTTGCGTTCCGGCAGCTGCCTGAGGGCGGCGACCGCGCGCGGCGAGAGCAGGCGGAAGTCGCCGGCGTCCTCGGGAATCTTCTGGCGCGCGCCCCAATTGATCAGCGCGTAGAAGCCGTGCACGGCAACGCGGCGCAGGAAGCCCTCGTTGTCGCGATGCGCCTTGGCGGTGTAGACGACGTCGTAGCCGTCATCGATCCAGTGCCGCACCAGCTGTTCGATCAGGGCCGGCGGATGCTGGCCGTCGCCGTCCATGAACATGACGGCGCCGAGCCGGGCGTGGTCGAGGCCGGCCATCAGCGCCGCCTCCTTGCCGAAATTGCGCGACAGCGACACCACCTGGACGCCGATCGAATCGGCCGGCAATGACCGCGCGATCGAGAGCGTCGCGTCCTTGCTGCCGTCGTCGACATAGACGACCTCGCAAGCCAGCCGATAGCGCTCCCGCATGGTCTTCGCGAGATCGCAGATTCGCTGGTGCAGGGCGGCAAGGCCCGCCGCCTCGTTGTAGACGGGGACGACGATCGACAGTCCCTTCGCGGCGGCGCTGCCCGCGGTGGTCGTCATGCCTGACACGTCAGAGCCCAGCGTCATCGATCAAGGTTCCAGAAGCGTTCAAAGTCATCTCAACAGCATATGGTAGCTGCCGTTTGCTGTCGCAAAGCTGAACGGAAAAGCCGAACGGACCCGGGGCTCATCGCCGCAGGAACGCCTCGAGCTTGGCGAACAGCGGGTTCTCCCGGTCGAACACATAGTCGAGCGAAACCACCGAGACGGTCTCGGCGCCATGCTCGCGCAGGAAGCTTGCCAGCGCATAGAGCTGCCCCGGGGGGCAGTGCAACGTCAGCATGCCTGACGAGGTCGGTCCGCCGAACGGGGTCTCGACGCCGTACCGGTTGTGGGCTTCGCCGAGCAGGGCAGCGTCGCATTGCCGGAAGCGGGTGCGGACCTCGCGGTATTTGTTGGCCCGCGCCCGCGCTGCGATGTGATCGAGAATGATTCGCGCCGTCTCCCGCGCCTGCGGCGACCAGTCGGCCTCCTTCGACGCAACGAGATTGGCCTGGCTGCGCAGGATCACGCCGTCGTCGAGCACCCGCAAGCCGTTGGCGGCGAGGGTCGCGCCGGTCGTGGTGATGTCGACGATCAGCTCGGCGCTGCCGGCCGCCGGCGCGCCTTCGGTTGCGCCGGCGCTCTCGACGATGCGGTAATCGCTGATGCCGTGGGCCTGGAAGAACGCGCGGGTGAGATTGACGAACTTGGTCGCGACCCGCATCCGCATGTGATGCTGCTCGCGGAAGCCGGTGGTGACGTCGTCGAGGTCGGCCATGGTGCGGACGTCGATCCAGGCCTGCGGCACCGCGACGACGACGTCGGCATAGCCGAATCCGAGCCCTTCGATCAGCGACACGCGCTTGTCGGCGTCCGCGATGGTCTCGCGCACGAGGTCCTCGCCGGTGACGCCGAGATGCGCCAGGCCGCGCGATAGCTGCGCGGCGATCTCGCTCGCCGAGAGATAGGCGACCTCGACATTGTCGAGGCCCGCGATGGTACCGCGATAGTCGCGGGCGCCGCCGGCTTTCGACAGCTTGAGGCCGGCGCGGGCGAAGAAGGCTTCGGTGTTTTCCTGCAGGCGGCCCTTGGAGGGAACGGCCAGAACGAATGGCGCGCTCATGATTTTACGCTCCCACCTTGCGGCCGATCCGGGTCAGCGCGTCCACCCAGACCGAGAAGCCGACCGCCGGGATCGGCTCGACTGAACCGAGCTGGGTCATCAGCCCGTCATAGCGGCCGCCGGCAACCAGCGGCTCGGCGCCGTTGCCCCGATGATGCAGCTCGAATTCGAAGCCGGTGTAATAGTCGAGGCCGCGTCCGAACGCGGTCGAGAAGCGCGTCTGCTTCACGTCGATGCCGCGTGCGGCCATGAAGCCGACCCGGCTCTCGAACTGATCGATGGCCGCGGCAAGGTCGAGCTTGGCATCAGAGGTGAGCGCGCGCAGCGCGGCGATGGCGTCGTCGGGATTGCCCGCGATCGACAGAAAGCGCTTGAGCACGGTGATCGCCTCGCGCGGCAGCGCGCCGCCCTTCAGCGTCGACTGCTCGAGGAAGCGATCGGCGATTTCGGCCGTGGTGCGCCCGCCGACATTGGTGGTGCCGGCGATCGACATCAGATCCGTGACGAAGGCGAGCGCCGCCTTGCGGTCGGAACCGGCGAGCGCGGCGAGCACGCCCTGGTATTCGCTGGGGCCAGCGGTGGTCGCGGCCGCCAGCCGCTCCAGATCCTGCTCCAGGCTGATCTTGCGGTTGAAATCCTTGACCAGGCGGCGGCGCCAGACCGGATAGAGGTCGAGCGCGTCGAGCAGCGCGTTGAACAGAGCCACGTCGCCAGTGCGGATCTCGACGTCGCGGACGCCGAAGGCCGCGGTCGCCTCCAGCGCCAGCGCCAGCATCTCGGCATCGGCCGCGGCGCGGTCCTGGCGGCCGAACGATTCGATACCGGCCTGGAGGAATTCGCTGGCCTGGCCGCTGCGGTAACGAAACACCGGGCCGAGATAGCTGAACCCCGCCGGCTGGCCGGCGCGGTCGGAGGCGAGATAGTCGCGGGCAACGGGAATGGTCAGGTCCGGGCGCAGGCACAGCTCCTCGCCGGACAGATCGGTCGTCAGGTACAGGCTTTTGCGGATGTCCTCGCCGGAGAGGTCGAGAAACGGCTCCGCCGGCTGCAGGATGGCGGGCTCGGCCCTGACGTAACCGGCCTGCGCGAACGACAAGAGCAGCGTATCCGCCCAGGCGGCGGAGCCGGCAGCATTCGTGGTGGCAGTCGCGGTCATAACGGGGTCCATCGTCCCGGTGGAACCGGGCAGGCAAGGGATAAGGACAGGATTGGCGCAGCCCTTAGCATGGCCGATGCGCGGTTTCGACCTCCAAAGGATCAATCGCTTAACGGGTGGGCAATGCCGGGATCAGTTGCCCCAATCGCCCAGCACCGCCTGCACCAGCGCCAGCGCCGCCACCGCGGCGGTGTCCGCCCGCATGATCCGGGGGCCCAAGGCCAGCCGAAGGATCTTGGGCTGCCGCAGCAGCAGGGCCCGTTCCTCTTCGGCAAAGCCGCCTTCGGGGCCGATCAGGACGTCAATACCTTGTCCAGCCGCCGGCGCGGCTTGCAGGCTCTGAACCGGGTTTTCGACCTCGGCCGCCTCGTCGCAGAAGATCAGCAGGCGGTCGGCCGGGCGCTGGCTGAGGAAGCGCTCCAAGGCTACCGGTTCGGCGACGCTGGCGATGCTCAAAATCCCGCATTGCTCGGCGGCCTCGACGACATTGGCCCGCATTCGCTCGGTATTGACCCGGGAGGCCTGGGTGAACCGGGTCAGAACCGGCTGCAGCGTCGCGGCGCCCATCTCAACGGCCTTCTGAACCATGTAGTCAAGCCGGGCGTGCTTGAGCGGGGCGAAGACGTAAGCGAGGTCGGCGAGCCGGTCCTGCGGCCGGGTCTGCTGAAGGATGACGAGGCCGTCCGGCCGCTTGCGGCCTTCAATGGCGGCCTGCCACTCGCCGTCGCGGCCGTTGAACGCCAAAACCTCCGCCCCCGCGGCAAGCCGCAGCACGTTGCCGAGATAATTGCTCTGGTCGCGGTCGAGCGCGACCCTGGCGTCCTGGGCCAGGGGAGCATCGACGAACAGGCGGGGAGCACGAAAATCGTGGGAAGGCATCGTTCAAAAGTCCAATTTGAGGCCGTTATTAACCGAAAGCAGCCATTTCGGGGGTAAATATTGCCAAGCTCGTGCGTCGGCGCGCCGCGCTCTTGCCCTATTCGACGGGTTGTTAAGGGCCGGCGGGAATCGTAAAATCGCGAGCACGCTGGTTGCGCTTCAATTGGGAAGACGCCGGACCCCGTAAGCTCCTGCCGGAGAGACCTTCTTGATGATCCGTCATTTGATGGTTCCGATCACTGCCGCCATGGTCACCCTGAGCGCCGCGGGCGCCTATGCGCAAAGCGCCTTCCCGGCGCCGCTGCCGAATCAGGCTGCCACCAGTTCCGCGTTTCCCCCCGTGAACGGCTCGGCGCCGACCGCTTCGGTCGGCACGGCGCCGTCGCAATCGTCCTTCCCCGTGAATGGCGCTGCGCCCCTCGGGGGCGCTGGCGCGTTCAGCGCAGCTCCGCCGACGCAAGCCGGTCCCGGCGAGGACTGCATGAAGGCGTTCATGCCCCTGCGCGAAGAAGCCGAGAAGCGCGGCAAGCTGATCAAGGCCGCGAGCGACCGTCATGCGGCGCCGGACGAGGCCTGCAAGCTGATCCGCAATTTCAGCCAGGCCGAGTCGAAGATGCTCAAGTACATCGAGGCCAATGCCGCCAAATGCGGAATCCCGGCGCAGGTCGGTGATCAGATGAAGGCCGGCCACAAGAACACCGAGGCCATGGCGACCAAGGTTTGCAACGTCGCGGCACAGATGCAGAACCAGCCTCGCGGTCCGGCCGGCCCGTCGCTGAGCGAGGTGCTGGGGTCGGGCTCCGCACCTGAGGCCAATGCCGGCAAGAAGGGCGGCAGCACCTTCGATACGCTCAACGGCAACGTCCTCACGCGATGATACACGTGCCGCCGATTTGAAGTTCCTACGATGCTCGTCGCGAGATCCTGATAGGAACTTCAAATCGATAAGCGGCACGTGAATTGAGATTTTCTGGCTAGTGCCCCTGTAGTTTTCGAAGTTCGTACCGGGATACGCCGCGATGGAATACGAACTTCGAAAACTGGGCACTAGCACATCCGCCCGCGTTGCCGATTCCACCGGCAATTGGGTCGATACGCGTGCGCCGCAATGGGCGCGGCCTTATTTGCGCCTGTCCCGCTTCGATCGTCCGATCGGCTCCTGGCTGCTGCTGATGCCGTGCTGGTGGTCGGCAGCGCTCGCGAGCGGCATGGCGCATGACGTCCGCGACCTTCCGCTCACCATCGTCCTGTTCCTCGTCGGCGCCTTCGCGATGCGCGGGGCGGGCTGCGCCTGGAACGACATCACCGATCGCGATCTCGACGACAAGGTCGAGCGCACCCGCTCGCGGCCGCTGCCCGCGGGGCAGATCACCGTGAAGCAGGCGCTGGCCTTCCTGGTCGCTCTGGCGCTGGTCGGGTTCGTCGTGCTGCTCCAGTTCAACCGCTTTGCCGTCATGACCGGCATCGCCTCGCTCCTGATCGTCGCCATCTATCCCTTCATGAAGCGCGTCACTTGGTGGCCGCAGGTCTTTCTCGGGCTCGCCTTCTCCTGGGGCGCGCTGATGGGCTTTGCCGTCACCTTCGGACGCATCGACGTCACCGCGCTGGTGCTCTATGCCGGTTCGATCGCCTGGGTGATCGGCTATGACACGATCTATGCGCATCAGGACGCCGAGGACGACGCGCTGATCGGTGTCAAATCCACCGCGCGCCTGTTCGGCGCCCATACGCATCAGGCGCTGATCCTGTTCTATGGCGTCGCGGTGATGCTGATCGGCGTCGCGCTGGCTTCGGGCGATGCGCGCTGGCCGGCCTGGCTCGGGCTTGCCGCCTTCGCCGCGCATCTGGCGTGGCAGATCGCGCGCTTGCGGATCGACGATCCCGAGCTGTGCAAGCGCCTGTTCTATTCGAACAGGGATGCCGGGCTGATGCTGTTCGCGGGGTTGCTGGCCGACGCGGTGATGCGGTCGGCGTAGCTCGCCGTGCCCACGATCTTTCAATGATCGATAGAAAGGTGGGCACGCTTCGCATTGCCCACCCTACGGCACCGTGATTGTCGTTCAATTCCTGGCGATGATCTCGCGCTCGCCCTGATGAACGGTGAGCTCGCGCGCCATCGCAACACGGCGGCGCATCAGGAATTTCGGACGGCGGGCTCGGATCGCATTGGCGCGGCGGCGGCGGGCTGCGGGCTTGCGCGCACCTTCGTCGAGCTGCGGAAGTGCGAAGAGCTCGCTCCAGACCGCCCAGGCTTCCGCGAGTTCTTCGCTATCAACGCCGACCAGCAGCGGCACCGAGAGCGAGGGATCGCGATGCACGAGCACGAGGGCTTGCGCCTCGTCATTGCCGCGCAGCGCGACACCGGTGAAGTCGCTGACGCGGACGTTGATCGCCATCTGCATGCCGCGGACGGCACGACGCAGCACGACACGCTCGCGATGAAGCTCGATCTGCCTCGTGTATCCGTCGGCGCGCGGATCATGCGCATCGAAGCGGACCGGGAGGGAAAGAGGGTCGAGCCGCAGAGAGCGGCTCGACCCGGCGGGACCGACCCCGCATGTTGCTGTTTGACGCCTCACGGCTCTAGTTCTCCCCGCCGGGATTATATTCCCGGTCGATGCGAGGACCTTAGCGCGCGCTCGTCCGAAACCGCTTAAAAAGGCTGGTTAATCCATCCTCACCGCTGCTCATGATTGACAAGAGCTTGGCGCGCATGATTGACGAGACGTTGCGCGCAACCGGCGAATCTGAGCTTTTGGCGGGCTGAAAATGCTTGAAGTCCGCGCCATTAGGGCACATCTGTGGGTTCCGGTCCCGAACCCCGCCCCAACAGGATTTCGTTCGTGAACTCTTCACCAAGCTCAACGCTTTCGCCTAAAGCCAATCGCGACCTGTTCGATCAGTCCGCGCTCTCCGATCTCGCGCAGCGGCTGGTGGAGGCTGCCAGGCGCGCCGGCGCGGACGCGGCCGATGCGGTCGCGGTGCGCGGCGTCTCGCAAGGTGTCGAGGTGCGCGACGGCCGCGTCGAGGAATCCGAGCGGTCCGAGGGCGATGATGTCGGTCTGCGCGTGCTGGTCGGCCAGCGCCAGGCGGTGGTCTCGACCAACGACGTCAGCGGCGATGCCGTCACCAAGCTCGCCGAACGCGCGGTCGCGATGGCGCGCGTTGCGCCCGACGACAAATATGTCGGCCTCGCCGATCCCGCGCTGCTCGCGCGCGACTTCCCCGATCTCGATCTGCTCGATCCCGACGTGCCTGCCACCAGCGAGCTCGAGCGCCGCGCGCTCGCGGCCGAAGCTGCGGCGCTCGGCGTGAAGGGCGTCACGAAATCCGGCGGCGCCTCCGCTTCCGCCGGCATCGGCGGCATGGTGCTCGTCACCTCGACCGGGTTTCACGGCTCTTATCTGCGCTCCAGCCAGGGCATCTCGGCCACCGCCATCTCGGGCGAAGGCACCGGCATGGAGCGCGACTACGACTTTACCTCGGCACCGCATGCCGCCGACCTGTTGTCCCCGGACGCCGTCGGCCGTTCCGCCGGCGAGCGCACGGTGGCGCGCTCCAATCCGCGCAAGGTGGAGACCTGCAAGGTGCCGGTCGTGTTCGATCCGCGCGTCGCCGGCTCCCTGGTCGGCCATGTCGTCGGCGCCATCAACGGCGCCTCGATCGCGCGCAAGACCAGCTTCCTGAAGGACAAGCTCGGCCAGCAGCTGTTCGCGAAGAACATCCGCATCATCGACGATCCCCTGCGCAAGCGCGGCCTGCGCTCGCAGACCTTCGACGCCGAAGGCGTCGCGGTGAAGAAGATCGCGCTGGTCGACGAGGGCGTGCTGACGACCTGGCTGCTCGACTGCGCCACCGCGCGCGAGCTCGGCCTCACCACCACCGGCCACGCCCATCGCGGCGTGTCGTCTTCGCCGTCGCCCGGCCCTTACAATCTTCATCTCGAGCCCGGCACACCGAGCCCGGCCGAGCTGATCTCCGACATCAAGCAGGGATTTTACGTCACCGATCTGATCGGCTCCGGCGTCAACGGCGTCACCGGCGATTACAGCCGCGGCGCCTCCGGCTTCTGGATCGAGAACGGCGAGATCACCTATCCCGTCAGCGAGGTGACAATCGCGGGCCACCTGTTCGAAATCTTCAAGTCGATGCAGCCGGCGAACAATCTCGAGTTCCGCTACGGCATCAATGCGCCGACGGTGCGCATCGAGGGTTTGACGCTTGGCGGACGTTGACGCGAACTCCCCTGGCGAAGCCATCCTGACGCGCGACGCGGCGCTGCTGCAAGACACGGTGCGGGAAGCGGGCGCGCTGGCGCAGTCGATGTTCCGCACCGAGTTGAAGAAGTGGACCAAGGGCGCCTCTTCGCCGGTGTCGGAAGCCGACATCGCCGTCAACGACCTGCTGGAAGCCCGCCTGCGCGCGGCGACTCCGGACTATGGCTGGCTCTCCGAGGAGAGCGCCGACGACGCGGCGCGGCTGTCGCGGCGGCTGACCTGGATCGTCGATCCCATCGACGGCACGCGCAACTATCTGGGCGGCCATGACGAATGGTGCGTCAGCGTCGCGCTGGTCGAGGATGCATCGCCGGTGCTGGCCGCGGTGTTCGCGCCGACGAGCGGGGAGTTCTTCTTCGCCGCGCGCGGCCAGGGCACCACGCTCAATGGCGCGGCCGTGCAGGCTTCGCCGGGATCCGGGCTGGATTTCGCGCGCGTCGCCGGCCCGAAACCGCTGGTCGAACGGCTCAAGCCATCACTCGGCGAGATCAAGCTGCATCCGCGAATCGGTTCGCTCGCGCTGCGCCTGTGCCGGGTCGCCCATGGCGCACTGGATGCGGCTTTTGCGGGCGGCAACAGCCATGATTGGGACCTTGCGGCGGCCGATTTGATCGTGCAGGAAGCGGGTGGTAGAATGAGCGACCTCTCCGGAGAACCCATCCTCTATAACCGCCGGGAAGTGGCGCACGGGGTGCTGGTGGCAGCGGGACGCGATCGTCATGCGGGCATTGTCGCGCATTTTCGAAACCGTCCCTTGGCCTAAGGCGCTTTTTGTCGTGCTTCTCGAACACTGCTTTGCCGGGCAGCCCGTTAGGAACAGAACTCATGCCAGATAGTGCCCCGCAACAACTGCTTCACCTCGTCATCGGCGGCGAGCTCGTCGATCTCACGCAAAACACCTTCAAGAATCTCGACGACGTCGAGATCGTCGGCCTCTATCCGAATTATGCGACCGCCCACGCCGCCTGGCGGGCCAAGGCGCAGAGCACGGTCGACAATGCGCAGATGCGCTACTTCATCGTCCATCTCCACCGGCTGCTCGACCCGAATCAAGAACCGGCACGTTGAAAAAACTGCTTCGCAATACGCTGCGAAGCAGCTGGTTTCAGCGTGCCGTCGGGGTCCTGGCGGCCGAATATCTGCGTCTGGTCTGGCGGACCAACAAATTCACGCTGGATCCGCCCGACGTCTATGCGCGGGTTGAGCCGCAGCTCCCTGCGATCTTCGCGTTCTGGCACGGCCAGCATTTCCTTACGCCCTTCATCAAGAACCAGAACAAGGCCTCCTATCGGGCCAAGGTGCTGATCTCCCGTCACCGTGACGGCGAGTTCAACGCCATCGCGGTGGAACGGCTCGGCATCGGCCTGATCCGCGGTTCCGGCGATCATGGCGGCGCATTCCACCGCAAGGGCGGGGTCGGCGCCTTCAAGGAAATGGTGCGGACGCTTCAGGACGGCTGTAATGTCGCGCTGACCGCCGATGTCCCCAAGCGCGCGCGCGTGGCCGGGCTCGGCATCATCATGCTGGCACGGGAATCGGGGCGGCCGATCATGCCTTTCGCGATGGCGACCAGCCGGTTCATCCGGCTGAAGAACTGGGACCGCACCACCATCAATCTGCCATTCGGGCGCGGCGCATTGGTTGGCATCAAGGAAATTCACGTTCCCCCGGATGCCGACGCCGCCGCGATGGAAGCGCTGCGGCTGGAGCTGGAAGAGACGTTGAACGAGGCGACCCGCCGCGCTTACGCGCAACTCGGCCGCCCGGGGCCTCAAGATGCCTAAATCGCTGCCCATTGCGCTGCCGATCACGCTGCGGATGTATCGGCGCCTGGCCTCTGGCCTCGTGCCGCTCGCGCCTGCGCTGATCAAGCGGCGACTGAAGCAGGGCAAGGAAGACCCCGCGCGCGTCGGCGAGCGCCGGGGCCTGTCCCGGGACGTGCGGCCGCATGGCCCGCTCGTCTGGATCCACGGCGCCAGTGTCGGCGAGGTGCTCGCCGCCGCGGCGCTGATCGAGCGCCTGCGCGATCTCAATTTGCGCATCCTGCTCACCTCAGGGACCGTCACCTCGGCCGCCGTCGTCGCAAAGCGCTTTCCGGCCGACGTCATCCATCAGTACGTGCCGTATGACTCCCCCCGCTATGTCGCGCGCTTCCTCGACCATTGGACGCCGTCGCTGGCGCTGTTCATCGAATCCGATCTGTGGCCGAACCTGATCCTCGCCGGCGCAGCGCGCCGGGTGCCGATGGTGCTGATCAACGGGCGGATGTCGCCGCGCTCGTTCCCGCGCTGGCAGCGTATGCACGGCACCATCTCGGCGCTGCTGTCGCGGTTCGACATCTGCCTGGCGCAGTCGAAGACGGATGCCGAACGCTTCTCCGCGCTCGGCGGCCGCGACGTCGTCACCACCGGCAATCTCAAGCTCGACGTGCCGGCACCGCCGGCCGATCCCGCCAGGCTCGAGCGGCTGATGGCGATGACGCGCGGGCGGCCGATCATCGTCGCGGCCTCGACCCATCCGGGCGAGGACGAGATGCTGGTCACTGCGCATCGCAGCCTCGTCGGTTTCTTCCCGCAGTTGCTCACCGTGATCGTGCCGAGGCATCCCGATCGCGGCTCCTCGATCGCAGGCCAGATCACGGCCTCGGGCCTGAAGCCGGCGTTGCGCTCACGCGAGGAACTGCCGACGGCGACGACCGATATCTATGTCGCCGACACCATGGGCGAGCTCGGCCTGTTCTATCGGCTCTCGCCCATCGTGTTCATGGGTGGGTCGCTGATCCATCATGGCGGGCAGAACCCGATCGAGGCGATCAAGTTGGGTGCTGCGATCGTCCATGGTCCGCACGTGTTCAACTTCGCCGATGTCTATGCGGCGCTCGATGCGAGCGGCGGCGCGCGGCAGGCCGACACGCAGGAGGCGCTGGTCAAGCAGCTCGGCCAGTTGCTGGCCGATCCCGTCACGCGCGACAAGATGCAGCGCGCCGGCAGCGGCGTGGTCGAACAGCTCGGCGGCGCACTGGAGCGCACCATGACGGCGCTCGAGCCCTATCTGCTGCAATTGCGGATCGAGATGGGGGCCGCCAATGCGTGAGCCGGCCTTCTGGTACCGGCCGCGCTCCTTCACGTCCTATGCGTTACAGCCGCTGGCTCTGCTCTACGGCGCGATTACCGAGCGGCGCATGGTGCGCAAAGGCGCGGACGCCGGCATTCCCGTGATCTGTGTCGGCAATTACCATGTCGGCGGCGCCGGCAAGACGCCGACCGTGCTGGCGCTGACCAGACTCCTGCGCGAGCTCGGTGAGACGCCGGTGGTGCTCAGCCGCGGCTATGGCGGCCGCCTCGAAGGCCCGGTCATGGTCGACCGCGCACGCCACACCGCGGCCGATATCGGCGACGAACCCCTGATGATGGCGCGCGACGTCCCTGTCGCGGTCGCGCGTGATCGCCTCGATGGCGCCGCGCTGGCGAAGTCGCAAGGCGCCACCGTTATCCTGATGGACGACGGTTTTCAGAACCCGCGCCTGCTCAAGGACGCCTCGCTGATCGTGATCGACAGCGAGCGCGGCCTCGGTAACGGCAACGTGTTTCCCGCCGGTCCCCTGCGCGTGCCGCTAAAGGCGCAGCTCGGGCGCACCGATGCGCTGGTGCTGATCGGCGATGGCCGCGCCGCCAACGACGTCGCGGCAGAGCTTGCCAAGCGCGACAAGCCGGAGCTGCGCGCGCACCTGAAGCCCGTTGCTGCATCGCTCGCGCAGCTATCCGGCAAGCGGGTCTTCGCCTTCGCCGGCATCGGCGATCCCGACCGCTTCTTCCGCACCCTTCGTGCCGGCGGCATCGACGTCGCGCGCACGCGTGCCTTCGCCGACCATCACAAGTTTTCGAATGAGGAGCTCGCCGCCCTCGCCGTCGAGGCCCAGCGCGAGCAGCTCACGCTGGTGACCACGGAAAAGGATCTCGCGCGTTTGCGCGGCCGTGAAGGCGTGTCCGACGGCATCGTGTCGTTCGCGGTGCAACTCGAGTTCGACGAGCCGGCAAAGCTGCGGCAGTTGATCAGCGATCATCTGTACAGGGCGCGCGAGCGGCGGTTCAGCGCGCGTTGATCTCGTGTATTAGGCAAGCGTCTCTGCCGTAGCTCGTAAAGCGCGGCGGACGAATTCTCTTCCGCACACCTGGCAACTGATGTAGCCTTCCAAGAGAGCCGTCACCAGGACGTGCCGAACTCCCGGCAATCATAGACGGCGTTTATGCCCACGGCGGGCGCGATCTTCATTATTTCAGGTGCGACGGCCGCAACGACCAGTTCGGAGCGGCACGGAGAGTCATTGCCAAAAGCAGAGGAGAACATGCCATGCATTTTTGCCTCACCGGCCAATACACACCACGCGCTCTCAACGCCATCTTGGAAAACCCGGCAACCAATCGCCAGGAGGCCGCCAGGAAGCTCATTGAAGCGGCCGGTGGAAAGCTGATTTCAATGTACAGCGTTGCTGCCGACGGTCCCGGCGTCCTGGTGATCTTCGATGTGCCTGATCCGAGTACGGCTCCGGCCATTTCCGGCCTGACCGTGACGGCGGGCACCCTGCAGAACGTGAAACTGGTTCGGTTGTTCACGCAGGACGAGATCAAGCATGTCCGCCAGAACGCGGCGAAGCTGCGTTCTTCGTATACCCCGCCTGGAAGCTGACGTCCGAATCTAACGCACAGCCGCCGCAGTCGAACGACGCAGCGGCTGTGCTCATGTCGAAATCGGAACCATGTCTGCAAAGAGGCATGGGAACCTGCTCACCACGCCCCGACGGCCATCAAACCGACAATGGTCAGGCACGAGATGCAGGTCGCGATGACGGCATACCACTCGGGTGTATTCATTGCTGACTCCCAAACTGCTGCCAGTTGCTTGGTCACTGCTACGCGGGAGAGATCGCCGTGTCGGGTCGCTTCAACTCGGCAGGACGTGACCGGTCTTGCGATGTGCCTCCGTGATCCCATCGTCATCCTGCTCCGCAGGGCGATGATCTGCTTCGAACGCTTCAGAGCGTTTAGCTGAGATCAGAAGCTGTTTGCGCATTTCAGCGAGACGGGCGCGGCAATATTCACGATAGAGCAGGTCTAATATGGTGGGCATGATCACCCCCATCGTTGCCTTCGATTTACAGATATTCCACCGCGAGTTTCCGAGGCGATCGTAGTCCGCCGATCGGCTCTTCCATATGAGGCCGTTCACAGACGGCGGCAAATCCGAAGCTCGATGGCCGTCCGGTCGCTCGATTCCCCAACGACCTGACCTGCAATATAGCAGTGCTGTGTTTCACCGAGACTTCGTCAAACAACTTAAGGGCGCCAAGGCGCGGCGCAAATCCAACTACAGCGCGAAATGAGTAACCACGGAGTGCACGCGCTCTTCGATGCAACGCAGGCCGATTCGACGGAGACCATTTCGGTCGCAGACGCGCAACCCAGGTGCGCGCGAGCAATGTCCGCATCTCGATGATGCCGAGAGAACTGCACCGCGCGTTCTGGCCGGCCGAAGCGTGCGCGTTGCCGGAGTTGCGGCATCCTCTCATTCAGGGGGCATTCATCGCAAAGAGTCTATCGCTTCCGGACCATCAGGAGAGTTCGATGAAGCTGCCGTCTGCCGCCGTCGCCGCGAGCCTTGTGTGTCTGAGCATTGCGCCGGTGCTTGCACAAGCGAGTCCGCCGACAACTCCGGCAAATCCGGCCGGCACGGTGCCCGTTCCCGCGACCAAGCGGGTCACGTGCCTGGCGACGACACAAGCTCTGCAGGGACAGGACAAGCGCGACCAGATGCAGCTCTGCATGGCGCAGGCGCGCCTGGATTGCCTGAAGCAGGCGATCGATCAGAAGATCGTCGGGAAGGCCCGGAAGGATTTCATCAACACTTGCGTAGGCTCGTCCGATGGCACGGAGCAGCGATAGCCGCGCGCCATGGGCCTCACGGCTGCGGCTTCGGCGCGCCGGGAAAATGCCGCTGCAGCACGGCGGCCGGGGTGGCGTAGGCCTCCTGCAAATCCACGCTCCAGTACTTCAGCTCGTCGAGCGGAATCCGCGTGTCGGTGATGGCACAACGCACGAAGGTCCCCGGCGAGATCACGCGGAAGTCGCCGTCGAGATACTGCACCTGCGCTTCGCCATGGCCCGAGGGGCCGAACTTGTTCAGCACGGTCGAAAGTCTCCGTGGAAGGCCGCTTCCGGGGCAACCCCTGGAGGGCACGATGTGTTGGACGGGATGTAGCATAGATAGGGCGGCTTGTCCGCCCGGTAAACCCACCGGTTTGTGATGTTTTGCAGCCGTTTCCGCGTGATGGCGCGTCGCGCCGGGGATCGCTGGTTCCGGCATCTCCTACGGCAGAGTCCGATGCGCCTTCGATTGACCGCCCTGTTCCTGTCGCTGCTGATGTCGGCCGCGCGCGCCGCGCCGGCGCCGCAAGCAGTCGACATTCCGCTGGCGTCCGGCATCCTCCATGCGCAGCTCTACAAGCCCGCAGGGGAGGGCCCGTTTCCGACCGTGATCGCGTTGCACGGCTGCGGCGGGCTCGGTAGCCATTCCGATCCCGTGCTGCCGCGCTATCGCGACTGGGCCGAGCGGCTGCTCAGGGCGGGCAATGCCGTGCTGCTGCCCGACAGTTACGGCTCGCGCGAGCTCGGGCCGCAATGCCGCGTCAGCGAGATGCACGTCAAGGCGCGGCGCGAGCGCGTCACGGATGTCGCAGCATCGCGTGCCTGGCTGATGAAGCAGTCCTGGGTGGCGCGCGACCGCGTCAGCCTGATGGGCTGGGCCAATGGCGCGAGCGCGCTGCTCTGGGCCGTGCGCCCGCAGAGCGCGGCGCGCGATCCGGGGCCCGATTTCCGCGCCGCGATCGCGTTCTATCCGGACTGCCGCATTTCCGCCGGCCTCGGCTGGAGCACGCGGGTGCCGACCCTGGTGCTGATCGGCGCCGATGACGACGTCTCGTCGCCGCCGGCCTGCCGCCAGATGGTCGAGGGCGCGCGTGGCCGCAGCGCACTGGCACGCATCGTGGTCTATCCCGGCGCCAATCACGATTTCGACCGCGCCAACGCGCCACGGCACGCGGCTGCCGGCAGCGACGATGCCGCCGCGTCCGAACGCGTCCATCTCGGCACGGATGCAGAGGCGCGCACGCAATCGCAGAAAGATGTCGCGGAGTGGCTGGCGCGTTAGGTCGGATGCGGACTTGTCGCGCCGTAGCTCGTTAGAAGCGAAGGCGGAAGCGGGGCCGCCCGAGGAACAACGTTGGGCGGACAGCCCCGCATCGACCACCGCCCTGCACGGAGAATGGCCGACCCAAAACCTACGAGTGGCGAGTGGCGCCGGTTTCAGCACGTGACGGCGCCTTAGTTCGACCACGATGTCGATTCAACGCAATCCTCATGCGCAACCGCATCGTCCTCTTCTCCTCCGCCCTGGTCGTCTTCACCGTCGCGATCTTCCTCTACGAGGCCCACGCCGGCGCCCCCTTGCGCGCGCCGGAACATTGCGGCTTCTGGACCACGATCGACGCGGGATTGTCCTGCCGGTAGGCACGCACGCTCCCTCCCAATACTCCGTCATTGCGAGGAGCTCTTGCGACGAAGCAATCCAGACTCTCTCCGTGGAGAAGATTCTGGATTGCTTCGCTGCGCTCGCAATGACGAGTTTGTGGCTGCACTCGCCCCACACACCCGGCGTCATCGCCCGGCCAGTGCGCAATTGCGCACAAGGCAGGGGATGACAGCGAGGGTGGAATGCCGCCTTCGCAGTCAGAACAAGCTGCCCTGATCCACAGGCTTGGCCACGCGCTTCGGTGCGGCCTTTGCGTCTTGCGCGGCCGGCTTGGCCTGCGACGGCGCGCGCTTGGCGGCAGGCGGTGGCCGATCCGCATCCGCCGTCGCCGCCACACGGCCATCGGCGAACTCGATCTCGAGCCGCGCGTTCGGCCCGACGCTGTCAGCCGCATGCAGCGGATGGCCCGCTTCATCGCGCACCAGCGCGAAGCCGCGCGCGAGCACGCTGCGATAGGACAGCGCGGAGAGCAGCTTGCCGCTGTTCTCGACGCGGGCCTCTAGCCGCTGCAGCAACGTGACGAGCGCGCGGCCGGCGCGCTCGCCGAGGCGATGCGTGCGCTCGCGCTGGCGGGCAATCGCATTGCGCTGCGCCTGCGCGTTGGAGAGCTTTGAGGCGCGCAGGCGCACCTCGAGCCCGGCAAAGCGGTCGCGCCGCCGCCGCAGCAGCGAGCGCGCGGAGAGGCCGAGCCGCTCGCCGCACACTGTCAGGCGATGGTCGGCCTGCGAGATCTGGCCGTGCAGCACCCGCAGCGTCAGCTTCGAACTCGCCGCGGTGAACCTTCGGAAATGCGCGTGCGTGTTGGCCTTGAGACAGCGGGGCAGGGAGGCGCCCGCCGAATCCAGCCGTTGCCGCGGGATCGCGAGCAGATCCCCGGCCGCCGGCAGCGCGCGCGCGGCGGCGCGCAATTCGCTGCGGCGGCTCTCCTGCGCGCGTTGCCAATAGGCGCGGGTGCGACGGCCGAGATCGGCGACCTCGACGAACAGATCGCTGCGCACCGGCACCGCCATCTCGGCCGCGGCCGTCGGCGTCGGCGCGCGTTTGTCGGCGACGAAATCGATCAGCGTGATGTCGGTCTCGTGCCCGACCGCCGAGATCAGCGGGATCATGCTCTCGGCCGCGGCGCGCACCACGATCTCCTCGTTGAACGACCAGAGGTCCTCCAGCGAGCCGCCGCCGCGCGCGACGATGAGCACGTCGGGCCGCGGAATCCTGCCGCCCTCGGGCAGCGCGTTGAAGCCGCGGATCGCGGCCGCGACCTGCTCGGCCGAGCCTTCGCCCTGCACCTTGACCGGCCACACCAGCACGCGGCGGGGAAAGCGGTCTTCCAGCCGGTGCAGGATGTCGCGGATCACGGCGCCGGTCGGCGAGGTCACGACGCCGATCACCTCCGGCAGCCAGGGCAAGAGCTGCTTGCGCGCCTCGTCGAACAGGCCTTCCGCAGCGAGCTTCTTCTTGCGCTCCTCCATCAGCGCCATCAGCGCGCCGATGCCGGCGGGCTCCAGCGCCTCGATCACGATCTGGTATTTCGAGGAGCCCGGATAGGTCGTGAGCTTGCCGGTGGCGATGACCTCGAGCCCTTCCTGGGGCTTGAAGCGCATCCGGCCGTGCACGCCCTTCCAGATCACCGCCTCGATCTTGGCGCTCTCGTCCTTGAGCGCGAAATAGCAATGGCCGGAGGAGTGGGCGCCGCGGAATCCCGAGATCTCACCCCGGACCCGGACATGGCCAAAGGTGTCCTCCACCGTCCGCTTCAGGGACTGGGAGAGCTCGGAGACGGTGAATTCGAACGCGTTGTTCAGTTGTTCCGCAGGCGGCATCTAGCAAACGATTCGGGTTGGGGGGATCGAGCCCGACGTTAAGGATTTTCGCCGCGCCGCGCCAATCGATTCGGTGCCTCGAGCAGGCCCCGGTGAGCGGGGCTTGACTCGTCTTGTATTTCATATATGAAAACTAAAAATCATATATGAATGAGGAAGCGGACCTGATGGCTGTGGTCACCGATCCCAACGACCCGCGCGGACGCATGTTCGGGCCGTACCGGCTCAAGCCGAACAGCGGGGTCAACCCGCCTTATTCGCCGGCCTATCCTGTCGAGTGGGGCTGCACCCTGCGCACCGTCGAGGTCATGACCCGCGTCGCGCCGGGCAAGGTCGCAGCGCTGCTTGCCGACACCCCGTTCGAGATCGCGAGCGATCGCGTCGCCTTCCGCTTCATGCGTTCGCCCGGGCATTCGCTGGCGGTGCACGCCGGCGAGATGTTCGACCTGATGATCTCCGTGCCGGTGCGCTACAAGGGGCTGTTCACCGAGACGCATATCTTCATGTATTGCAGCGATCCCATGGGGATCTGCGCCGGGCGCGAGGTGTTCGGCTACACGAAGAAGGATACCCACTACGCGTTCGATGAGCATCCCGACGGATCGATCACGGGGTGGGTCCGGCGCCGCGGCATTCCGCTCGCCGATTTCTCCTTCACGCCGGACAGTTCGGCACCTGTCATACGCATTGTTGATGGCGACGAACTGCCGGCGGGCGAGATCCACGTGCGTCGCCTGCCGGATCCCGAGCGGCTCGCCACCGCCTATGCCGACATCGTCTATCGCCGCACGCCGTTGAAATATTCCAAGCCGGCGCCGGGCCGCGCCACCATGACCCTGCACGCCAGCGCGTACGATCCCATCGCCGACCTCGATCCGGAAATCCTGGGCGCGCATTTCATGGTGTCGGACGTGTATGGCGGCGGATTCGAGGTCGAAGACCGGCGGCTCATCGAACGGCTCGTTCCGTAACGACAAGATCAGCCTGCGCGCAATGCACGTGCGGGCGGCAAATCAACGTGCAGAAGCACGGGCGAGGCAGGGAGGATTTGAGATGGTCGATCGATATCGGGTGAGCCGCCGTGGGCTGCTGGCCGGCGCTGGTGGCCTTGCCTTGGGCATGACAGGTCTCGGCGCGCAGGCGCAAGAGACGAAATCGCTTCGCATCGGCGTGCTGACGGACATGTCCAGCCTCTATGCGGATGTCACCGGTCCGGGCTCGGTGCTGGGGGCCAAAATGGCGGTCGAGGATTTCCAGGCGGCCCACAAGATGACCCGGCCGATCGAAATCATCAGTGGCGACCACATGAACAAGGCCGATGTGGGTGCCAATATCGCGCGCGAGTGGATCGACCGCCAGGGCGTCGACGTGATCGTCGATGCGCCGAATTCAGCCGTCGCGCTCGCGGTTCGCAACATCGTGCAGCAGAACAACAAGACGCTGCTGGTCTCCGGCGCATCCTCGTCCGACCTGACCGGCAAGGCGTGCTCGCCGAACCTCGTGCACTGGACCTACGATACCTACGCGCTCTCCTCCGGCGTCGCGCGCGCTGTCGTCGAGAGCGGCGGCAAGAGCTGGTTCCTGCTCACCGCCGACTACGCCTTCGGCCATGCCATGGAAGCCGATATCAAGAATGTCGTGCAGAAAGCCGGCGGCAAGGTTCTCGGCGGCGTGCGCACGCCGATCAATACGCAGGACTTTTCTTCGTTCCTGTTGCAGGCCCAGTCGTCGAAGGCGGAAATCATCGCCTTGATCAATGCCGGCGGCGACACCATCAATTCCATCAAGCAGGCGGTGGAATTCGGCATTCCGCAAGGAGGCCAGCGCGTGGTCGCGACGGTGCTGTATCTCAGCGACGTGCACTCGCTCGGCCTGAAGATCGCGCAAGGGCTGCAATTCACCGAAGCCTTCTACTGGGATCTGAACGACGACACGCGTGCCTGGACCAAGCGCTTCGCGCCGCGCAACAACGGCCGCTATCCGACCGCGCTGCATGCCGGCGCCTACGCAACGACGTTGCATTACCTCAAGGCGGTGGATGCGTTCGGCGCCTCCAGCGACGGCAAGGCCGTCGTCGAGCAGATGAAGAAGCTGCCGACGGATGATCCCCTGTTCGGCAAGGGCAGCGTGCGCGCCGATGGTCGCAAGCTGCACAACATGTATCTGTTCGAGGTGAAAAAGCCCGAGGAATCCAGGCAGCCCTGGGATTACTACAAGCTGGTCAAGACCATTGCGCCGTCCGAGGCCTGGCGGCCTCTGGCAGACGGCGGCTGCGAGTTCCTGAAGTCGTGACCGGAAGTGACCGGCGGCCGGTGGCGCTCGTCACCGGCGGCGGCGGCGATATCGGACGCGCCATCGCGCTGCGGCTGGCGCGGATGAGCGCTGCGGTCGCGATCGTCGACCGCGATGAAGCGGCCGCCAACGCTACTGCGCGGCTGGTCGAGCAGGCCGGGGCGAGGGCACTCGCGATTCCCGCCGATGTCTCGCTCGCTCGGGATACGGTCGCTTTCGTCGAGGCGACCGAAGAGCGCCTGGGACCGATCGGCATTTTCGCCAACAATGCCGGCATCGAGGGCGTCGTCGCGCCTCTCCACGAATATCCGGACGAGACATTCGATCAACTGCTGCAGGTCAACGTGAAGGGGGTCTTTCTCGGCCTCAAGCACGTGCTCGCACGCATGATGCAGCGTGGGACGGGCGCCATCATCAACACCGCCTCGACGTCTGCGATCCGGGGGCGTGCAGGGCTTGCCGGCTACGTCGCCTCCAAGCACGCCGTGCTTGGGCTGACGCGTACGGCGGCGCTGGATGTGGCCGGCACGAAAATCAGGGTCAACGCCGTTCTGCCCGGACCTGTGGAGTCGCGCATGATCCGGGAATTGGAAGGCCAGGCGCGCAACGGCGGCATTGCCTTGCGCCGAAGCGATGCGGGGGCTCATGGCCGGCCGCAGGATGTCGCGAACATCGTAGCGTTCCTCGCCTCCGACGAGGCGGCGCACGTGAATGGCGCCGCCTGGGTCGTTGATGGCGGAATGACGCTGGCCTAGGGTCTGTACGCATCAAGGCATGTCCGCCTCCGGAGCGAGGGGCGGAAATCTCATGATCGGCCAGGCATTGCTGCTTGTAGCCCAAGGCGGACCTGGGGGCGGACAGACGCGTTGTGCTCAGGTTGCACTGGCGTTGCAATGGAGCATGAGGAATGTTTGGGAAGTCTGCCGGCGTCTGGTTGAACGAGCCGGGAAAATGGTGCGAAACGGACAACTATCTCGGGCTGGAAACAGACCAGGCCACCGATTTTTGGCGCGAAACTCATTACGGCTTTATCCGCGATAGCGGGCACTTTCTCGCTTTTCAGGCGGGAGATGCGTTCACCGCCGAGCTTCGTGTCAGAGGTGATTTCAAAACGCTCTACGATCAGGCGGGCCTGATGGTGCGAATAGATGAACGACGTTGGCTTAAGGCTGGGATAGAGTTTTCGGACGGGCGCGCCATGCTGTCCAGCGTGCTGACCAACGAGCAATCCGATTGGGCAACAGCCCCCTATGAGCACGACCCCAGTGACTTCCGGCTGCGCGTCACGATTGCGCATGGCGTCCTTCGTTTGCAGGCATCCAACGATGGACAGACATGGCCTCTGATGCGGCTTGCGCCATTCGCCCGGAGTTCCTCCTATCTTGTCGGACCCATGGCCTGCACGCCGGAGCGGTCCGGGTTGGAAGTCGCCTTTTCCGATTTCCGCCTGGCGCCGCCGCTTGGCAAGGAGCTTCATGATCTCGGCTGAGAGCGCCGGCCAACGAGGCTGACGTCCGGGAGCAGGAACCATGTCCGGGTGATCTGATTGGAACGTTGGCACGTCCAATCCGGGATCAACCAGCGAGCTTCCTGGGAGGCGTCTTTATCAGGAAGGAGCCACCAATGGATGACAAACGAAAATCGTCGAAGGCGGGGGAGCAGGCTGCCGAAGACTTGCGAGAAGCAACCTCCAAGGACGAAGCGAAGAACGAGAGCAGGATGGGGCACGATCTGGCCAAGGGGGCCGATCGTTTCGAAGAGCGCTCGAAAAGCTCCGATGGAAAAAGCGCGGAAGACAAACAAAAGGCGTGAAAGCAGTCGAGCACGACCGGTCGACCTGCTTGCGCCATCGCGCGTGTTGGCTTCGGCTGAAGCGATTGCGGCTGGTTGAAAGACCTGAGCGCGCGCCTCGTCCTTCGAGACGACCGCTTTGCGGTCTCCTCAGGATGACGCTTGGCGGCATCGTGCCCGCTCACACTGCGGTCACACACTCCGTCCTCATCCTGAGGGCCCGCCGGAGCGGGCGTCTCGAAGGATGGCCTCAGGCGAGATCGCTCCAAATGCGATCGCCCTGCGCTTGTGGAAGTCGAGCGCCTACGTTGCAGCAATCAAACCTGATCTCATCACGGTTCAGGAAACGCCGCCGATCTTCTCGGAGACAATTTTGGCCGCGCTGCGCAGCTCGGCAGCGATGGTGCTGGCCTCGCTGGCGGGGATCTGATCCTGCCTCACCAGCGGGACGGTCATCGCAGCCACCGCGCGGCCGGAGGCTTCGATGATCGGGCAGCTATAGGCGAGGATGCGCGTATAGCCGTCGTCATTGGAGAAATTTCCTCCCTCCGAGGAAATGCGGTCGAGCGCCGCGAGCGCCTTCTTGGCGCTGATGCGGTCATTGGCGGCGATGACCTGCGCAAGCTCCTGGCGCCGGCCCTCGAGCTGAAAGGCCGTCAGGACCTTCGCCGAAGCATATTGCTGGGTGAGCGGAAACACCGCGCCGACCTTGACCGACCAGCCCATCAGCCATTCCGGCTCGATACGGGCGATCACCATGAACTGTTCGCCGTGCAGCACCGTGAGGTGGCAGGACAGTTGCACGCGGGAGGCCAGCTGCTCCATCACCGGCAGCGCGGCCTTCAATAGCCGCTCGGTCGGCGGGAATTGCGAGGCGATCCGGAACAGTTTCAGCGTCAGAGTATATTCGCCGGTTGCGGGGTCGCGCGCGACATAGCCCCGACGCTCCAGCGCCACCAGCATCCGGAAGATCTCGCTGACGGAGCGGCCGACGGCTTCGGCGAGCTGCTTCTGGCTGAGGCCGCGTGCGGCGCCCGCCAGCGCTTCCAGAAGATCGAGCCCTTTTTCCAGGGCGGGCGCGCCGGGCTGCTGTTTCTCTGGGGGCATGCATCAGGCCTTGTCGATCCGGCCACGTGTGCCGGGAGCGGAATGGCCTTCGATGTACCCGATCGGTCGCGCCGCGAAAAGTCGTCAGTCCGATGCGCGCCGGGAATGACGGGGAGCTCGACGAGTTCGTAGGATGGGTTGAGCCCTTGCGAAACCCATCGCTGCTCGATCCCCGCTCTCCGTAATCCCGGCCGTCATCCGACTGATCGCCGGCCCAATCAACCGGGTAATTGCCAAGCTCGACGTGGCGGTGAAACGAGGAGGGCGCCCAGTCACGCACCCGGTTGACGAGCCCGTGCTTGACCAGATTGATGTGAACAGTTGCGCGCGGTACGCGATCATGACGCGATTTTATCACGAAACAAGCGCGATGGGTTTCGCAAGGGCTCAACCCATCCTACGGCTCTCAGTGAAAACGGGCGGCATGATGCCGCCCGCCAACGCGTAGTTTACGCAGAACGCTTCGATGCTGCGACTTGCTTGCTTCCGATGTGGTCCTTCTCAGTCAGAATCTCGCTAACGCGCCCCGCATTGATGCGGTAGTCGGCAGCAATTTCATGCTGAAGCTGGCCACTCCAATAGCGCAACCAAACGTCTACAGCTTCGTCGGACGTAAACTTCGTCTTTCTCAAATTAGAATCCTTTGTGTTGGACCCCTTGACCGGACTCATACGTTCAGTATTACTGAAGCTACAAGAGACGGCCAAAAAGGGTCGCAGGGAGTTGCTGACATTCGCGAAGCCGGGCGTTCCTTGGGGAAGGGGCTAGCCCGGTTTTTTCGCCTTCAGACGAATCAAGTTCGGCTGACTTGCTCATCCTACAAAAAATTCGGACGTGACGCGGAGTCCAGCGACAAGCCTCCCGCAGTTATTCGACCTATTCACAGCGCCTTGACTCTGCGCGAATCAAATTAGCTCGTAGCTCGTAGGATGGGTTGAGCCCTCGCGAAACCCATCGCTGCTCGATCCCCGCTCACCGTAATCGCGGCCGTCATCCGACTGATCGCCGGCCCAATCAACCGGGTAATTGCCAAGCTCGACGTGGCGATGAAACGAGGAGGGCGCCCAGTCACGCACCCGGTTGACGAGCCCGTGCTTGACCGGATTGATATGAACATAGTCGACATGCCGCGCGAAATCGACGTCGTCACGAATGGTATGCTCCCAATATCTGCGTTGCCAAATGCCCCGCTCACCCTTGGCCGAGCGGCTTCGGGATATCCTCTCATTGCGCGGCAGACCGCGCGAAAAGGTGGATTTGATCAGCTGCCAACGCATTGCAAAAACGGCATCACCTTCCGGTAGCGTCCACACCGTGTGAAGGTGGTCAGGCAGCACCACGATGGCATCGATCGTGAACGGATGGCGCCGGTGCGTCTCGCGAAACGCCCCGCGCAACACCTCGATATGATCCGTCAGCAACGCCAGCCTCCGCTCCGCCAGATTGACGCCACCCGGAACGAAGTCGCGGCGGTACGCGGTCATGACGCGATCTTGTCACGAAACAAGTGCGATGGGTTTCGCAAGGGCTCAACCCATCCTGCGGGCTACTCGCGTGTGGGCAATCTGAGATTGAATTTCGCGTGATGGCGGGATATCCCATACCGGGGTTGGGGAACTAGCATGCGCTCATTCGTTTTCTTGTGTATTGCAGCTTTGTTGTTGTCCGGATGTAAGACGACGCAGGTGGGCGAGGCCACATCTTCGGGCGGTGCGACTGCGGCTCCCGTAACTGAAATTATCTCTCCGAGCGCCAAAGCGTTAATAACGCCAGAAGTAATCAAACAATGCGCTGACGAGATGGTCGAAAAGATTCCGACAGTCAAATTTCTCGGCCCGTTTTTTGTTGGCGCACAGCGGTTCGGCAATCTCTTTGCAAAGGGCGAGGAAGTCTTAATAGCGGTTCCGACGAGCACTGTTGGAGCGTTCAATGGAACGTACCATCAGTACTTGGCGTGTGCTTATGACTTCCATGACAATCAGTTGGAGTTTACGAAGAAGATATTCTCGTTCAAGAGATTAGCTCGTAGGATGGGTTGAGCCTTTGCGAAACCCATCGCTTTCCCAATCTTGGCTCTCCGCCTTCGGGACTATCATCCGATCTATAGTGACGATTAATCGCTCATAGCGCTCGGTCAGCTAGCTTATCGTGCAATGGGTTTCGCAAGGGCTCAACCCATCCTACGGGCTAGGGCCGGAAAATATTGCCGCTCGGCTGCCCGGACAGCGGCGCATCGAGGAAGTAGCTTCCGAGTTTGCGGTTCTCGCCGACGGTCGCCTTCAATTCCTCAACTGTACGAAAATCTCCCGGGAAGAAGCTAACAACCGGAAACACCGGCAGCTTGAGATAATAGATGTCCCAGGTGTTGATCGTCGTTTCGCCGAAGTGCCCAATGTTGCAAAGGTCTTTGTGTACCGGTTCCTCGCTGAAGCTCATGATGAGACCGAATGCGGAAAGGCGATCTCCGAAAAAAGGTGGTTGCTACCGCCCAGCGACATCATGCCTGTTACGCCCGATTGCCGGCTGGACGTCGACTCCGACGGATCATAAAGATAAGCCCAGACGCTGATGCCCCGCGGCAGTAACCGCCGTTCGCGATCAAGCACGAACTTCACCAGATCGGGATAATTCTTTTGCAGGCTCGGCCCGCATGCCGAGAAAAACATGACGCAGATCTGCTTCAATACCCGCAGCGGGAAGGCGCGACCGCTTCACCGAACGGGCAGTCTGTGCAGGGCTGCGGGAGTGTTGGACTTCAAATTGGAGCCCGTCCTCGCCATCAGGTCCTAGGGTGACAGTGCTGGAATGCCGGGGAGTCCGCCCCCACCCCCTTCACACCCGCCCCGATTCGTGCGACCTCCGCCCCCAGCAAACCCCTCATCCTTGAGCCCTCGATGCACATTCTCCTCCTCGGTTCCGGCGGCCGCGAACATGCTCTGGCGTGGAAGATCGCGGCGTCCCCCCTAGTGACCAAATTCTGGTGCGCGCCCGGCAATGCTGGGATCGCGAAGGAGGCGGAATGCGTAGGCCTCGATGTCGCCGACCATGCGGCGGTGATCGAGTTCTGCAAGACCAACAAGGTCGATCTCGTGGTGGTCGGGCCGGAGACGCCGCTGGCGGCGGGCATCGTCGATGACCTCACCGCCGCCGGCATCAAGGCGTTCGGGCCGAGCAAGGTGGCGGCGCAGCTGGAAAGCTCCAAGGGGTTCACCAAGGCGCTGTGCACCGAGTTCGGCATTCCCACCGGCGCCTATGAGCGATTCACCAACGCCAAGGACGCGCGCGACTACGTCAATAGCCAGGGCGCGCCGATCGTCGTGAAGGCGGACGGGCTCGCCGCCGGCAAGGGCGTCGTCGTCGCCAAGACCGTGCGCGAGGCGGAGGACGCCATCGCCATGATGTTCGAGGGCGCCTTCGGCGAGGCCGGCGCCGAGGTCGTGATCGAGGAATTTCTGCCGGGCCGCGAGATCAGCTTCTTCGCGCTGTGCGACGGCGAGACCGCCATTCCATTGGCCTCCGCGCAGGACCACAAGCGCGTGTTCGACCACGATGTCGGCCCGAACACCGGCGGCATGGGCGCCTATTCCCCGACGCCGCTGGTGACGCCCGCCATCCACGACGCGATCATGGCCAAGATCATTCTGCCGACGGTCGCGGGCATGAAGCAGCGCGGCACGCCGTTCCGCGGCATCCTCTATGCCGGGATCATGCTGACGACGCAGGGCCCAAAGCTGTTCGAGTTCAACGTCCGCTTCGGCGACCCTGAATGCCAGGTGCTGATGCTGCGCATGATGAGCGACATCGTGCCGGCGCTGCTCGCCGCCTGCGACGGGCAGCTGAAGAATTTCGACCTGCGCTGGCACAAGGAAACCGCGCTCACCGTGGTGATGGCCGCACAAGGCTATCCCGGCGACTATCAGAAGGGCACGCGCATCGAGGGGCTCGACGACGCGGCGAAGGTCGATACTGTCGAGATCTTCCACGCCGGCACGGTGGCGAAGGACGGCGCGATCCTCGCCAATGGCGGCCGCGTGCTCAATGTCTGCGCGCTGGGCGCGACCGTGACGCAGGCGCAGGCCCGCGCCTACCAGGCCGTCGACCGCATCCGCTGGCCGGAAGGCTTCTGCCGCCGTGACATCGGCTGGCAGGCGGTGGAGGCGGAGAAGGCCAGAAGCTGACAAGACCAGGAGCTGACAAGACCATGAGCTGACAGGCTTTTTTGCTCCCGCGCGTCATTTCGGCCGCGCCCGTCGGCACTCCAAAAAAACGCAGGCAGGGCTTGAACTTAGCTACTGTGCATGGGGTTGTTTTCGCACTTTTGGGGTCGAGGGCCGGCCCCGGCTGACCCAACAAGGATGCAACAAGATGTCCGATCTCGCCGACCTCTATCCGGGCTTTGCCTCCGAATGGATCGATACCTCGTTCGGCCGCATCTTCGCCCGCGTCGGCGGCAAGGGGCCGCCGCTGCTGCTCCTGCACGGCTTCTCCGAGACCAACGTGATGTGGCACCGCGTGGCGCCAGAGCTCGCCGACGCCTTCACGCTGATCATCGCCGATCTTCCCGGCTATGGCTGGTCCGACATGCCCGAGAGCGACGCGCTGCACATCCCCTACAGCAAGCGCGCGATGGCCAAGGCGATGGTGGAGGTGATGGAGCGCCTCGGCCACGTCCACTTCGCGCTGGCCGGCCACGACCGCGGCGGCCGCGTCTCCTATCGCCTCGCGCTCGACCATCCGGGCCGGCTGTCGAAGCTCGCCGTGCTCGATATCCTGCCGACCTATAATTACTGGGAGCGGATGAACCGCGCCTACGCGCTCAAGATCTATCACTGGACCTTCCTGGCGCAGCCCTATCCGCTGCCGGAGACGCTGATCTCAGGGCAGGGCGAGTTCTTCCTGCGCTTCAAGATGGCGAGCCAGACCAAGTCGAGGACGCTGGACGCGATCGACGCGCGCGCGCTCGAGCATTACATAGCCCCGTTCCGCGATCCCGCCCGGATCCATGCGATGTGCGAGGATTATCGCGCCGGCGCCTATTTCGACTACGACCTCGACAAGGCCGATTTCGAAGCTGGCAAGAAGATCACCATTCCCATGCTGGCGCTGTGGGGCAATGCCGGCATCGCGCAAGCCGCGGCGACGCCACTCGACACGTGGCGGCAATGGGCGACGAACGTGGTCGGCATGCCCGTGGATTCCGGCCACTTCCTCACCGAGGAGAATCCGGACGACACCGCGCGCGCGCTGCGCGAGTTCTTCGCGGACTAGCGCCGCTCCCGAAAGAACTCCCGCAGCAGCCGCGCCGCCTCGCTCTCGCCGACGCCGGAATAGACATCCGGCGCGTGATGGCAGGTCGGCGAGGCGAAGAACCGCACGCCGGACTCGACCGCGCCGCCCTTGGGATCGGCCGCGCCGTAATACAGGCGCCTGACCCTCGCAAAGGAGATGGCGCCCGCACACATGGTGCAGGGCTCCAGCGTCACGTAGAGGTCGCAGTCCACGAGGCGCTCGCTGCCGATCTTTTTCGCGGCCTCGCGCAGGGCGACGAGTTCGGCATGGGCGGTCGGGTCATGGTCGGTCAGCGTCCGGTTGGCGGCGGTGGCGATGACCTCGTGATCGCGGACCACCACGCATCCGATCGGAACTTCGCCCGATTTTCCGGCATTTTCGGCCGCCCGAAGCGCCAAATCCATGAAAGAAGGGGCTTTCATGCCTCGTATCATCGCCAGAAACCTGCTAGTAGCTGCGCCTTCAGCAGAAGTGCTTACCGAATTTGCCTGAGCGTGCGGCTCTGAATGAGCGCGCACAATGCTTTCCGGCTATCCCCTGAGTGAGATTATTCATGCCTCGCGACAGCGACAAAGACAACGATTCCCGCGGCCGGCGAGGCCCTCCCAAGGGATCGCCCAAGGGACCACCGAAGGGCCGGTCCGGCAAGCCGCGTGGCCCCGAGAAGAAATTCGCCAAGCGCGGCCCCGAGGGCAGGAGCGACGCCCGTCCGCCTCGTGGCGACCGCGACAGCCGCCCGCCTCGCGCTGATCGTGGCGACCGTCCGTTCCGCCGCCGCGAGGAGGGCGATGCCCCGCGCCGCGACTTCAGCGACCGTCCGAAATTCAAGCGCGACGACCGCGGTGGTGAGGGGCGCGGCGAGCGCAGCTTCAAGCCGCGTGGCGACCGTCCCTTCAAGCCGCGTGAAGACCGTCCGTTCTCCGATCGCTCCTCGCGCGACGGCGAGAAGCGGCCCTTCAAGCCGCGTAGTGATCGCCCGTCTTTTGGCCGTGACGATCGTCCGCCGCGTCGGGATCGCGATGAGTCCCGCCCCGCCGGCCGGAGCAGCGATCGCAAGTTTGGCGACAAGAAGCCCTACGCGTCGCGTGGCGATCGTCCCGAGCGCAAGTTCGACGGCGAGCGGAAGTTTTCGCGTGGCGGTCCCGATCGCGAACGCGACCGGGGGGATCGCGGGCCCCGCGAGGATCGTGGCGAGCGCAGCTTCAAGCCGCGCGGCGACCGTCCGAATTTCGACCGCGGTGATCGCGCGCCGCGCGGCGATCGCCCGGAGCGCAAGTTCGACGGCGAGCGAAAGTTTTCTCGTGGCGCACCGGAACGCGACCGTGGGGATCGCGGGCCGCGCAAGGATTTTGGCGGTCGTGACCGCGGCGAGGACAAGCCCTGGCAGAAGCGCGACGACCGTCGCGATGGTGGCCGCGGCGAAGATCGTCCGCGCTTTTCGCGCTCGCGCGACGACCGTCCGTCGGGTGATCGTCCGTTCCGTGACCGTCCGAAATTCGATCGTCCGCGCGAGCGATCGGAAGGCCGTTCCGACTGGCACGAGCATCCGCGCAGCGAAGGCCGTTTCGGCGATCGCCCGCGCCGTGAAAACGAGGACGACAGCAGGATCTTCGAGAAGCGTCCGGCCTTCGGCGGCCGCGGCGCCTATCGCCAGCGCGACCGCGATTTCGAGGGGCGGCCCCGTCGCGAAGAGGCGCCGAAGCCGAAGAAGGCCGGCGAGCGCATCGCCAAGGCGTTGGCGCGTGCGGGGCTTGCCTCGCGCCGCGACGCCGAGGAGATGGTCACGCAGGGCCGCGTCAGCGTCAACGGTCGGGTCATCAACTCGCCCGCGCTCGACATCACCAAGAACGACGTGGTCCTGGTCGACGGCAAGCCGTTGCCGGAGCGAGAGCGCACACGCCTGTTCCTCTATCACAAGCCGCGCGGGCTGATGACCACGCATGACGACCCCGAGGGGCGTCCGACCGTGTTCGACAATCTGCCGGAAGGCCTGCCGCGGCTGATCAGCGTCGGCCGGCTCGACTTCAACACCGAGGGCCTCTTGCTGCTCACCAATGACGGCGGGCTCGCGCGCACGCTCGAGCTGCCCGACACCGGCTGGCTGCGCCGCTACCGCGTTCGCGCTCATGGCGACGTCACCCAGGCGCAGCTCGACGAGCTCAAGAATGGCATCGAGGTCGAGGGCGTCAAATACGGCCCGATCGAAGCGACGCTGGAGCGCGACCAGGGCGCCAATGTCTGGCTGGTATTTGCCATCCGCGAAGGCAAGAACCGCGAGGTGCGCAACGTCTGCGCCCATCTCGGGCTCGAGGTGAACCGGCTGATCCGCGTCTCCTATGGTCCGTTCCAGCTCGGCGAAGTCCCCGAAGGCCAGGTCGAGGAGATCAAGTCGCGGGTGCTGCGCGACCAGCTCGGCGACAAGGTGATCGAGAAGTCCGGGGCGCAGTTCGACGTGCCGCAGAAGTCCGCTTCGAGCGACGACGATGCGCCGCGTGAGAAGAAGCCCGTCAGCAAGCGCGGCGTGATCAACGACCGCAAGGGCCGCCGCGTGCTGGTGCAGCGCACCGGGAGCGAGGAGGCGCGCGAGCGCAACGAGGAAGAGGCCAGCGGCTACGGCCCGCCGCGCCGTCCCAAGCGCGGCTATCACGGCAAGCGCGATCTGATGCCGCGGGAGGACTGACGTTGCGCGTCGTCGGCGGTCGCTTGAAGGGGCGCAATCTCGCCTCGCCGTCCTCGCGCGACATCCGCCCGACGGCGGACCGCTTGCGCGAGTCCGTGTTCAATATCCTCGCGCACGCCTATGACGATCCGATTTCCGACGCGCGCGTGCTCGATCTCTTCGCCGGCACCGGCGCTCTCGGCATCGAAGCATCCTCGCGCGGCGCGAAGTTCGTGCTGTTCGTCGACAATGGTGCGGAGGCGCGTGCGCTGCTGCGCAACAATGTCGAGACGCTGGGCTTGGGTGGCGTCACCAAGGTCTATCGCCGCGATGCCACCGATCTCGGGCCTGCGCATCCGGTCGAGCCGTTTTCGCTGGTGTTTCTCGATCCGCCCTACGGCAGGGGCCTTGCGGAGAAGGCGTTGGCCTCCCTGCGCGACGGCGGCTGGCTGACGCCGGGCGCGCTGCTGGTAGTGGAAGAGGCCAAGGCCGCGCAGTTCGTGACGCCGGAGGGATACGAGGAATTGGAGCGCCGGGCGTATGACGATACGGAGTTCGTGTTTTTGAAGAGGCCGTAGGGCCGTGCTGCCGTAGGGTGGGCAAAGGCGCGAAGAGCGCGCTTTCGGCCACCCTACCGGAACGTCGGCTCACCGCCGCCCGAACAGCTTCTCCACATCGCTCAGCTTCAGCTCGACATAAGTCGGCCGGCCGTGATTGCACTGGCCGGAGTTCGGGGTGTCCTCCATCTCGCGGAGCAGGGCGTTCATCTCCTCGGGCCGCAAGCGGCGGCCGGCGCGCACCGAGCCGTGGCAGGCCATGGTGGCCGCGACGTGCATCAGGCGGCGCTCCAGCGGCAGTGCCTCGTCCCATTCGGCCATGTGCTCGGAGAGATCGCGCAGGAGCCCGCCGGCATTGGTCTTGCCGAGCAGCGACGGTGTCTCGCGCACCGCGACTGCGCCGGGGCCGAAGGATTCGATGGCGAGGCCGAACGAAGCCAACTCCTCGCTGCGATCCAGGAGGCGCTCCACCGTCGCTTCGTCCATCTCGACGATCTCGGGAATGAGGAGGATTTGCCGCTGCACGCCGTTCGCGGCCAGCGAGGCCTTCAGCCGCTCATAGACGATGCGCTCGTGCGCGGCATGCTGGTCGACGATGATGAGGCCGTCGCGGGTCTGCGAGACGATGTAGGTCTCGTGGATCTGCGTCCGCGCCGCGCCGAGCGGGCGGTCGACGAGGTCAGCCACGGGCTGCGTCTCGAACCGCACGTCAGCGCTGGGCGCCCCGACGTCGAAGGCGGCTTGCGCGCGCTCGGTGAAGGCAGGCGCCGCGGTGCCTTCGAAGGACGGCATCGGCGCGACCGGGGCGGACGGCGAGGCGCGCCAGTCCCAGCTGGCCGGACGCTGTGGCGTGAAGGCGGGGCGGAAAGCGGACAGCGCGCTCTCGCCGCTGTTGGCGGCGGTGCGGCGGCCCTCGCGTGCGAGCGCCTCCTTCAATCCGTGCACGATCAGCGCGCGCACGAGGCCGGCATTGCGGAAGCGCACCTCGGTCTTGGCCGGATGCACGTTGGCGTCGACCTCGCGCGGATCGAGCGTAACGAACAGCGCCAGCACCGGGTGGCGGTCGCGCGGCAGATAGTCGGAATAGGCCGCGCGCACGGCTCCCAGGATCAGCTTGTCGCGCACCGGCCGGCCGTTGACGAAGAGATATTGCCCGAGTGCGTTGGCTTTGGTCAGCGCGGGCGCCGCGGCATAGCCGGCGACGACGATGCCCTCGCGCTCGGCGTGGACCTCGATGGCGTGGCTGCGGAATTCCGCGCCCAGGATGTCGCCGAGCCGGGTCAGCCGTCCCGCCGCGCCGGGCAGCGCTGCGGCCCAGGTCACCGGCGCGCGCTCCTCGCCGGCGAGGGTGAAGGCGATATCGGGCCGCGCCATCGCGAGGCGCCGGACCACCTCGCGGATCGCTTCGGCCTCGGTGCGGTCGGTCTTCAGGAATTTCAGCCGTGCCGGTGTCGCATAGAAGAGGTCATTGACCTCGACCCGCGTCCCATGCGCCAGCGCCGCCGGCATGATCTCGGATTTCTCGCCGCCCTCGACCGAGAGCGCCCAGGCATGGGACTCGCTGGCATGGCGGGTCGTGATCGCCAGCCGCGCCACCGAGCCGATCGAGGGCAGCGCCTCGCCGCGGAACCCGAGGGTGCGGATCTGGAGCAAATCCTCGTCGTCGAGTTTCGACGTGGCGTGACGCTCGACCGCAAGCGCGAGATCTTTCGCGGTCATGCCGCCGCCGTCGTCGGTAATGCCGATCCGCCGCCGCCCGCCACCATCGGTGAAGACGTCGATCCGGCTCGCGCCGGCATCGATCGCGTTCTCGACCAGTTCCTTGACCACGCTCGCCGGGCGCTCGACCACCTCGCCGGCGGCGATGCGGTTGACGACCTGTTCTGGCAATTGGCGGACGGGCATGAGGCTCTGACTTGGGCTTACGATCGGGATTCGCGGACAGCGCTATTCTAGGCCGTGTTGCGTCAAAAGCATGTGTTGGGCAACAGTGGTGTGAGGGCCTGGGGAAGAAGGCTCCCTATCACATTGAAGACATTGGGCGTTCGAGAAAAACGCGCGGTGCAGATGGACCGCCCTTTCGCCGTGGTCGAGATTGTGAGCCGCCGGGCAGCGGTGTAGCATCGTGAAAAAACGGCAACAGGACGGGAGGACGCCATGTGCCATCTCTTCGCGCATCAGCCCCAACGCGATTACGAGTCCCAGACCCGGTCTTTGCGGATCGACGGCCATTGCACCTCGATCCGGCTGGAAATGGCGTTCTGGGACACGCTGGAGGAGATCGCGGCCAAGGAGGGCATGAGCCTCGGCAAGTTCCTGACGACGCTCTACAACGAGGTGCTCGACCATCACGGCGAGGTCAATAATTTCGCCTCGTTGCTGCGTTGCTCGTGCTTGATCTATCGATCAAGGAGCATGGCGCCGGTGCAGGATTTCAAGGCCTCGGTGGCGCCCATCCTCGACGCGGCCGAGTAGCTGCGCCACCCTCGATGTCGTCCCGGCGAAAGCCGGGATACGCAATCTCGCCTCAATGCGTCTCGGCGATCGATGACGCCTACCCTAGATCTCCTTCTTCTGCATCGCGCCCGCGATGTAGTCCGCCTGCCGCATCGCGAGCGCGACGATCGTCAGCGTCGGGTTGCAGGCGGCGCCGCTGGTGAATTGGCTGCCGTCCGAGACGAACAGGTTCTTGACGTCGTGGCTCTGTCCGAACCTGTTGACCACGCCGTCTCGCGGCTTCTCGCTCATCCGGTTGGTGCCGAGATTGTGGGTGCTCGGATAGGGCGGCGTCGGATAGGTTACGGTGGCGCCGACGGCGTCGTAGACCGCGGCGCCCTGCTTGTAGGCGTGCGCGCGCATCGCGATATCGTTGGGATGGTCGTCGAAATGGACGCTCGCGACCGGCTGTCCGAACTTATCCTTGACGACAGGATCGAGCGTGATCCGGTTGGTCTCCTGCGGCATGTCCTCGCCGACCAGCCACATGCCGGCCATCCTGGGATAGCCGTCGAGCGCTGACGTGAACGGACGGCCCCAGGCGCCCGGGTTGAGGAAGGCCGCCATGAACGGCAAGCCGATCGACAGCGTCTCCATCTCGTAGCCGCCGACGAAGCCGCGCTTGGGGTTGTTGGCGGCCTCGTCGCGGATGATGCCGGCCATGGTGGTGCCGCGATACATGTGCACCGATTTCTCGAACACGGCGTAGACGCTGCCCGTCATGTGCCGCATGTAGTTGCGGCCGACCTGGCCCGATGAGTTGCCAAGGCCGTCGGGGAACATGGTCGAGGCGCTGTTGAGCAGCAGCCGTGGACTCTCGATCGAGTTGCCGGCGACCGCGACGATGCGTGCTTTCTGGCGCTGCATCGCGCCTGCAGCGTCGGCATAGACGACGCCGGTCACCTTGCCGCCGGCATCATGCTCGATCTTGACCGCCATGCTGCCGGGGCGGACCTCGAGATTTCCAGTCGCCTCCCCCTTGGGGATCTCGGTGTAGAGGGTCGACCATTTCGCGCCGGATTTGCAGCCCTGGAAGCAGAAGCCGATCTGCTGGCAGGCGCCGCGCCCGTCGCGCGGCTGGCTGTTGATGGCCATGTTGCCGGTGTGCACGGTCTTGTAGCCGAGCTTCTTCGCGCCGGCTTCGAGCACCTTGAAGTTATTGTTGCCGGGAAGCCCGGGAATGCCGTTGGTGCGGGTCACGCCCATCTTGTTCTCGGCCTTGGCGTACCACGGCTCCATCTCCGCAAGCGTGACCGGCCAGTCCAGGAGATTGGCGCCGGGAAGGTTGCCGTAGGTGCTCTTGACCCTGAACTCGTGCTCGTCGAAACGCAGCGAAGCGCCGGCCCAATGGGTCGTCGAGCCGCCGACCGCCTTGACGATCCAGGCGGGAAGGCCGGAAAAATCCTTGGCGACGCGCCAAGTCCCCGACGTGGTGCGGGCATCGGTCCAGGCGAGCTGGGAAAAACTCTCCCACTCGTCGTTGACGAAGTCGTGGTTCTCGATGCGAGGACCCGCTTCGAGGATGGCCACCTTGACGCCCTTCTGCGCGAGTTCGTTGCCCAGCGTGCCGCCGCCGGCACCGGAGCCGACGATCACCACAACGCTGGAATCGTTCAGATCGAATTTTGCCATATGCGTTCTCCTGAACCGTTGGGGTGGGTCTCAAGCCTTCGGCAGCCAGTCGATGTCGGCGAAGCCACGGTTGATGTAGCCGCCGTGCTCGGCCGACGATCCCTCGTAGCCGAACCGCGGCCAGACCTCTTTCTGATTGTAGAGCGAGACGATGAGATCGCCGCGGACCTTCTGGAAGAAGTCGCTCTGCTCGATTTCCTTCAGCAGCACGACCCGGTCGGCTTCCCAGGGCACTGCGGCGTAGGCCACCTTGTGGCGGTCCCGCGCGTTCTGATCGAGCCGCGTGATGCCGTCGCTGATCAGCGACTTGACGGCGGGATCCTTGGCCGCCTTGCCGTCCCACGGCTTGATTGCGGTGATGTAGTAGCTGTCACCGAGAACGTCGTGCGGATAGATGTCGCGCGCGACCTTCAGCAGCGTCTTCATCGTGGCGGGCGAGAGCGCGCTCGCTTCATCGGCCCACGCATCTTCGATGCTGATGGCGACGCTTGTCGCGACTGCAACGACCGGCACTGCGGTTGCGGCGCCCTTGAGAAAAACACGGCGGCTGTGCTTGCTTCGGCGATCGACTTCTCTCATGGCATTCCTCCGTCAATTTTGATTTCATGATTGAATCAGTTGAAACGTCCGCCCCGCTGGATCACCTCGATCTTGTAGCCGTCGGGATCACTGACGAAGAAGAAGCGCGCCAGCGTCCTGCCGTCGTGCTTGAAGTCGCGCAAGGGCCCCGGTGCGAGCTTCTCGCGCTCGAAGCGCGCATGCTCGGCCTCGAGATCCTCCACCACCACGGCGAGATGACCGTAGCCGTCGCCGAGCGCGTACGGCTCCTTGCGATCGAAATTCACGGTCAGCTCCACCTCAAACGACGAGGAGGGATGACGCAGATAGATCAGGGCAAAGTCGGAAAACTTCAGATGGTCGGTGACCTCCAGGCCGAAGGCGCGCCTGTAGAAGTCGAGCGAGCGCGCCTCGTCGATCACGCGGATCATGGAATGAACGGGCTTTGCCATTCAGTTCTGCTCCTTCAGGTAGGTGATGATCGCAGCGCGCGTTTCCGGCTTCGCCTGCCGGTAGACCATGGTCACGCCCGGGATGACTCCTTGCGGATTGGTCAGCCAGGCGTCGAGCTTCGTCTCGTCCCAGGCGAAGTCCGCCTTTGCGAGGCTCTCCGAATAGCGAAAGCCCTCGACCTTGCCGGCAGGCCGGCCCACGATCTTGACCAGCGGCGGACCTTGCCGCACCGGTTCTGACAGGCTCGTGGTGTGGCACACCGCGCATTGCTGCTTGAAGAGTGTCCCGCCATCCGGAGGCTTTGCGGCAGGCAAGGGCATCTGCGCATCGGCAACCCGCACCACCAGCACCATCGCGGTGCACAATCCCAGCACGACTGCGCGCATCGCCAAGAGCTCGCCCATCCAACATCGACATCAGCCTGTGCAAACTCTAGGCGGCGTCAGATGGACGGTGGTAGTAGCGGGCTGTTTTGCCGCGAGCGGAGACGCTCGCGTCGTGTGGGTGTTCCGCGCTGCCATATATGCGGAGCACAATTCCGCGAAACCGCCGTCAAATCCCTAAACGTTCACCACACCATGCGCATTGCATGACGATTGCGCCGCTTGATTTCTTTACGCGATGCGATGGGTCGGCGCAGGCAAGCGGCGTCGGGAACGGCCGAGCCATTCATCGCGAAACAATCCAGGAGAAATGGATGAAGTTGGTGAAGTCCTCGATGATCGCATGCGCTCTGTCGGCTCTCGTTGCCGCGCCTGCTCTCGCTCAAAGCGCGCCCCCCACCGCAAAGCCCGGCGGCACCGTGCAGAGCAAACCCATGCAAGGCAGCACGATGGGCAGCGGCGATGAGGAGATGAACGCTCAGCCGGGCGCGGCGGGCGAGAAGACCGGCATGAAGTCGACCAAGGGCAGCAAAGGCACGGGCACCACGGGCAGCGCCGCGCACAGGGGAACGGCCGACGATTCCACGACGGGCGGTGCAGCTCCGTCCAAGCGTTACTAATCCCGCCGGGAGAACGGCAAGACTCCGGCCGCCTGTCGGCCGGAGTCCTTCGGCTGCGTCTGCCCAAGCGCGATGCGATCAGGATGAATCGTCATCGCGCTTTGGGTTGTTATTGAACATGATCTTTTTGAAGAACCGCTGCGCACTTTTCCGGATCATGCTTTAGTCGTCGAAGCGACCGCCGCGTCCGGCCTTGACGTCGCCGCGGCGCTTCTTGCCGTCGAGCCGGCGCTGCTTGGAGGCAAAAGTCGGCCGCGTGGCGCGGCGGGGCTTCGGCCGGATCATCGCCTCGGACAGGATCTCGACGAGCCGGTCGATGGCATCCTGCCGGTTGCGCTCCTGGGTCCGAAAGCGCTGGGCGTGGATCACGATCACGCCGTCCTTGGTCATGCGCTGGCCGGCGATGCGGGCGAGCCGGATCGCGGCGTCCTCCGGCAGGGTCAGCCTGCGTGTATCGAAGCGCAACTGGGCCGAGGTCGAGACCTTGTTGACATTCTGCCCGCCCGGGCCGGAGGCGCGGACAAAGCCGATCTCGATGTCGTCCTCGTCGATGACGAGATCGCGGGATATCCGCAGCATGATGGCACCATTCGTGATGTCCGGACATATCGTGGACATTCACTTTCGGCAATGGCGCATCCCCGGAAACGCAAATGGCCGGGCGAGCCCGGCCATTTCAGGAAGACGTACCGAACCTGCGGCCGTCAGTTCGACTTCGTCGCCGGTGCTGTCGCCGGCTGCGCCGCGGCCTGCGGGGCGCGGCCGACGACGACAGTCAGCAGCCCCTGGCCCCACAGGCGCCTGGCGGCGGCTTTGGCGTCGTCCAGCGTCACGGCGTCGATGACGGCGTTGCGCTTCTCGATATAGTCGATCGGCAGCTTGTCCTGTTGGTACTGCAGCAGGGCCTGCGCCAGCTTGGAGGAGGTGTCGAGCGCCAGCATCTGCGAGCCCTTCAGGTAGGACTTGGCCTCGTCGAGTTCCTTCTGGGTCGGGCCTTCCTCGGCGATCCGGCGCACCTCCTTTTCGATGGCATCGATGGTGTCGCCGGCGCGGTCGGCGCGCGTGCCGGTGTTGCCGATGAAGAGCGCCGAATGCTCCATCCAGAGCAGCGCTTCGTACACGGAATAGGCGAGGCCTCGCTTTTCGCGGACCTCGCGATAGAGCCGGGAGGACAATCCACCACCGCCGAGGATGTGGTTGACGACATAGGCTGCCATGAAATTGGGATCGTTGCGCTTCACCCCGGGGCCGCCGAACGTGATCACGGTCTGCGGCACGTCGAGAGTCACGAAGGCACGCTGCGGCGGCTTTGCGGCCTCGACGTCGGGGACGGGTGTGAGATTGGCCTTGGCGGGCAGGCTGCCGAAGGTGTGGTCGAGCAGCTTGCCGAGCGTGGCCGGATCGACGTCGCCGACGACCGCGATCTTCAGCCCATCCTTGGCGAGCACGCGGCCCACATAGTCCTTCATGTCGGCGACCGTGATGGTCGGCACGCTGTCGAGGTTGCCGTTGCTCTGCCGGCTATAGGGATGATCGCCGAAGGCGACCTCCAGGAATTTGCGGCTCGCCAGCGATGTCGGGTTTGTGGTCTCGCGGCGCAGGCCCGAGATGACCTGCGAGCGGATGCGCTCGACATCGGCGGGGTCGAAATGCGGCGAGGTCAGCGCGCCCCTGAGCAGGTCGAAAGCCTCGTCCTTGTTGTCGCGCAGCATACGCAGGCTGCCGCGGAAGGTATCGCGGTTGGCGCTGAACGAGAGCTCGATGGCGCGGCGGTCGAGCCGCTCGTGGAACGTCTTGGAATCGAGATCGCCGGAGCCTTCGTCGAGAAGATCGCCGACCAGATTGGCAACGCCCGATTTGTCCTTGGGATCCTGGGCCGAGCCGCCGGCGAAGGAATATTCCATGGCGATCAGCGGCACGGTTGCGTCCTGCACGAACCAGGCCTCGATGCCGCCCGGCGAGACCAGGCGCTGGATCTTTGCGGCTGCATGCGACGGCGAGACCGCAGCGAATGCGAGGGCCGCGCCGGCGACGAAGGACAGCGCGAAATGACGCGCCCGAAGGGGATAGGTCACGAACGCTTCTCCTCGCGCTTGGCCGTGGTGGTGTCCTTGATCAGATAGCCCGTCACCGAGCGCTTCTTCTCGAGCCATTTCTGCGCGGCCGCGCGAACCTGCTCGGCGGTGACCGCGCGGATGCGGTCCGGCCAGCTCCTGATGTCCTCGATCGACAGGCCCGTGGTCAGTGCGCCGCCATACCAGCGCGCCAGCACCGCCTGGTTGTCCTGGGCATAGATCGCTTCCGCAATGAGCTGGGTCTTCACGCGTTCCAGATCCTCGGCGCGGATGGGGTTCTGCGCCACATTGGCGATGACGCCGTCGACCGCCTGCTCGACCTCGGCGAAGCTGACGCCGGGCTTCGGCGCGGCCGAGATCGCGAACTGCGTCGGGTCGAGCGAGATGCTCGAATAGCTGGCGTTGGCGGAGACCGCGAGCGGCTTGTCGACCACGAGCGCGCGGTACAGATAGGAATTGCTGCCGCTGCCCATCAACTGCGCCAGCACGTCGAGGGCGGCGCTCTCACCGGCCGCAGCCGTGGTCGCGGAGGGCACGAGGTAATAGCGCCGCATGCTCGGCTGCTCGACGCGCGGGTCGGCCAGCGTGACGGTGCGCGGCGCGGCCGGCTCGGGCTCCTGCGGACGAACGCGCCGTGCGGGAATTGCGGGCTGCGCCGGGATGGAGCCGAAATTGCGCTCGACCAGCGGGCGGATCTCGGCGGCGTCGACGTCGCCGGCGATCACCAGGATCGCGTTGTTCGGTGCGTAGAAGCGGCGGTAGAAGGCGAGCGCGTCCTCGCGATCCAGCTTCTCGATCTCCTGATGCCAGCCGATCACCGGCCGGCCGTAGGGATGATTGAGATAGAGCGCGGCCATGATCTGCTCATTCAGCCGCGCGTCCGGGTTGTTGGCGACGCGCATATTGTATTCTTCGAGCACCACGTCGCGCTCGGGCAGCACGTTCTCGTCCTTGAGGATGAGGCCGGTCATGCGGTCGGCCTCGAACTCCATCATGGTCGGCAGCTGCTCTTTCGGCACGCGCTGGTAATAGTTGGTGTAGTCGACCGAGGTCGAGGCGTTCTCGTTGCCGCCGACGCGGAGCACGGTCTGGGAGAATTCACCGGCCGGGTGCTTCGAGGTGCCCTTGAACATCAAATGCTCGAGGAAGTGGGCGAGGCCGGACTTGCCCGGCGTCTCGTCGGCCGAGCCGACCTTGTACCAGATCATCTCCGTGACCACGGGCGTGCGGCGATCCGGGATCACCACGACCTGCATGCCATTGCCGAGCGTGAAGCTGGCGGGCGGAGCCGATGTGACGGTGGTCTGGGCAAGGGCCGCGCCTGACGTCAGGACACTGGTCGAAAGCAGCGCGGCAAGGAGGCAGGCAGCCGATCGTTTTGCGGACATCATGATCCCTAGTGAAAGGCCGAGGTCCGGATGTCGGGCTCGGAGGCACGGCATCGTACACCGTGCGGCTGAGGCTTCGCGTCACGAAGCAGAGAACGCATCAACTCGGGAGCCGAGCCAGCAGCCGAAGCCGCACAAGGGCCGGCAGCCAGCTCCCAGCCCGCCGAAACGCCGGGGCGAAGCAGGAGCCCTATTGCTCCTTCTCCTTGCCGGATAGGACGTCGAAATAGGTTCGCTTCGAATTATCCGGCCCGGAGCCGTAGGCGTAGTTCGACGACGGCGTTTGATATCCCGGCGGCGGCTCTACCAGCGATTGGCGTGGCGGCTCCGCTGTGAACTGCTTTGATTCGGGATCGTTCCCCTTGAACAGCTTCCACAGGCCGCCGGTGTATCCGAGTTGGGCGGGGCTGAGCGTCGGATTAGCGGGGTTACTGCCCGGCTGGGCCGGCTCATTGCTCTGGCGGGACGGCGCGGCCGTCCTGGTGGCGTTCATCTCGCTCGGCGAGAGCGGCCGGCCTGCTTGCCAGCTTTCGGTCGGCTTGTTCGCTTTCTTCCGCGCGGCGATAGCTTCCTTGCGGCGCCTCTCGTCGGGATCTTTCGGCCAGTTGGGTGCGACTGCGGCCTCCGTCGCGGCCGGCGGCGGCAGGTCGAGCTTCGGGGGCACGACCAGCGGCGAACGCTCGCGGTACTCGATGCCGGGCTTCTCCATGCTCTTGGCGCCGAGGCCGGACATCAGATTGTCGATGAGCTTCTCTTCGAAGGTCATGTCGTCGTCCTCGTCGTCGTCACCGGCGCGGGCGGCGCCGGTCGACATGACGAGACCAATGCCGAGCGCGACAGCGGACAATTTCAACGCCCGCCAGAACCCCGATTGGGGGTCTCGAACCATCGAACCGCTGGTCTTCGAGCTGCGCATTACTGTACCTGTTCCATATTGTGGCAGATCGCCGCTCAAACGCGGCCCAACCCTCGCAAAAGCCGGGTTCCACCTGCCGGTCCGTATCGGCCGGGATCAGGGCGCTTTTGCGGCGGGTACCCCCAGGAAGGAATCATACAATAGCGCCGCCACCCCAGCAACGATCGCCACGTCCGCGAGGTTAAACACATACCAATTATAGGTATTTCCGCCGATCTCGATGTGGAACAGGGCGAAATCGACGACGGCGCCATAGGCCAGGCGGTCGATGCCGTTGCCGATGGCGCCGCCGATGATCAGGCCGAGCGCGATGGTGGCGAGGAGGGTGTGCGAGCGGGCCATCCAGATCGCCAGCGCGACCACGGCGAGGACCTTGACCGCCATCAGCGCGAGCTGCGCCGCCTGGCTGTCGTGCTGGAGCCAGCCGAAGCTGATGCCGATATTCCAGGCCAGCACCAGGTCGAAGAACGGCGTCACCTTCACCACGCCGCGACGGGCGAGGTCGAAGACGTTCAGCAGCCAGAGCTTTGAGGCCTGGTCGGCCACGAGCGTGATCACGGCCGCGAAGATGCCGGCGCCGAGCGGGGACATGGCGGGGATCAGACCGTCACTCCCAACGCCTTCCATTCGCGCAGCGCCTTCGCATCGCGCGGGGTGACGTCGGGGTATTCAGCGTCGTCGCCGACCATCGCGGAGATCTTCCAGGAGCGGGCGCATTTGGTGCCGACCGCCTTCTCCACCACGACCGCGACGCCGGGCACGGCATCGAGACGGAACGCAGCCGCCGGCGCCTCGCCCTCACGCACCTCGTAATTCGAGGTGATGCAGATCTCGGCGAGATCCGCATCGAACAGCGTGGCGAGCATGTCGCGGTCGGCGACATAGATCACCGGCGAGGCCTCCAGCGAAGAGCCGATATTCTTGGCGGCGCGTTCGAGCTCGAGCGCGCCGGTGACGACGCGGCGGACGTTGCGGATCGTCTCCCACTTCGCGGCGAGCTTGTCGTCGCGCAAGTCTTCGAGATCGGTCGGGAACAGCGTCAGGTGCACGGAGGGCTCGGCGTTCGGCCGGAACATGCGCCAGCCTTCCTCTGCGGTGAAGCTGAGGATCGGTGCCAGCCATTTCAGGACCGAGGCGCACAACAGGTCGATCGTCGTCAGCGCCGCCTTGCGCGTCGGCGACGACGGCGGATCGCAATAGAGCGTGTCCTTGCGGATGTCGAAATAGAACGCCGACAGCTCGCTGTTCAGGAAAGCGGACAGGATCGCGACCACGGTCTTGAAGTCGAACTCCCGATAGGCCTTGCCGATGGCGGCGGCGCGGATTGCGAGCTCGTGCAGCATCAGCCGTTCGAGCTCCGGCATCTCGGCGGGCGCGACCGCGTCGGCCGGCTTGTAATGATGCAGCGTGCCGAGCATCCAGCGCACGGTGTTGCGCAGCTTGCGATAGGTCTCAACCGTGTTCTTCAGGATCTCGGGGCCGATGCGCTGGTCGTCGGTGTAGTCGGCTGACGCCACCCAGAGCCGAAGGATATCGGCGCCGGACTCCTTGATGACCGCCTGCGGCTCGATGGTATTGCCGAGCGACTTCGACATCTTGCGGCCGTCCTCGGCCTGGGTGAAGCCGTGGGTCAGCACGATGTCGTAAGGCGCGCGGCCGCGGGTTCCGCAGCTCTCCAGCAGCGAGGAGTGGAACCAGCCGCGATGCTGGTCCGAGCCTTCGAGGTACATCACCGTGTCGGTGCCGCCGTCGACCTTGCGCTTGATGCCGGCGAGGCCAGGAAACTGCACGGGGTCTTCGAGCACGAAAGCGTGCGTCGAGCCGGAATCGAACCAGACGTCGAGGATGTCGTCGACCTTCTGCCAGTCCTCGCTCGCGCGGGATCCCAGGAAGCGCTCGCGGGCGCCCTTTGCGTACCAGGCGTCGGCGCCTTCCTTCTCGAAGGCGTCGCCAATGCGGCTGTTGACGGCCTCGTCCTGGAGGATTTCGGCGGAGCCGTCGCTCTTCTCGCGCACGAACACGGCGATCGGCACGCCCCAGGCGCGCTGGCGCGAGATCACCCAGTCGGGGCGCGCCTCGATCATGCCGTTGATGCGGTTCTCGCCCGACGGCGGCACCCATTGCGTCACCGAGATCGCGTGCAGCGCGCGGGCGCGCAGCGTGTCGCCGCTCTTCGCCTTGCCGCCCTGCGCGACGTCCTTGTCCATCGCGATGAACCATTGCGGCGTGTTGCGGAAGATCACCGGCTTCTTGGAGCGCCAGGAGTGCGGATATTGGTGCTTGAGCCGGCCGCGCGCGATCAGCATGCCGCGTTCGACGAGCGCCTTGATCACGGCCTCGTTGGCGTCGCCCTTCTCGCCCTTGTCGTTGATGACGCGCTTGCCGGTAAAGCCCGGCGCATGATCGGTGTAGGCGCCGTTCTCGTCGACAGTATAGGGGATCGCCGTGGTGATGCCGCGCGCTTCGAGATCGCGCGCCTGTGCCATCCAGACATCGAAGTCCTCGCGGCCATGGCCGGGCGCGGTGTGCACGAATCCGGTGCCGGTGTCGTCGGTGACGTGATCGCCAGCCAGCAGCGGCACGATGAAGTCATAACCGCCGGCGATGCCCTTGAGCGGATGCGCACATTCCACCGCATCCAGCGTATCGCCGGGGATGTCGCGCACCTTCTCATAGGACGTGACGCGCGCCTGCTTGAACACATCCGCGGCCAGTGCGTCGGCCAGGATCAGGAGATCGCCGGTCTTCGTCCAATTGTCCGCGGGCGCGTCCGTCACCTTGTAGAGGCCGTAGGCGATCTTCGGCGAGAACGAGATGGCGCGGTTGCCCGGCAGCGTCCAGGGCGTGGTGGTCCAGATCACGACGCTCGCGGAGGCGAGCGCGCCATGCGCGGGCGACGTGATGGGGAATTTCACCCACACCGTATCGGAGGTGTGGTCCTCGTACTCGACCTCGGCCTCGGCGAGCGCCGTTTTCTCGACCACGCTCCACATCACCGGCTTGGAGCCGCGATACAGCGTGCCGTTGGCGGCGAACTTCATCAGCTCGCGCGCGATCTGGGCTTCCGCCGGATAGCTCATGGTGGCGTAGGGATGATCCCAGTCGCCGATGACGCCGAGACGCTTGAACTCCTCGCGCTGCACGCCGAGCCAATGCGTGGCGTAGGCGCGGCATTCCTTGCGGAAATCGATCATCGCGGCACTGTCGCGGAAGTCGGGCTTCTGCTTGCCCTTCTTGCGATAGTGCTCTTCCTCGACCTTCCACTCGATCGGCAGGCCGTGGCAGTCCCAGCCCGGCACGTAGTTGGAATCGAAGCCGAGCATCTGCTGGCTCTTGGTGACGAGGTCCTTCAGGATCTTGTTCAGCGCCGTGCCGATATGAATGTTGCCGTTGGCATAGGGCGGGCCGTCGTGCAGCACGAACTTGGCGCGGCCCTTCGCAGCTTGACGCAGCTTCTCGTAGAGGCCGATCTCGTACCAGCGCTTGAGGATCTCCGGCTCGCGCTGCGGCAGGCCGGCGCGCATCGGGAATTCGGTCTGCGGCAGGAACAGGGTCTTGGAATAGTCTTTGGCTTCGGACTTTTGGGACTTCTGCGGCTTTTCGGACATGAGGCTGACTGGCTCGGAAGGGCGCGGGAACGAATGGCGATGCGGAATCGCGGGGTGAAACGACAAAATCCCGGTCTTGCGCCGAGCCGAAAGCTCAGGCGGAAGCCGGGCCGCTAATCCCTATGATGCGCCGCGCAAACATGGGCACTCCATAGCAGGGGGCCAAGGGAAGCGCAAAGGTTCGGGCAGACCGGGTTCGGCCCTCAATCGATCACGCCCAGCCGCGGAAACGCGTCCGGGGCGGCGGCCAGGATGGCGCGGGCGCGGGCGGAATCGTCGTCCATCTGGCGGATCAGGGCGTCCAGGCTGTCGAATTTCAGCTCCTCGCGGATGAAGCCGATGAAGGCACAGTCCAGCGCCTGCCCGTAGAGGTCGCCCTTGAAGTCGAACAGGAAGATTTCGAGCAGGGGAGCGCCATTGTCGAAGGTCGGACGGCGGCCGAAGCTCGCCACCCCGTCCAGCCGTTCAGGTCCGCGGCCAACCCGCACCGCATAGATGCCGTGCTTCAGGCCGCAATTGGCGTCCAGGCGGATGTTGGCGGTGGGATAGCCGAGGTCGCGGCCGCGCTTCTCGCCGTGGATGACCTCGCCGGTGATGAACCAGGGGGCGCCCAGCATGGTGGTCGCCTCATCCAACTGGCCCTCGGCGAGCGCGATCCGGATCGCACTGGAGGACACCGGCCGCTCGTCGATATCGACATGCGGCTGCACGTCGACCTCGATGCCGAGCCGGGGCGCCTCGTTGACCAGCAGGCTCGGCGAGCCGACGCGTCCTTTGCCGAAATGGAAGTCGTAGCCGACGGCGATGCCGCTGACCCCGAGCCGCCCGATCAGGTCATGGTGAATGAAATCTTGCGCGCTGGTTCCGGCGCGTGCCTTGTCGAAGGTCATGACCACGGCGCCGGCAAGCCCCGTGCCGGCCAGAAGCCGCAGCTTGGCCGGCTCGTCCGTCAGACGGAATTGCGGGGTGTTGGGGCTGAAGAACCGCCGTGGATGGGGCTCGAAGGTCAGCGCCAGCGCAGGGCGGCCCTGCGCCCGGCCCATTTCCAGGGCCGCTGCGATCACGGCGCGGTGGCCGAGATGAACGCCGTCGAAATTGCCCATGGCGACCACGGCACCCCTTGGAATGGCGGAGTCCGGCGTGGTGTCGCGGATAACGGTAAAATGCGGAGCCATCAGGGGAATTCTCGAACCGGCGGGACCGGCCGGGACCGTGGCTTGAGCCGCCCGGCGAAGTCAAGCGGGAGGGGGCAACCGTATCGAATGCGATTTCAGTTCTTTGGGGGCGCCCCCAATTAACGCGCTGTTTAACGCCTTGGTGCTAGTCCTTGAGCGTGGAACTGCCGGGCTCCCGGCCTGGCAGGTCCGATCGTAATATTCCTGCGTATGCGTTGGGGGAGTCGAGATGGCGGTTGATTTGTCGATGCCGGTTCTGGTGGTGGATGACTACAGCACCATGATCCGTATCATCAGGAATCTGCTGAAGCAGCTTGGCTTCGAGAACATCGATGATGCCAGCGACGGCTCGGCAGCGCTGAACAAGATGCGCGGCAAGAAGTACGGGCTCGTGATCTCCGACTGGAACATGGAACCGATGACGGGCTACGACCTGCTGCGCGAAGTGCGCGCGGATCCGAACCTCGCCACCACGCCCTTCATCATGATCACGGCGGAATCCAAGACCGAGAACGTGATCGCGGCCAAGAAGGCCGGCGTGAACAACTACATCGTCAAGCCGTTCAACGCGGCGACGCTGAAGACCAAGATCGAGGCGGTCTTCCCGGACATGGCGAGCGCGTAAGCGCGCGCCTCTCCGGATCAACAATTCTCCATCGAGGTCGTCATGCCCGGGCTTGTCCCGGGCATCCACGTTCTTGATGCTAGAAGTAAGACGTGGATGGCCGGGACAAGCCCGGCCATGACGACGTCTGGGCTGACGCGCCCGCGCGGTCAACCGCAGCCATCACCACTTCAATTCGCGCATCAGCGCCTTCGGCGGGTGCCCGAACAACTCCGCCACCGAATTCGGGTCGAGCTGGTCGAGACCCTCGAACTCCTCGGCATGGATGCCGCGGGTGACGAACAGGCAGTCGATGCCGAATTCGCGCGCGCCGGTCAGGTCGGTACGGACGGAATCGCCGATCGCGAGCACCTTTTTTCGGTCGATCTGGTGGCCCTGGCGTTCGCCGGCGAGCGCCATCGCGCGCTCATAGATCGGGCGGTGCGGCTTGCCGTAGAAGATCACTTCGCCACCGAGCTCGCGATAGAGTTCCGCGATTGCGCCGGCGCAATAGATCAGCCGGTCGCCGCGTTCCACCACGATGTCGGGGTTGGCGCAGACCAGCGTCAGCTTTCGCTCGCGCGCCTTCAGCATCATACCGCGATAGTCTTCCGCCGTCTCGGTCTCGTCGTCATAAAGGCCGGTGCAGACGATGTAATCGGCTTCTTCCAGCGGCGCGGTCACGGCATCGAGGCCCCGATAGATCGAGTTGTCGCGCTCGGGGCCGAGCCAGAACATCTTGCGTCCGGGATGCTCGGCCACATAGAGCCGCGTCAGGTCGCCCGAAGACACGATCGCGTCATAGGTCTCGTCGGCGACGCCGAGCTTGCGCAATTGCCGCTGCACCGAGTCGGCCGGCCGCGGTGCGTTGGTGATCAGGATCACCGTACCGCCGCGGCTGCGATAGGTGTGCAGCGCCTCGCAGGCTTCGGGGAAGGATTCGAGGCCGTTATGGACGACGCCCCAGATGTCGCTGAGAACGACATCGACGCCGCCCACGAGCTCGCGCAGGCTTTCGGCGAAATGCAGCGTGGTCATGATGCGCGCGGCCGGTCAGATCCGGCGCGCGAGCGCCGCGTTGCCGCTGATGCGTTGTGCCGGAGCTGCGGCTGATGTCGTGCCAGATGTCGTGCCTTGGCTGGGGGGAGCGGAGCCATTGGATCCCTGAATGTCCTGCGCCTGGTTCGGCGCGGCCCCGCCGGTAGCAGATGCCCCCTCCGGCCGCAATGGCCGGGGCGGTGCGAACAGGAAGCCCTGGCCGAACCGCACGTCATAGTCGAGCAGGTCCACGACCGCGCGCTCGCCTTCGATCCTTTCGGCGATCAGGTCGATGCCGAAGCGGCCGAGTAGGTCGGAGAGGTCGGAGGGATGGATGTCCGAGGCCGAGGACTGCCTGGGGTCGAGCAGCAGCGTGGCCGGAACCTTGATGAAGCGGACCCCGCGGTCGGCCAGCTCGCGCGGCTCGATCCTCAGATCCGTGACATGGTCGATCGAGAAACGGAAGCCGCGCTGGGCGAGCGCTGCGAGATTCTCGGTCTCGGCCGGGCCGAGATTGCGGAATGTCGATTGCTTGAACTCCAGCACCAGCGAGGGCGCCAGCGCCCGGTTGGCTTCGAGGAAGTCGAGGCATTGCGCGAAGATGGTGGAATTGCCGAGCGTTGAAGCCGCGACATTGCAGAACACGCCGACGTCCTTGTTGCGCACCATCAGGCGTCGCAGCACCTGCACACAGCGCAGCATCACCATGTTGTCGATCCGCCCGATCAGCCCGGAGGCCTCCGCGATGCTGATGAACTCCTCGGCTGCGATCAACTGGTCGCGGTCGTCGCGCAGGCGCGTCACCGCCTCGTAGAACCGCACCTTGCGCTGCGGCAGCGTCACCATCGGCTGGAGGAAGATGTCGATGCGGTTCTCCTCGACGGCGTTGCGGAGCGTCGCCAGCAGCTGAGTCTGGTTGCGTCCGGAGGCCGTCTGAGACGGGTTGATGGTCTGGGGCTGGACCGCCGGCGCCGGCCGCGGATGCGCCAGCGGAGGCGGAGGTGCTGCGGGTAGCGGGGGAGGGGCAGCCGGGCGTTCGTCGAGCGGCGCCGCCAGATCGATGGGCGGCTCCGGCTCGGACCAGGCCGCCGGGGCGGCAGCCGGCGTCGGTGCGCCGCCGGCCAGCAAGTCCTCATGGGCCGACACGGTGGTTGCGAGCTGCTTGACCAAGCCGCCGAGTTCATTGATCTCGCCGACCACGGACTGGATGCGGTCGGAGTTGGTCGAATTGGACGAGGCGATGCGTCCCTCGATCGCAGCTAGCCGGCGGCCGAACTCGGCGACCTGGCGGGCGAGATCGGCGGTGCCACGCGACAGATCGGCGATCTGGCCGCCGACGTCGCTGCGGTCGCGCAGCCGCATCGACACTGCGTTGTAGAGGATCAGGAAGGTCAGCACGGTCAGCGCCACGATCGCCGATTCGGTTCCACTGATGCCGGCGACGGCGTAGAGCACAAGCCCGAGCGAGGCCGCGACCAGAACCATGCAGAAGGCGATGAAGATCGTCGAAATGCGAATCATGCCGCGCGTTACGCCTTTAAGAGCTGACTGCCTCCCCCGGGAAAATACGGGTCACGTCGCGATCCCGTCACGCCTCGTGCTCCCCCTAGGCCGCATGACCCTAACATCATTGTTGATTCGAGGGGATAGCGGCCTGGTCGCGGCTCATGTCAATCCCGCCCGGCGAAAGCCATCGATGTAGCGGTCACGGTCGCGGACAAGCTTGACCGGCATGAACTCGGCGAGCCAGGCGAGGGAGATGTTCGGCTGGGCACGGCGCAGCTCCCTCAGCGCCGCCTGGGCGAGATCCGTCTGCCCAGCCATGCCGGCAGCCGCCGTCAGCACCCGGTGCGCGCCGACGAAATCGCTGCGCTGGCGCAGGGCCTCCTGGGCGAGCCGGATCGCCTCCGCGTCATCGCCGCCGAGGAAGCGGGCATAAGCGGCGATGCCGTAATAGACGGGCGCATAGGGATCGCGCGGGCTGAGGCGGATCGCCCGTCGAGCGGCCTCGTCGGCGTCCTGCCAGCGGCCGCAATAGCCGAGCGCCAATCCATAATAGCCCTGCGCCAGGGCGAAATTCGGATTGAGCCGCAACGCGGTCTCGAATTCGGCCAGCGAATCCTCGAACCGGCGTGCAAACAAATTGACGTGCCCGAGCGCGTTGTGAGCCCAGGCATCCTCGTTGTCGGCACGGATCGCGGCTCGTGCGGCGCGTTCGGCGCCGGGGATCGCAGTGCTCATCTCCATCCAGCCCATATGGGCTGTGAACATGTAGCTGGTGCCGAGCAGTCCGAGCGCCTTGCCGTAGTTGGGGTCGAGCGCGATGGCCTTCTCGAGCAGTGCCTGCGCGACGACGTGATCCTGCCGTGTCACACGCCAGTAATGCGAAAGCGCGCGCATCACGAGATCCCAAGCGTCCATGCTGTCCGGCGGCTTGCGTTGGGCGCGATAGCTTTCCGCGGCATAGAGCTGCGGCTCGATCGCGGCGACGATGGCCTCGGTGATCTCGTCCTGCACGGCAAACACGTCGGCGAGCTCGCGATCGTAACGTTCCGCCCAGAGATGACTGCCGGTGGCGACGTCGTTAAGTTGCGCGGTGATGCGCACGCGATCACCGTCCTTGCGGACGCTGCCTTCGACGACATAGCGGACGCCGAGCTCCTCCGCGACCTCACGCAGATGAACCGCGCGGCCCTTGTAGATGAACGAGGAGTTGCGCGCGATCACGAAGAACCAGCGCAGCTTCGACAGAGCGGTAATGATGTCTTCGCTCATGCCGTCCGAGAAATACTCCTGCTCGGCCTCGCCGCTCATATTCACGAACGGCAGGACCGCGATGGCGGGCCGGTCGGGCAGCGGCAAGCCCGCCGGTGTTGCGGTGGCCGGCCGGCTCGCCACTGCCGGCGTCGCCGCCTCCGAGAGCTCGGTGACCTCGCCGACAAACCGGACGCCTTTTCGCGCGATGGTTCGGATCAGCCGCTGCTCCTCACCACTGTCGTCGACCGCGCGCCGCGCGGCGTTGATCCGGCTGGTGAGGGTTGATTCCGAGACGACGCGGCCGTTCCAGACCGCGTCGAGCAGATTGTCCCGCGTCGCCACGCGCTCGCGGTTACGAACGAGATAAAGCAGGAGATCAAACACCTGGGGCTCGAGCGCGATCAGCGCCTTCGCGCGGCGCAGTTCGCGCCGCTCGGCATCGAGCACGAAATCCTCGAAATGAAACGGCACGCCAGTCTCGGCTCCGGCTCGGAAATCAAGGTGATCTCAGCGTAAAATAACGCCGCTCTCAAGGCCAGCGCGTCGCGCACACCCTATCGTCCCGGCGTTTTCAAACCCTGGAGAATTGCCATGTCGACATCCGCCGCACTCAAACAGGCTCCGGCTCAGCCCGATCTAGCCGCCGTCAAGCAGCGCCAGCATGGCGCCTGGTCATCGGGCGACTATGCCGTGGTCGGGACCACACTGCAGATCGTCGGCGAGCAACTCTGCGAATCCCTGGATTTGCGAGCCGGCAGCAAGGTGCTGGACGTCGCTGCCGGCAACGGCAACGCGACGCTGGCCGCGGCCCGGCGCTGGTGTGACGTCACATCCACCGACTATGTTCCGGAGTTGCTCAAGCGCGGGCAGGAGCGCGCGGCGGCGGACCACCTGACGGTCGAATTTCGCGAGGCGGACGCCGAAGCCCTGCCGTTTGCGGACGCGAGCTACGACGTCGTGCTCTCGACCTTCGGGGTGATGTTCACGCCGGACCAGGACAAGGCGGCCTCCGAGCTCGCACGCGTCTGCAAATCCGGCGGCAAGATCGGCCTGGCCAATTGGACCCCGCAGGGCTTCATCGGCCAGCTGTTCAAGACCATAGGCAAGCATCTGCCGCCGCCGGCCGGCGTGAAGTCGCCGGCGCTGTGGGGCACGCGGGCACGACTCGAGGAGATGTTCGCAAGCCAAGCCTCCGACATCTCGGCCGAGCCTCGCATGTTCGTGTTCCGCTACCGCTCGCCCGAGCACTGGCTCGATGTCTTCAAGACCTTCTACGGGCCGACACTGAAGGCGTTTGCCGCGCTCGACGAGAGCGGCCAGGCTGCGCTGAGACGCGATCTGCTGGCGCTGCTCGGCGAATTCAACCATGCCGATGACGGCACCATCGTCGTGCACAGCGAGTATCTGGAAGTCGTGATCACCAAGCGCTGAGATGCCGCTTGATCGGGCCGGGCAAGCTCCGGCCCGATCGTCCTCATCGGCTAGAATGGGGCGCTTGCACCGACCGTGTCGGCAGAGACCGCCTGGCGGGTGCCGAGCGGTTTCGGCTGCCCCTCGGTCGTATCCCGCAGGGTCTGCCGCTCGATCTCCGAATTCAGCTCGGCGCCGAACATGATGACGATCGCCGACATCCACATCCACGTCATCAGGCCGATCGCCGCTCCGAGCGAGCCGTAGGTCGCGTTGTAATTGGCGAATTCGGAGAGATACCAGGACAGGAGCGCCGAGCCGGCGATCCAGAGAAGGGCCGCGATCACCGCGCCGAGGCTCAGCCATTGCCAGCGCGGGGCATCGCGACTGGGCGCGAAGCGGTACAGGATCGCAAGCGCCACCAGCAGGATGAGGAACAGCAGCGGCCATCGCGCCAGCGCCACGATCAGCTTGCTTTCGGGCGCCATGCCGAGGTGATTGAGCGCGAGGGGGAAGGCGACGACGGCACCGACCATCAGCAGCAGCGCCACGATGCCGCCGACCGTGAAGGCCAGCGATACCATGTTGAGCTTGACGAAGCTCCGCTTCTCACGCTCCTCATAGGCGACATTCAGGGCATCGAAGATCGCCTTGACGCCCGCATTGGCGCTCCAGATCGCGAGCAGGAGGCCGAGCAGGAAGGTGGCGCCGAGCGTGGTATTGCCGTTCGAGACCACGCGCGCGACCTGATCCTCGACGATCTGGAACGAACCTTCGGGCAGCATCGTCGCAAGCGTGTGGAGATTGGAGCTGATCGTGGAGGGATCGGCGAACAGGCCGTAGGAGGAGACCACCGCCGTGACGGCAGGGAAAACCGCGAGCAGCCCAAAGAATACGACGCCGCCTGCGGTCGCCAGCAGCCGATCCTCGTCGATGCGTTGATAAGTGCGCCAGAAGATATCCTTCCAGCCCGCCCAGGGAATCGTGAACGGGCTCTTCGCATGACGGCCGCGGCCAGGCTGCACGGCCGCGCCCGCCGGATGGGTTTCCGGTGAATTCGCCTCGCCTTTGCGGCGGTCTTGGGGAGGTCCCGACCGGACCAGGCCGGAGTCCTGAAAGTAGCGCTCCGCCGTCAGCACGAAGACGGCGGTTGCCGCCACCAGCAGCCAGCTGTCGATCTGCTCGGAGCGCCGCACCAGCATCAAGCGTCCAATCGATGGCCGTGACGCCTGCGGCGTGCCGCAGTGAACCCCGCCAGTCCAATTGCCGCGAGCATCAGGCCAAGCTGCACGGGCCGGTTGGTGCGCGCTGGCAACGCTCTTGCGCCATGGCGGCGCTCGCCGGGCGCGAGCGGCGCAAGGGGAATGGCGGTCGCGACCTCCTTCACCGCCTCCTTGACCGTTCCGCGCGGAATTCGCGGGGTCGCTATGGCCACGCGCAAACGGCTGGCAAGTGGCACGATCGGCCTGGCTTTGCGCTTCATCTGAGCGGCCGCCACGCCGGCACAGATCGCGGCCAGCACCAGCAGCACCGCGCCGACGGCACCAAACCCCCAGAACTGCCCGTAAGCGATGGCAACCCAGCGGTACAGAGCCATCAGGCCGACGAAGAATGCCGCCACAACGAACAGGCCCGCGACGGCGAACAGCCCGCCGGCAACGGCGTAAGACGTCACCTTGCCGGTGGCCTGGCTGGTCTGGTCACGCAGATAGGATTGAGCGGCGCGTTTGACGTGGTTGAGCTTCAGCGCCATGCCGGCGCGTAGCAATTCGCCCGATGGCGCGAGCATCTGGACATCCTCCGAGAGCGAGAAAATTCGTCGGGGGATGAACGTGGCCGAATTTGACTTGTTCCGTTCGGGCCCGCGGCCGGGAGCGTTCAGTTGAGATCGGCGGCTGCGATCCAGAACACCTCGCCCTCGGATTCCTCGGTGTCGAGCCAGAGCAGCGGCAGTTCCGGAAAGGCCTCGTCGATCAGATCACGGCCGCGGCCGATCTCGCAGATCAGCCCGCCCTCCGGCGTCAGGTGCTCGGGCGCCTCGCGCAGGATCCGGCGCACCACGTCGAGGCCGTCGCGGCCCCCATCGAAGGCGAGCTTCGGCTCGGCCCGGCATTCCGGCGGCAGCGCCGCCATGCCTTCGGCATCGACATAGGGCGGATTGGTGATGATCAGGTCGTAGCGCGCATCGCCGAGCGGGGCGAACAGGTCGCCGCGATACAGGCTGATCCGGTCCTCGAGCCCGTATTCGCCGACATTTCGCGCGGCGACCTCGAACGCGCCCTTGGAGATGTCGACGGCATCGACGGTGGCGTTCGGAAAATGATGCGCGGCAAGGATGGCGAGGCATCCCGATCCCGTGCACAGATCGAGCACGCGCTCGACGGCCATGGGATCGTCGATCAGCGCGCCGACGCTTTCTTCGCCGCCGAAATGCGACTCCAGCAGCTCGCCGATGAAGGAGCGCGGAACGATGACGCGCTCGTCGACATAGAAGGGCAGGCCGCGCATGTAGATCTTGTTGACGAGATAGGCGGCCGGTTTGCGCGTGGTGACCCGCTGATGAATGAGATCGAGGACGGTCTTGCCCTCCGCGGCCGTGACGCGCGCGTTGGCGAACATCTCGAACTGTTCGGGATTGAGGTGCAGCGCCTCGCTGACCAGGAAGGCGGCCTCGGCAACCGGATCGGTCGTGCCATGGGCAAAGGCTAGCTCGGCTTCGACAAAGCGGCTCACCGCATAGCGGACGTAATCGAGCAGCGTGAGAAGTTCGCCCGGACCGATCTTGGCAAATTTTGGCGCGGCGCGGCCGCGCCCGGACTTTTTGGATGGTTTTGCCATCAGGATCGGGTCCAGCGTGCGGCGGCTTCGTCGTCGCGGGCCTGGGCCTCGACCCAGCCGGTGCCGGCGTCGCTTTCTTCCTTCTTCCAGAAGGGCGCGCTCGTCTTGAGATAATCCATCAGGAACTCGGCCGCCTGGAAGGCGGCCTGGCGGTGCTGCGAGGCGGCCAGCACCAGCACGATGTTCTGGCCCGGCATGAAGCGGCCGACGCGGTGGATCACCGTGACGCCGTTCAGCGGCCAGCGCGAGGTCGCCTCGTCGACATGACGCCTGATCTCTTCCTCGGCCATGCCGGGGTAATGTTCGAGCGTCAGCGCGGCGATGTTCGCGCTGTCCTCGTCGGCGCGGCAGATGCCGGAAAAGCTCACGACGGCCCCGATGTCGGTGCGGCTCCCGGTCAGGAACGCGATTTCGCGGGCGATATCGAAATCATCCTCCTGAATACGAATCGTGACGGGGCAGGTGGAGACAGGGGAGGCCATGGTCTAGCCGCCGGTCATTGGCGGGAAGAACGCGATTTCGCGGGCGCCGGTGATCACAGCGTCCGATTTGACATGGGCGTGGTCGATCGCGGCGCGGATCACCTTCGGCTTCTCGAACGCGTAGGCGTAGGCCTCGCTTTGGCTCGACAGCCAGGCGATCAGCTCCGCGACGGTGTGCACGGTCGCAGGGGGCTCGATGGTCTCCTCCGCCTTGCCGACGCGCTCGCGCACCCAGGCAAAATATTTCACCTTCATCCCTCGTCCTCCTTGATGAGGTGATGGATGCCGGCACGGAAATAGTCGTAGCCGGTATAAATGGTCACGATCGCCGAGGCCCACAGCAGCGCGAGGCCAATCATCGAGACGACGGGCACCACCTCGTCGCCGGCAGGTCCGGCGAGCAGAAAGCCGATGGCAACGAGTTGGACCGTGGTCTTCCACTTGGCAAGCTTGGTCACGGGCACGCTGACGCGAAGCGCGGCAAGATATTCGCGCAGGCCCGAGACCAGGATCTCGCGGCACAGGATCACGATGGCGGCCCACAGCGACCAGCCGTGGATGATGCCGTCGGCGGCCAGCATCAGCAGGCACGAGGCGACCAGCAGCTTGTCGGCGATCGGATCGAGCATCCGGCCGAACGCCGATTGCTGATTCCAGATCCGCGCATAATAGCCGTCGAGGTAGTCGGTCACCGCGGCGCCGATGAAGATGGCTACCGCCACCCAGCGCAGCCACAGCGGCTGATCCAGAATCGATTGCGCGTAGATGCATCCGACCACGACCGGGATCGCGGCGATCCGGCCATAGGTCAGAATGTTCGGGAGGGACATCGCGCGGCTGGTCGTCCCTCGTGTCGTGGCGATGTTCATCCGTCCTACCAATACCGCTGCGGCCTGAAGGTCAACCGTCCCGCTCCCAGATGGGGTGCGGGATGCGACGAGCATATGACCGCGACTCCTTTAGTTCATCCCGGCTGGGGATGGAAATACTCGAAAATCCTGCGGGCGCTCTCGGCGCTCACCCCCGGAACCTTGCCGAGATCGGCAATCGAGGCGCGTTCGATCTCCTTCAGGGTCCCGAAATGATGCAGCAAGGCACGTTTGCGTGACGGGCCGATGCCCGGAATCTCCTGCAAGCCGGCCTCGCGGATGTCCTTCTTGCGCAGCTTGCGGTGCGAGCCGATGACGAAGCGGTGGGCCTCGTCGCGCAAGCGCTGGATGAAATAGAGCACGGGGTCGCGCGGCTCCAGCTTGATGGCCTCGCGTTCCGGCATGAACAGGGTCTCGCGGCCGGCATCCCGGTCCGGCCCCTTGGCGACCGACATCAGCGACACCTGGGTCAGGCCGAGATTTGCGAAGATCTCGCGGACGGCGTTGAGCTGGCCGCGGCCGCCGTCGATGATGACGAGATCGGGCCATTGCGGGAAGTCGTCGTCCTTCGCCTTGACCGTGCCTTCCTCGGGGGGATTGATCAGGCGCTTGAAGCGCCGCTCGAGGACCTCGCGCATCATCGCGAAGTCGTCGCCGGGCGTGATACCTTCCGACTTGATGTTGAACTTGCGGTACTGGTTCTTCACGAAACCATCCGGGCCGGCGACGATCATGGCGCCGACCGCGTTCGTGCCCTGGATGTGGCTGTTGTCGTAGACTTCGATTCGCTTGGGCGAATGCGGCAGGCTCAGGGTTGCCGCTATGGCGTCGAGCAGGCGGCTTTGCGTGGCGGTATCGGCGAGCTTGCGGCCGAGCGCCTCGCGCGCATTGGTCAGCGCGTGAGCGACCAGCTCCTTCTTCTCGCCACGCTTGGGCGCGGCAACCTCGACCTTGTGGCCGGCCTTGATTGCCAGCGCATCGGCGAGCAGATCGCTCTCCTCGATCTCGTGCGAGAGCAGGATGTTCCTCGGCGGCGGCTTGTCGTCGTAGAACTGGGCGAGGAAGGAACCGAGCACCTCTTCCGGGGTGAAGGTCTTTTCCGCGCGCGGAAAATAGGCGCGGTTGCCCCAGTTCTGGCCGGTGCGGAAGAAGAACACCTCGACGCAGGAGAAGCCGCCTTCCTGGTGGATGGCGAACACGTCGGCTTCCTCGACCGTGCGCGGATTGATACCCTGCTGCGACTGGATCGCCGACAGCGCGGCGAGGCGGTCGCGGTAGAGCGCGGCGCGCTCGAACTCGAGCTCACCCGCCGCCTTTTCCATCTCGCCGGCAAGCTCCTGCTTCACCGCATGGCTTTTGCCCGACAGGAAGTCGCTCGCCTCGCGCACCAGCGTCGTATAGCCTCCGAAGTCGATCTCGCGGGTGCAGGGGCCGGCGCAGCGGCGGATCTGGTAGAGCAGGCAAGGCCGGGTGCGGCTCTCGAAGAAGGAATCGGTGCAGGAGCGGATCAGGAACGCGCGCTGCAAGGCCGTGATGGTGCGGTTGACCGCGCCGGCGGAGGCGAACGGACCGAAATAGCGTCCGGGCCGGCTCTGCGCGCCGCGATGTTTCAGGATCTGCGGCGCCCAATGGTCCCCGGTGATCAGGATATAGGGAAACGACTTGTCGTCGCGCAGCTGCACGTTGAAGCGCGGCCGAAGCTGCTTGATGAGGTTGGCTTCCAGCAGCAGCGCTTCGGTCTCGGTATTGGTCGAGACGATCTCCACGGTCACCGTGGCGGCGATCATGCGCAGGATGCGGGCCGGCTGCGGCGCGTTTTGCCGCGCGTAGCTGGACAGGCGCTTTTTGACGTTCTTGGCTTTGCCGACATAGAGCACGTCGGCATTCGCATTGAGCATGCGATAGACGCCGGGCGAGGTGGGGGCGAGGCGGACGGCGCGCTCGATCGCCTCGTGGCCGCTCGCCAGCGGGCCTTCGCCGACTGCGCCGCTCTCTTCCAGGATATCAGGCAGCCGCGCCTCGTCCTCATCGTCGCCGCCCGTGGTGGCAGGATCGAGGTCGGGCGGCGTGTCGCTCGCGGCAGCCCGCGGCAATTTGTGCGCGCGGTCGTCCGGATTGTCGGTGGAATCGTGAGCCATGGAGCGAATTTAGGCGCTGGGGGTGCCGATTTGAAGTTCCGGCCATGCGGCGCGCACAGGCCGCGACGCAGTTCCCGGTAACACTTGCTTAAGCCTGTTAACAGCGCGGTAACCCAGCTTAACAGGCCTTTAACTTAAAACTCTCGATAAATCTTACGCGAAAAGGTGGTGGTTCCGTAACCATGCGGTTTGCCGCGCGCGGCGGCGCGGGCATCGCACCGGTGGCGGCAGTTGCGTTGGAGTTAAGTGATGAAGAGGCTCGTTGTGGGCGCAGCCGCGTTGGTTGCAGCCGGCTGGACAGCTTCGGCAGAGGCCGCCGATCTCAGTTACGGGCAGCGTGCGCCCTATACCGTCAACCAGCCGCTCAATGCGTATAGCTGGGCTGGCCCCTATCTCGGCGGCAACATCGGCTATGAATGGGGCTCGGTCGACAACAATCCTTCAAAGCCGTCCGGCTTCGTCGGCGGCGTGCAGGCCGGCTACAACTTCCAGAACGGCCCGTTCGTGTTCGGCGTCGAAGGCGACATCCAGGCCGCCGGCGCCGACGATACCTTCGCGCCGTGGAAGTTCTCCAATCCGTGGTTCGGCACCCTGCGCGGCCGCGCCGGTTATGCCTTCAACAACGTGCTGTTCTACGGCACCGCCGGCCTCGCCTTCGGCGAGCTGCGCGCGCAGACCTTCGGCTGGTCTGAATCGCACACGACCGCCGGCTGGACCATCGGTGCTGGTGCGGAAGTCGGCCTGGCTCCGAACTGGAGCGCCAAGCTCGAATATCTCTACATCGATCTGTCGACCAGTCAGTTCGCAATTACGGGCGTGTCAAACGGCTATAGCGCCAACGTCGTGCGCGCTGGCGTGAACTATCGCTTCTGATAGCTGAAGAAGAAAATACCGGACAACAACTCCCGGCCGCTCGCGGCCGGGATTTTTTTGCGCGAAATGTTGCGCCGAATGTTGCTCGTCAGGCCCGCTAGGAGAGGATGACAAGGTTGACCGCCTTCGGTCCCTTCCCCTTCTTGTCCGGTTCGACTTCGAAAGTAATACGCTGCCCTTCCGCAAGGTCCTTCAGTCCGGCCCGCTCCACAGCAGTAATATGCACGAAGACGTCGCGGCCGCCGTCGTCAGGCTTGATGAAACCGTAGCCGCGTTCGCCGTTGAAAAACTTGACCGTTCCCGTCATGGCCATCGGGAAACTCCCCCTCATTGCTCCTCCGCCGCGACGCAGACTCACGTCACGACATGACCGGGCGTTACGAAGCCCGGGAGAGCTGGCCATCCTTGGGCGGACCGCTGGCGGTCCGGCCGGATCTTTCTTAGGCCTTCACTCCGCCGCAACCATTCGCGGAAGCGGAACGTAAAGCCAGTCACGGAAACAGCATAATACGGTTCTCTGCAGATTGACTACCGCTCCTGCATATTTTTCCCAAGAATGCCGGAGTGTTACGGCTTGCCTTCAAGGCTTGGGTACCTCCAATCGGAATCTGGCAGCACCGCCCTGGCCGAGCGGCATTTCCAGCTCGGGCAGGATCGTCTTGAGCTCGCTCTGCAGCGTGTAGGGCGGATTGACGATCAGGAGCCCGGTCGAGGCGAGGGCCCCGCCTTCGAGCTGGGGCGCGACACTGAATTCGAGGCGCAGACATTTTCCCGGTGGTTTTGCTGCAGCTGCGAGCCGCGCGACCGTTTCGGCCAGCATGTCGGTGGCACGGCGGTTCTTGGCCGGATACCAAATGACATAGATGCCGGTCGGCCATTTCGCGAAGGCCGTCGAGAAGGCTTCGCCCAGCCGCTCGAACTCGTCCTTTGCCTCGAAGGGCGGATCAATCAGCACGACGCCGCGCCGCTCCTTTGGCGGCACGAAGGCCGGCAGCGCCACCCAGCCGTCGAGGTCGACCACGCGGGCCTGTTCGTCCCGGCGCAGCACGCCGATCAGCGCTTTTCGCGCCTTCGGCTCGAGCTCGCAGGCGACGAGCCGGTCCTGCGGCCTGAGCAGACCGCGCGCGATCAAGGGGGAGCCCGGATAGGCCTTGAGCTCACCCTTCGGATTGAAGGCGCGGACGATGTCGAGATAGGGCTTGGCCAGCGCCGCGCTCTCGTTCGACAGGCGGGCCTGCAACAGCCGCGCGATGCCGGTCAGCCATTCGCCGCTCCTGCGCGCCTCGTCGCTGTCGAGATCGTAGAGACCGGCCCCGGCATGGGTGTCGATGACGCGGAACGCCCCCGGCTTGTCCTGCAGATAGGTGATGATGCGCGCCAGCACGATGTGCTTGATGACATCGGCGAAGCTGCCGGCGTGGAAGGCGTGACGGTAATTCATGGGAAGAGCACTACGCCACGTGATGGCTTGAGCAAAGAGGCACAATCACGTGTCCCGGACGCGGTGCAGCGTGTGACGCTGCGCCGCCGAGCCGGGATACAGCTTTTTCTTCTTGCGTGATGGCCCCCGGATCAGCAGTGCACTATGCCGCGTTCGCCGCGCATTGGACCGCATCCGGGGCAGGAGACCTCGGCCTATCCACCCCTGATCGGCGGCATGGTGACCTGATCGCGGCGGCAGGCGCGGCGTTCGATCTCGTCGCAGGCGCGGAATTGCAGGTCCTTGTTGAGGCAGATGCGGACCTCGGAGAGCCTGGTCCGGTTGCAGGTGACCGAGACCGCGGCGCTGCTCAGCCCGGGATTGGCCTTGATGAAGGCCTCCTCGACCTCCGCCGGCGCCACGGTCCTGGCCTGCGACAGATCGAGATATTCGGCCGGGATCTTGATCGCGGCGCGCGCCTTGCGGATCGTCTCGAAATAGCTGCGGCCCTCGAGGCCGGAGCAGGTGCCGTGCTTGTCCCATTCGTTGAAGATCAGGCCCGGGGCCGGCATCAAATCGAGCATCGAGGAGACGATGTTGCGGTTCAGTCGCGGCGCGGGCCGCTGGCAATATTCCGGAAAGCCATTCTCGTATTGCGGCCACAGCCCATGCACCACGAAGGCGTAGGGCCGTCCGCCGCACTGGATCTGCGACCGGCCGCCACGCTCGGCCGCCTCCTCACAGAACGAGGGCGACCACGACAGGGCCAGCACATAGAAGTCGAATTCGCCCGGCGCGTTCTGCCGTTTGTCCTGGGCCTTTGCGTCACCGGAGAACGAGGCCAGGCCCGCGGCAAGGATCAGGGAAAGGGCCAGTGAGATCACCAAGCGGGAGAACGAATGCAATCTGGAATGAAACATGGCAACGCCCCTCAACTAGACTGTGTGCGGAAGCCTAGCAGGCGATAAGAACATTTCAAGAACAAATTTCGTGCGGCTACTGCTGACGCCGCAAAGGGCCCGAATCAGGGCTCTTCAAGCTAGGGCCTCTCGAACTAAGGCTTGGCGGCTCGGCAGGCCGGATTGTAGGCCCAATTGCGGTCCACGCCGACCACGCACCACTCGACGCCATTGCCGTAAGCGGCGAAGCCGCCATCCTCGATGATCGAGAAGTGCACCTTGCGCATCTTGCCGTCGGTGAGCATGGCTTCGCCGGTGCAGTAGCGGCGCGGGATGTTGTCGGACTGCCAGGGCCGGAATGCGGTTTCGCGAACGGCCGCGAAGCCGGTGATCTTCAACGAGGAATTCCAGAATGTGGATTCCTTTTCGGCGAACTCGTTCGCGATCCGCGGGAGAGCCCAGTCGCAATCGGCAACGGCACCGTCATAGCGAGGGCCGCTCAGCCAGAAATTCAACTCCAGCGGATTGGCGGCCCTGGCCTCGCCGAGCGACAGCGCTCCGAACAGGAGGCCGAGCAAAGCGGCAAAGCGGAGCGATTTCAGGGAGGGGGCGCGCATGGTCAATCCAGACAGCTAAGGTCTTGCGAAGGTTGGACGGTGCCGCGAAGGCCGGGGGAGGTCAAGTGCAGCGCGGCAACACTTCGCCAGGAGTTGACTGCAACGCCCCCGCTGACGGGCCTTCAGTTCTTTTCACGGCGATCCCGGCACCGTAGACTGGCGCTAGCCAATTGGAGTGACGGTAATGCGAATCATTGCGGCCGCGGGTCTTCTCGCCAGCCTGGTTGTCTCGGGCCTGACGGCGAGCCAGTCGGCGCGTGCCGACTACGTGCCGGCGTTCAAGGGCAACGACACCGGCGGCATCGTCGCTTATTCCATGGCAACCCAGGTCGATGCGCGACAGGTCGCGGTCGATCATTGTGCGCGCTACGGCAAGGTCGTCAAATTCCTCGGCGTGCAGGCCTATGAGGGCGGTTACATTTCCTTCTCCTGCCGCTGGGTGCCCTATGGCGCCGCCGCCCAGCCGATCCGCACGCTGTACTGAAGCGCTTCGTAACGCCGCAATCTCTCAGCCGGGAGTCTCCCCCATGACGCGCAAACTCGCTTTGCTCGGCTCGGTCGCTTGTCTTGCGTTCTCGGCAGCCGGCGCCAGCGCCGACGATTTGCCGGTGCGCAAGGCCGGCCTTTGGGAAATGAAGCTGGTCACATCAGGCTCGCCGGTGCCCGAGATGACCATGCAGCACTGCACCGACGAGACAGTCGACAAGGAGATGAGCAACAACGTCTCGCCGATGGCCAAGCAGGTTTGCGCCAAGCAGGAGATCAAGAAGACCGCGACCGGCTATGTCAGCGATTCCGAGTGCAATGTCGCTGGGGTCAACACGACCTCGCATGCCGAGATCACGGGCGATTTCAACTCGGCCTACACGGTGAAGACCTCCTCGCACGCAAAGGGCGGTATCGCAGGTACGGCCGGCCGCGACAGCACCATGACGCTGCAAGCCAAATGGCTAGGGGCCTGCAAGCCGGATCAGAAGCCCGGCGACATCGTGATGCCCGGCGGCTTCAAGATGAACGTGCGCGATATGGACAAGCTGAAGGCACTGCTGCCGAAGTAGGTTCCTTCTCCTCCCAAGGAGAGAAAGGACGAGCGTCGAGTTTGTTGCAGCAGATTCTGCTACACCGGGATCCTCACACTCGCCCTTAGCCCCCCCATCGGACTGTCGCCAAGGGTGATGTCGCCGCCATGCGAGCGGGCGATGTCGCGGGCGATGGCGAGGCCGAGGCCCGTGCCGCCTTCGTCCTGGTTGCGGGCGTTGTCGAGCCGCAGGAACGGCTTGAACACCTCTTCGCGCAAATGCGCGGGAATGCCCGGCCCGTCATCGTCCACCGTGACGGTCAAATAACGGTGATCGCGCTGACCGGCGATGGCGATGCTCTTGCCGTAGCGCGCCGCGTTGGTGACGAGGTTGGCAAGGCAGCGCTTGAACGAGGCCGGCTTCACTGTCACGACGGGCAGGCCGTGGAAGGCAACGGTCGCGGTATGACCGTGGCGTTCGGCGTCGCCGCGCAATTCCTCCAGTGCCTGCGCCATGTCGGTCGGCTGCGACTGCTCGCCGGAATCGCCGCGCGCAAACGCAAGGTAGTCCTCCAGCATCATCGACATCTCGTCGACGTCCTTGCGCATCCCCTCCAGCTCCGGGCTGTCGCCGATCAGCGCCAGCTCGAGCTTGAAGCGGGTCAGGATGGTGCGCAGATCGTGGCTGACGCCGGCGAGCATCGCGGTGCGCTGCTCCATGGTGCGCTCGATGCGCGACTTCATCTCGAGGAAGGCGACCGAAGCGCGCCGCACCTCGCGCGCGCCTCGTGGGCGGAAGTTCGGCGCCTCACGGCCCTTGCCGAAACTCTCGGCGGCGTCCGCAAGCCGCAGGATCGGCTTGATCTGGTTGCGCAGGAACAGCACGGCGACGATCAGCAGGATCGAGGACGTGCCGACCATCCAGAACAGGAAGATCTCCGAATTCGAGGCGTAGGCTGCGCTGCGCTGCGCGAACACGCGCATCACGGCGTCGTCGAGCTGGATTCGGATCTCGACGAGATTGGAGCGGCCGACCGTGTCGATCCAGAACGAGCGTCCGATCTGGCGGCCGAGCTGCACCGACAGGGTCTGGTCGAGCAGCGAGAAGAACGGCTTTGGTCCCGGCGGCGGCATGTCGCCGGCGGGAAGGAAATCGACGACGAGGCCGAGGCGCTGCTGGGCGATGCGGCGGATCTGGTCGCGATCCCGGTCCTGCGGATAACCCTTGTAGACGTCGATCAGCGCGGCAATGTCCTGCACCACCGCGGCGGACAATCTGCGCGTCACCGTGTTCCAGTGCCGCTCCATGAACACGAAGGCGACGACCGATTGCAGCACCACCATCGGCACGATCATGATGAGGAGTGCGCGGGCGTAGAGGCCGGTCGGCATCCAGCCCTTGAACGCATTGCCCATCCAGCCATTGACGGCGGAGACGCGACCGGCCGCGCTCTTCAGAAGCGTGAGGCCGGTATCGATCGTGCTCATCTGGCGCGCTTCACTGTGTTATGGCGAGGCCACCAGCCGGTAGCCAATGCCGCGCACCGCCTGAAGAAACAGCGGATTGGCCGGGTCGGTCTCGATCTTGCGCCGGAGGCGGTTGATCTGCACGTCGACGGCGCGTTCATTGACGCTGCCATTGCCGGTCAGCGCGCTGCGCGGCACGGTCTCGCCCGGAGTCTCCGAAAGAATGCGCAGCATCTCGCGCTCGCGGTCGGTGAGGTGGATGACCTCCTCGCCCTGGCGCAGCTCCCCGCGCTCGAGATGGTAGATGTAGGGACCGAAAGCGATCTTCTCGATCGTAGCGGCCTGCGGCGGCGGGGCGGCGCGCTTGAGGATGTTGTTGATACGCAGCGCCAGTTCGCGCGGCTCGAACGGTTTCGCCACATAGTCGTCGGCGCCGATCTGCAGGCCCTCGATGCGGGCCTCGGCTTCATGACGTGCCGTCAGCATCACTATCGGCACCGAGGAGGATGTCCGGATGAAGCGGGCGAGATCGAAGCCGGTCTCGCCGGGCATCATCACGTCGAGGATCAGCAGGTCGAAATGCAGGCCCAGCAGTTTCGATCGTGCATCGCCGGCGCTTGCGGCGGTGGTGACGCGGTAGCCCTCTGCCGCGAGGAAGCGCGAGAGCAGATCGCGGATGCGGCGGTCGTCGTCGACGAGCAGCAGATGTGGTGCGTCATCGGCCGGGCGCGCCGGCGGGCGGGCGAGAGTGGCAGCGAGCGGCACGGTCACTCCTTGGCGTTGTTGACGGAAGCGAAGATCGTCTCGAGCACCTTGTCGGGATCGTCCCGATCGATCATCGCGCGCAGGAAGCGCTTGACGGTCTCGGCATCCTGCGGACTCATCTCGGCGAGCGCCTTGGTGATCCGCGTGGTCTGCAACCCGGCGAGCTTCTGCACCAGCGCTTCGCCCTTGGGCGTCGCGTAGAGCAGGCGCTGGCGGCGATCATTGTCGCCAGTCTTCTGCACGATGTAGCCCTCGTCCAGCAGCTGCTTGAGCACGCGGCCGAGCGACTGCTTGGTGATGCGCAGGACGTCGAGCAGATCAGCGACCTTCAGGCCGGGATAGCGGTAGACGAAGTGCATGACCCGGTGATGTGCCCGGCCGAAGCCGAAAGCCTCCAGCTCCTGGTCGGGATCGCCGACGAAGTCGCGATAGGCGAAGAACAGTAGCTCGATGATATCCCAGCGCAAATTGCCTCCACCGTCTGTGGCCGGCTTGGGCTCGGCGGCGTCGTGAGAGGAAGTCGCGAAATTTATGTCAGGCATATTGACGTATCTTGGGTTCAATGTTACAAAACGGTCAACCCACACGAAATTTTAGATCGTTTCGCGGCGGGTGGCGTCGAAGCAGGGACGGCGGAAAGGGCCGGACAGGCGACGACGGCCGGAGCAGGTCTACCGTGCGATTGTCGAGCGGCATTTCGGCAAAACATACTGGACTTCCGCGTTCCGCAAAAGCATGTCCTCGGCGACATGCTGGCCACGGGAAACCGGCCGTAACAAGGCTGGCGGTGGTTCAGCCAGACACCTAATGAAGCCAGCCGGCCCGAAACAGGGCGGCCGGCGCCAGAACAGCGCCGATACCGGCAGCGGGAGCCAAGGACATGAGCATGACATTCGACATCCAGCCCGCATCCAATCCGACACCCGAGAAGGATCGTGTCGCCAAGCTGGTGGACCCGGGCTTCGGCCGGGTCTTCACCGACCACATGGCGATCGTCCGCTACAACCAGGCCAAGGGCGGCTGGTACGAAGCGAAGATCGAGGCGCGGGCCAACTTCCAGCTCGATCCGGCCGGCGCGGTGCTGCACTACGCCCAGGAGATCTTCGAGGGCCTCAAGGCCTACAAGCGCGACGATGGCGGCGTGAACCTGTTCCGCCCCGACGCCAATGCGCGGCGCTTCAAGGACTCCGCCGACCGCATGGCGATGGCGCAGCTGCCCGAGGACGTTTTCATCGAGGCGGTCGAACAGGTCGTGCGCATCGACCGCGCCTGGATGCCGGGCGGCGAGGGCAGCCTGTATCTGCGCCCGTTCATGATCGCGAGCGAGACCTTCCTCGGCGTCAAGCCGTCGTCCGAATACATTTTTGCGGTGATCGCCTCGCCGGTGGGCTCGTACTTCAAGGGCGGGCCTGCGCCGGTTTCGATCTGGGTGTCGGAGAATTACACGCGCGCCGCGGTCGGCGGTACCGGCGCCGTCAAATGCGGCGGCAATTATGCCGCCAGCCTGCGCGCCCAGGCCGAAGCGATGCAGCATGGCTGCGATCAGGTCGTGTTCCTCGACGCGATCGAGCGCCGCTACATCGAGGAGCTCGGTGGCATGAACGTCTTCTTCGTGTTCGACGACGGCTCGCTCTCGACGCCGCCGCTCGGCACCATCCTGCCCGGCATCACCCGCGACTCCATCATCGCGCTGGCAAGGGATGCGGGCAAGACGGTGCGCGAAGAGCCGTATACGCTCGACCAGTGGCGCAAGGATGCGGCTAGCGGCAAGCTCAAGGAAGCGTTCGCCTGCGGCACGGCGGCCGTGATCTCGCCGATCGGCAAGGTGCGTTCGGTCAGCGGCGATTTCGAGATCGGCGGCGGCGCCGCCGGTCCCGTCGCCATGGGCCTGCGCAAGCAGCTCGTCGACATCCAGTACGGCCGCACCAACGATCCGCACAACTGGATCCGCAAGGTGTTTTGAGGCCTCGTGTCCCGGACGCGCAAAGCGCGAGCCGGGACCCAGAGTGCAGTTGGCTGGACCCGAGATCAGCAGCGCACCACGCCGCCAAGAGGCGGCGCGCTGCGCAGCATCCGGGGAACGCCGGTGGCGCCTAACTTCATGAACGCGCCGCCACAACTCCGCGACAAAGTCAGGATACATTGAGTCATCCTGGACATCGCGACCATGGCAGCAAAGCTCTCCCAACCCATGAAATGGGTCGTTCTCGCCGCAATCACCGGCGTTTCCGTCTTCGGCATCTGGGCCATCGGCCCCACGCACGAGGTCGTCGCGCAGGATCGCTCGCCGATCGTCGACGTCCGCACCGGCGATCCCGAGATGAATGCCGCGATCGCGCGCGCCCGTGGCTCGCTTCCCACCTTCTGGGCCTCCTATGACGCGCCAAAGCCGTCGGAGACGGGGCATTCCCTCAAAGCTCATTTTTCCACCCGCAAGGGCGGGGAGCACATCTGGATCGCCGAGATCAAGAAGCTACCCAACGGCAGTTATTCCGGCGTGTTCGCCAACGACCCGCGCGACCTGCCGGGCAAACGGGCCGGCGACGAGGTCAAGTTCGCCGAGGCCGACATCTCGGACTGGATGTTCATGCGCAACGGCAAGATCGTCGGCGGCGAAACCATCAAGCCGCTGCTCAAATCCATGCCGAAAGCCGACGCCGACGCGCTCCGGGCGCGGATGGAGCAGCCGTAGGGCAGTTGCCGCCTCGCGCCCCGGCTGGTAAACGCCGCGCATGGCCGAAAAACCCAAAAAACCGCAGAAACTGAAGGCGCGCCTGCCGCGCGGGCTCGAGGATCGCGACCCCGCAGCGATCCGGGCGACGCGCGAGATGGTCGAGAAGATCCGCGCCATCTACGAGCTCTACGGCTTCGAGCCCGTGGAAACGCCGGCGATGGAATACACCGACGCGCTCGGCAAGTTCCTGCCCGACCAGGACCGTCCGAACGAGGGCGTGTTCTCCTTCCAGGACGACGACGAGCAGTGGATCAGCTTGCGCTACGATCTGACTGCGCCGCTCGCCCGCTATGTCGGCGAACGCTACGGCACCGACGCCCTGGTCCTGCCCTACCGCAGCTACCGCGTCGGCTACGTCTTCCGCAACGAGAAGCCCGGCCCCGGCCGCTTCCGCCAGTTCATGCAGTTCGATGCCGACACGGTCGGCTCGGCGACGCCGGCGGCGGATGCCGAGATCTGCATGATGGCCGCGGACACGATGGAGGCGCTGGGCATTGCGCGCGGCTCCTACGTCGTGAAGGTGAACAATCGCAAGGTGCTCGACGGCGTGCTGGAAGCCATCGGTCTCGGGGGCGAGGAGAACGCGGCCCGCAGGCTCACCGTGCTGCGCGCGATCGACAAGCTGGACAAGTTTTCCGCCGACGAAGTGCGCAAGCTGCTTGGTCCCGGGCGGTGGGACGGCGGCGAAGAAGGCAAGGGCGACTTCACCAAGGGCGCCAATCTGAGCGCGGATGAAGCTGACGTCGTTCTCGCCATCACCAAGCCGCGCGAGGATTGGAAAGAGGCCATTGCCGCCGCAGAGACTTACCTCGCCAAGAGCGAAGTCGGTCAGGCTGGGGTGAGCGAGCTGGAAGAGATTGCCAAGCTCGTCACGGCGTCGGGTTACGGCGCGGACCGCATCAAGATCGATCCGTCCGTCGTGCGCGGCCTCGAATATTACACCGGCCCCGTCTACGAGGTCGAACTCCTGCTCGAGACCAAGGACGAGAAGGGCCGCCCGGTGCGCTTCGGCTCAGTCGGCGGCGGCGGGCGCTACGATGGTCTCGTCTCGCGCTTCCGTGGCGAGCCGGTGCCGGCAACCGGCTTCTCGATCGGCGTGTCGCGCTTGCAGGCCGCGCTGACGCTGCTCGGCAAGCTCGACACGCGGCCCGAATTCGGCCCCGTCGTCGTCACCGTGTTCGACCGCGACCGCGTCGCCGACTATCAGAAGATGGTGGCATCCCTGCGCACCGCCGGCATCCGCGCCGAGCTCTATCTCGGCAATCCCAAGAACATGGGCAACCAGCTCAAATATGCCGACCGTCGCAACAGCCCCTGCGTGATCATCCAGGGCTCGGATGAGAAGGCGCGCGGCGAGCTGCAGATCAAGGACCTGATCGAAGGCGCCAAGGCCGCCGCTGCGATCGCCTCCAACCAGGAATGGCGCGAGAGCCGGCCGGCGCAGTTCTCCTGCAGCGAAGCCGATCTCGTCGCCAGGGTGCGCGAGGTCTTGGCCCGCCATGACGTAAAGTGGGGATAGCCATTCCGCCAAGCCGTCATGCCCGGGCTTGTCCCGGGCAGCCACGTCTTGTTTGATGGCGGCCGTCAATGGCCGGTGTTCGGCCGGTAGGGAGAGAAATATGCCTGAGATCACCGTCAGCAGGGCCGAAGGCCGCACCGACGAGCAGAAGGCCGGCATGATGCGCGACATCACCCAGGCGCTGGTGAAGAATCTCGGCGTCGACGCCGATGCCGTCGTCATCCAGATCAACGAAGCCCCGCTCCGCCACAAGATGAAGGGCGGCAAGACGTTCGTGGAACGCGCGGCAGCGGCGAAGAAGTAGCCAGCGCAGGTTCGGCAAGTCCAGGTGTCGTCCCCGCGAACGCGGGGACCCATAACCACAGGGCGTGGTTGTGGGCGCGCCGGTAACGCCGAGTCTTCGTCAAACTACTCCCTGTGGCTATGGGTCCCGGATCTGCGCTTCGCTTGTCCGGGACGACACTGAGCAAGCACCATGGACGCACGCGATTTCATCACGATCGGCATGAGCGCCGAGCGCACGCTGGTGGTCCCGGCGGAGCGCACGGTCGGGCATTTCGTGCCCGGCATGCCGATGGTCTATGCGACGCCGATGATGATCCTGGAAATGGAGATGACGGCGGGCGATGCGATCCGTGTCGCGCTCCAGCCTGGCTGGGTCACCGTCGGCACCGAAGTCGACATCCGTCATCTCGCCGCGGCGCTGGTTGGGGCAACGGTGCGGACCACCGCGAGGGTCGTTGCAGTCGAACGGCGGGTGATCCGCTTCGAGGTCGAGGCGTTCGAGGGCATGCGCAAGCTCGGCGAAGGCCGCCACGCGCGCGGGCTCGTCAATGTCGAGATGTTCAATAAGCGGCTCGGGGCGTAGCCAGGAGTCGGTGCCGTAGGGGGAGCAAAGGCGCAAGCGCCTTGCCCGCGGACTTCTAGTGCGGTCCCTGCGACGCATAGAACGCTTCCTGCTCCTTGCGGATACGCACGGCGGGCAGCGTCTCGTCGATCGCCACATCGGCCCAGGTGATGCACGCGTCCTTTGCGACCGGCCTCGTCAATCGCACATTGTGCGCAAGCCCGAGCGGCAGATAGCCCTTGGCCAGCGACGTGCTCGCCGGCGTCAGCTTGCCGAAGACGGTGTAGCCACCTTCTCCGTCCAGCGAATCTCCCGCGCGCAAATCCTTCTTGGCCGTCGCGACGACATCGGCGTTGAACGTGGTCGCGACCCCCGTCGCCTCCTTGCGCAGCGCGATCGAGGCGACCGAAATTCCGAGCTCCAGACCGATGAGATGCCACTTCTTGTAGGAGCTCATGTAGCGGCCGCTGGGATCGGTGACGACACTGTATTCCTGGAAGCAGTTGCGGATGTACTCGCTGTCGCCCTCGAAACAGACCCAGACTCCCTTGCGGATGTCGTTGGGGATCGGTTTGCCTTCAGCCGTCAGGCAGGACACGACTTCGACCTGGCCCTTGCATTCCAAAATGCCGCCCTCGGAACGGGGACGCATCAGCGTCGGGATGTCGTCGACCGATCCCGGCGGGAACGCAAGGCCTTGCGAGGGCGCCTGCAGCCCGGTTGCGTTCGCGATTGCGGCGGATTCGATCGCCGGCTTGGAGCCGTCGAGGAACGCGTTGAACATTTTTGGATTCATGCCGCCCCGCGCAGCCTGCTCGGCGGTCAATCCCCAATGATCCCAGACGGTTTCGGGCGTCGACTCGCGATAATGCGGCAGCCATTTGTGGCCGCGGCCGGCCGCAACGACCGGGAAACCGCAAGCCCTTGCCCAATCGACGAGGTCGCAGGCGAGCGCCGGCTGATCGCCATAGGCGAGGCTATAGATCACGCCGGCCTGCCTGGCTCTTTGCGCCAGGATCGGTCCGCAGAAGGCGTCGGTCTCGACCGTGACATTGATGACCGCCTTGCCCGCAGCAAAAGCGCCAAGGCAGTGCTCGACCGCCGCCACGGCATTGCCGGTGCACTCGGCGATCATTTCGACGCCTTCGCACTTCACCAGCGCTTCCCAGTCGTCGGTCAGGAAGGTCGTGCCGGTCTTGAGCGCATCCTCGAGCGAGCTTGCTGCGAATTGCTCCGGACGCCAGCCAACCCGGTTCAGGTTTTCACGGGCACGCGACGGGGACAGATCGGCAATTCCGACGAGATGGATGCCCGGCGTGCGCAGAACTTGATGCAGGTACATTGCGCCGAACTTGCCCGCCCCGATCAACCCGATCTTGATGGGACGCCGCTCGGCCTGTCGTTCGAGAAGTTTTGCGTAGAGGTTCACGATCGCTCTCCCTTCCGGCAGCAAGTCGGGATCGGTTCGCGTCCGGCCACCCGGGAGGCCGAATCGCTTGTGATCTGCCTACTTCGCCAATTCCTTCGACCGCTTCGTCGCCGCTGCGATCGCGCGGATCATGAGATCGCGCAGGCCAGGCTCGCCCATCAGCACGCCGAGGGCTGCGGCGGTGGTGCCGCCGGGCGAGGTGACGTTCTGGCGCAGCGTGCCGGCCGGCAGCTCCGACTGGTGCAGCAGCTCGCCGGAGCCGGCGACGGTTTCGCGCGCAAGCTTCGTCGCCAGCGCCTCGGGCAGTCCGGCCTCGACGCCGGCGCGCGCGAGCTCCTCGGCGAGCAGGAACACATAGGCCGGGCCCGAGCCGGACACCGCAGTCACTGCGTCCATCAGGCCTTCATCCTCGACCCATTCGACCGAGCCGGTGGCGCGCAGCAACGCATCGGCCACCGCGCGCTGCGCGGCGCTGACATTGTTCGCGGCGACTGCAACAGTGATGCCGCGGCCGATCGCGGCCGGCGTGTTCGGCATTGCGCGCACCACGGCGCCGCCACAGACCTCCTGGAGCGAGGCAATGGTGGTTCCCGCCATGATCGAAACCAGTGAGGTGTTGTCCGAGACGAGCGCTTTCAATTTGGCGCCGGCCTCGCGGAACATCTGCGGCTTCACCGCGACGACCAGCGTCTCGACCGGGCCGACGGTCTTCATGTCCGGATTGAGTGCTAGGCCCTTGGCGGCAAGCGCAGTGATCTCAGGTGAGATGTGCGGATCGATTACCGCGACGCGGCGCGGGTCGAGCCCGCCGGAAAGCCACCCGGTCAGCATCGCGCCGCCCATCTTGCCGGCGCCGGCGAGGAGGATGGTGCCGGTGATGTTCTGGAGGGGGTTGTTTGCCATCGCTGCTGCCACAAGCTCGGTGTCGTCCCCGCGGAAGCGGGGACCCCCGCGCGAGCGCTTGCTCGTCGCGTTACCACAGGCGGTTCTAGTGGATGGCGGTGTTGGCAACAAGCCGCGTGCCACAAGATGAATCACGCGGTATGGATCCCGGATCTTCGCTGCGCTCGTCCGGGACGGCAGTGGAGAGAGGGCGCGACCTTACGCCTCTCCCACTGTATCGAACATCGCCGCGTCCATCGCCTCGGTCGTGGTCTTGCCGGCCCACACCACGAACTGGAACGCCGGGAAGTAACGTTCGCAGGCGTGGATGGCGCCGGCGAGCATGGCTTCGCACTGTCCGGTCGAGGCCGTGAGGCCGCCCGGCAGCACCAGCGCCTGGCGGTGCATGACCATGCCGGTGGAGGTCCACAGATCGAAATGGCCGACCCACAATTGCTCGTTCACGGCGGCGACGAGCCGCTGCACCTCGCCGCGCCGCGCGACTGGAATCTTCATGTCGAACGCGCAAGCCAGATGCAGCGCCTCGATCTCGCCCATCCAGGTGAAGGAGAGCTGGTAGTCGGTCCATTGTCCCTTCGAGACAATCGTGAGTTCGTCTTCGCCGGAGCGTTCGAACGGCCAGTTGTTGCTGGCAGCGATATCCTCGACCACCGCGAGCGGATGGCTTTTGGAATCGATAGTGCCTTCGAGCAGGGACATGCCGTCTCGACCTCTTGCCTTCTTGTTGTCTTTGATACGCACGCGGTTGGTCCGGCGCGCGCTCCCTAACGTCGCTGCGGCGATCCCTGGGATTGCTGTTGCGCTCCCCTCAGGGTCGCTCTTGCGATCCCAGGGTCGCACTTGCGATCCCTTGGATCAGCGCGGGCCTGTCGCGGATCAAGTGATGTGATTTGCGGAATCTGCGCAACGGGGTCCCGAGTCCGTCCACAAGCCATGACTCGTTCGTCCACAGCTCATCTCTGCCACAATTCTTAACGCCGGGAGTCCCCAATCCGGATGGAGGAGAACAAACCGGAATCGGATCCAAGGGGAGGGCGCCAATCGTTAATTCCGTGCCGCGAGGGCCGCTCCCACGGCGCTGGCATGGGACCATGCGATTTGCCCATGCGGAACGCGCTTGCCGCGACCGCGCGAGAGCTGCATATTTCCCGGTAGGCCGTTCATCCCGAACGGCCGATGTTCTCAGGGCGGGGTGAAAGTCCCCACCGGCGGTAAGGGCCGAAAGGCCTAAGCCCGCGAGCGCCTTCCGCGAGGGTTATCCCGAAGGGAAGGGTCAGCAGATTCGGTGCAACTCCGAAGCCGACGGTTAAAGTCCGGATGAAAGAGAACGGTCGGTGGCAGACGCATCGCAAGATGCGGCTGTTTGTCGTTCCGTGTGCCCTGATTCTGGTCCTTAAACGAGGAAAGCCATGAATCAGATGTTGCAAGATCCCCAAGCCGAAACGTCCGAAGTCGTCCAACCGCCGGTTCCGCAAGGACCCGCAACCGAGCATCCTCGCTTCGCAAAGCCGCAGCGGGTCGCCTTCGTGCAGGCCTGCTGGCACCGCGACGTGGTCGAGGAAGCCCGCATCGCCTTCATCAAGGAGGCCGAGGCGCGGCACCTCACCCATGTCGACGTGTTCGAGGTGCCGGGCTCGTTCGAGATCCCGCTGCACGCGCAGGTCCTCGCCAAGACGCGGCGCTACACCGCGATTGTCGCGGCGGGCCTCGTCGTCGACGGTGGCATCTACCGCCACGAGTTCGTCGCCGACACCGTGATCAAGGCGCTGATGGACGTCCAACTCCGCACCGAGGTGCCGGTGTTCTCGGCGGTCCTGACGCCGCAGCAATTCCACGAAACCGAGGTGCATTACGACTTCTTCCGCAAGCATTTCGCCATCAAGGGCGTCGAGGTCGCCGCCGCCTGTGCTGAGACCTTGCTTGGCCTGGAGCGCCTGCGCGGCCAGGTCGCGGCGGGAATCGTAGGGTAGGCTTGGTCATTCCGGGACGCGCGGAGCGCGAGCCCGGAATCCATCGACACGGATGGCTACGACATGGATTCCGGGGCCGGCGCTGACGCGCCACCCCGGAATGACGATCCTTTGCGTAGAGCAGGCGCGACGTCGATCCTGCGGCGCCGCTTGCTGTCGTCAGCCCAACGACACACCCGCCTTGGCCCGGCTGATCCCGAGGGTCAGGATGCGGTGCAGGAGGTCGGGGTATTCGAGGCCGGCATGCTTGGCGGCCGTGGCGAATTCCTGGCTTTTCGCGATCTCGGGGTTGGGATTGGCCTCGATGAAATAGGGCGTGCCGTCGGCAGCGAGGCGAAAATCGATGCGCGCGTAGCCGTCGAGGCCGAGCGCCCGGTAGATGCGCTTCGCGGCGCGCTGGATGCGTGCGGTGACTTCGGGCGCGAGGTCCTTCGCCGGCCCGTCGACGATGCCGACCTTCTCCTGATAATCGGTGTCGTGCTTGGCTTTCTCGGTGGCGATGTGTCGTGACCTGCGCCCGCCCATGGTGCCGAATTTCAGTTCCCAAACCGGCAAGACGCGCAACCGGTTGTTGCCGAGCACGCCGACATAGAGCTCTCGCCCCTCGATGAACTGCTCGGCGATGGCTGCGGATTCGACCCGCTCGTGGATGAAGGCGACGCGTTCGGCGAGCTTCTCGTCGGTATCGACGATCGAGGCCTGAGAGATGCCGAACGAGCCGTCCATGTTCAGGCTCTTGACGATCAGCGGCAGCGCAAGACGTGTCGGACGTTTCACCTTGCGGCGCATCGGGAAGACGGCGAAAGCCGGCGCCGCGATCCGGCGATGATGCACCAGCGTCTTCGACAAATCCTTGCCGCGCGCCAGGATCAAGCCGCGCGGATTGCAGCCGGTATAAGCGACCTTCATCAGCTCGAGATAGCTCGCGATGTGCTGGTCATAGGCGACGTTGTTGTGGAATTCCTCCAGCAACGTGAACACCACGTGCGGCTTGAACTCCTCGATCGCCTCGCGCACCGGCTTGATCTCGTCCTGTGCGCCGAGGGCGCGAACCTCGTGGCCGGCCGCGCGCAGAGTGCTCACGACGTCGTATTCCGTTTTCCACGTGTTGATTTCCTGCGCGCTGTATCCGTCGCTCGAGTCCGGAGGCATGAAGTCCGGATGCATGAGGACAAGAATCCGCAGGCGTCTCATAGCGCGATCCATTTGCGCCGAGACGGGCCAAACAGCGCGTGCATCGTCTTGGCGGTCACGAGGACTGTGAAATCGAGAACGAGCTTTGGTTCGGGGCCGACGGCGCGCAGGTCGAGCTCGCGGCAGCGGAAAATCATGTCGTCGAGCACGGCATCGAGCGTGAGCTGGTTCTCGCCGGTCCATCGCGCGACCAATTGCCTGATCTTGGCGCGGTGGCGCCTGATCAGGCTCGAAGCCGGCTTTGAGCGGTAATGGCGCGGATCAGCCGAGAACAGCCGGGAGAGGTCGCGGTCGTAAGTCTTCGGCGGCGTAAAGGCGTAGAACGCCTGCTTCTTCTTGTAGTGATCTTCGAGCGTCTGGTTCAGCCGGCTCAGCGGGTCCACGCGCTCCCGCGTCGTGATCTCCGGCCGCTTTCCCGCGATCTCGCCCATCAGCTCGTCGACATATTCGAGCTTCTTGAGCGCCGGCCAGCCGGCATATCGCGTCCGCCAGTTCGAGCGCGGCCGCAGCCACACTGCAAACGTCTCGGCGAAATCCTCGTCCGGGTGGCTCTGCGCGTACCACAGCCGGAGATGCTGAACGTAGCGTCTGCTGGCAGGGTTGGGCCGATAGTAGCGCGGGTAGTGTTTCGACGACGGGCCGAACAGCTGCTGCCATCGGCGTCGGCGCTGCAGCTGGTAGCCGTGTTGCAGGGCATGGCCGGCCTCGTGACGGAGGATAGCCATGCATTCGCGCCACGTCCCACCCTCGACGTCGAACATCATCCTCTTCTCGAGCTTCATCAGGCGCGGATGGGCGAGATAGAAGGGGATGGCGATGCCTGGGACATCGCCCGGACTGAACCACTCGCTCGAGATCCATGTGTGCGGCCGCAGCCGGATGCCCCGCTCTTCGAGCTCCTCATAGAGCGTGCCGACACAGTCCTCGAGCCAGGTGCCTTCGACTTTGACATTCAGGCTGCGGAGGCGTTGCTTGAGCAACGCGTCATCCGACAGCTTTTCCCAAGCATGTTTCCGGCGTGGCATCAGGCATCCAGAGGGCGGCGATGACTCGGCATCCGATGATGTCACGGGCCGCCGCCCGCAACAACCCGCGCGGTCAGTATGGCGGGACGGGGCGAGAGGTAGACGGGCCGTCATTCCGGGACGTGCGTAGAACGCGCCCGGAATTGATCGATCTACAGGATTGCAGATGGGTTTTCCGGCTCACCTCTCTGAGGCAAACCGGAATGACGGCTGTCAGAACAATCAGTCGAAAAGGCTGGACACCGACTCTTCGGCGGCCGTGCGCGCGATCGCGTCCGAGATCAGGCTGGCGATCGGCAGGGTGCGAATGTTCGGCGCCTTGGTCACCGCCTCGGTTGGCAGGATCGAGTCGGTGATCACGAGCTCCTTCAGCTTGGAGTTGGTGATGCGGGCGGCCGCGCCGCCGGAGAGCACGCCGTGTGTGATGTAGGCGTAGACCTCCTTGGCGCCCTTGGCGAGCAGCGCGTCGGCCGCGTTCACCAGCGTGCCGCCGGAGTCAACGATGTCGTCGATCAGGATGCAGGTATAGCCGGCGACGTCGCCGATCACGTTCATGACCTCGGACTCGCCCGCCCGTTCGCGGCGCTTGTCGACGATCGCGAGCGGGGTGTTGATGCGCTTGGCAAGGCCGCGCGCGCGGGCCACGCCGCCGACGTCGGGCGAGATCACCATCGTCTTGGAGAGGTCGAACTTGTCCTTGATGTCGCGCACCATCAGCGGCGCGGCGTAGAGATTGTCGGTCGGGATGTCGAAGAAGCCCTGGATCTGGCCGGCATGCAGGTCGAGCGTCATGACGCGGTCGACGCCGGCCTGCGTGATCAGATTGGCGACGAGCTTGGCCGAGATCGGCGTGCGCGAGCCCGATTTGCGGTCCTGCCGCGCATAGCCGAAATAGGGCAGCACCGCGGTGATGCGGCGTGCCGAGGAGCGGCGCAGCGCGTCGGTGATGATCAGCAGCTCCATCAGGTGATCGTTCGCGGGATACGAGGTCGACTGGATGACGAAGGCATCCGAGCCGCGGACGTTCTCCTGGATCTCGACAAAGATCTCCATGTCGGCGAAGCGCCGCACCACCGCCTTGGTCAGCGGCAGGTCGAGGCCTTGCGCGATCGCCTGGGCGAGGGCCGGGTTGGAGTTGCCGGCGACGAGCTTGATGGAGCCGTTTTTGGCCGACATGGACGCTTCCTCCCGCGCTTTGCTGGATACGACGTTCAACATCTCAGATCCCACTGGAAGCACGGTTACAACGGGCGAGGAAATATCAGGCCGGGGGCTGCAATGGCAACCCGGGATGCTACGTTTTCCCTTCGAAAATCCTGAGTCGGGCCAACGGCTTGGCCGCGACTTGAGGCCGTGGTTTAGCGGGGGTTATCGCTCGGCATAGCCGAGGGCCGAGGTCGGCATGTCCGGCGCGGGCGCAATCGGAATGACGCTCGCCACTGCCGGTCCCCGCAGCCCTGGAGCTGCGCCAGGCGCATCCGGCGTCCCGTTGATCATGTTGGAAAGGCCGCTGAATCCGGCCTGGGCGATCTTCCGCAGCACGAGATCGTCGGCTGCCGTCCATGCATCCCGTCCAGCCTTCGTGGAGGTCGGTTCCTCGCCGGAGAGGCGCAGCGCCCGCTGCTGGTTGGCGTCGTAGACGTCCCAGACCCAGGCGATCACGGTCTTGCCGCGTACCACCTGGGCAGAGAGGTAGCTGCGCACGCGGTAGGCAGCCGCGCCCTCGCGGGAGACGACGGACAGGCTGCGCAGCTTGGATTCGCTGTCGAGCACGCCGACCATGCGGTCGAAAACATGCGGCGGCGGGCCGTCGATCGATTCGAAGGCAACGGTTGCGCCGCTGCCGGTGCTCGACGCCATCGCATAGGAATTGGCAGCACCACCGCCGCCGGCGCAGCCGCCGAGCGCGGTCGCCGCCGCCAGCAGCGTGACCGCCAGCAGGCGCGAGCCCGTGCGGTCGAAGATGAATGACGCGTCCCTCATTATGGAGGGCAGCGATATCGTTAAAATCGATTAAGGTCTAGGGCGGGGGAGCCACAAACACGCTGTCATTCCGGGGCGCGCCACTTGGCGCGAGCCCGGAAACCATTTCGCGGCGTGAGTTGCTGCACGATGGATTCCGGGTTCTCGCTTCGCGAGCCCCGGAATGACGGCGTGTTGCCCGTGTGTTCACCCCTCCAGCGCGATCGCGTGAACGTGGCGGCCATAATCCGGCTCCTTGCGATGGACCGAACGGCGATAGCTGAAGAAGCGCTCGTCGGCGTAGGTGTCCACACCAAGATCGTCGATCATCAGGATGCCGGCGGCGTCCAGGCGCTTGCGGATCAAGCCGGCGAGATCGAACATCGCGTGTCCCTCGCGCACCGACGGAATGAAGAACATGGCGTTGTCCGCATCCGCTTCGATGAAGCGCGCGACGAACTCGTTGCCGACCTCGTAGCTCTCCTGGCGGATCAAGGGGCCGATCGCGGCGATGATGCCGCCGCGTGTGGCGCCGAGCCTCTCCATTGCCGAGATCGTTGCCTCCAGCACGCCAGTCAGCGCGCCCTTCCACCCCGCATGCGCGCCGCCGATCACGCGCGCGTTGGGGTCGACGAACAGCACGGGTCCGCAATCGGCGGTGGAGACGCCGAGCGCGATGCCGGGCGTTTTCGTCACCAGCGCATCGCCCTTCGGTCGCGGTCCACTCGGCCAGGGGGCCTCGGCGACGAGCACGTCGGGCGAGTGGATCTGGTGCAGGCTGAGGAAGCGTTCCGGCGCGACGCCGACATGCTCGGCCATGCGGCGGCGGTTCTCCGCGACCAGGGCCTGATCGTCGCTGGAGCCGAGCCCGCCGTTCAGCGCGGCATAGATGCCGCCGGAGACGCCGCCTTCGCGGGTGAAGAAGGCATGGCGCAGGCCGGGCACCGCCGACAGCAGCGGCGAAACGAGCGTCATGAGGCTTCTCCGGCCTGTTCGAGGTCGCTGAGGCCGGCAAGGCCCGTCAGCCGTGGCTCGGAGATGCCGAGCACCTTGAACATCGAGCCCATGCCGCTGCGCCCGGTGTCCGTCAGCCGCTTGAGGGCGATCGAAATGTCGGTGGCCACTTCCGGCGTTGCCTTCTGCATCAGGGCGGCGGCCCTTGTATCGATGCCGATCCGCTTGAGGAAGTCGCCTTGCGTCACCGGCCCGTGCACGCGTGCGCCGACATCCTCGGCCGCACGCGCCAGCGCCTGGAAGTCGACATGGGCGGTGACGTCGGCCTGACCCGGCGCCTTCAGGGGATCGGCGAAGGTGTGGCGTGCAATCGCCTGAAACGTATCGCCGGCATCGCTGCGCAGATGGCCGTAGTCGATGATCAGCGCCGCGCCGTCCTGGTCGCGCACGCGCGTGGCGAGCTTCATCATCTCGCTGTCGGGCCGCCATTCGAACACGGCGCCGACGGGTGCTGCGCGCACCAAGGGAGGCAGCAGCACGTCGAAGCGTGGCGTCGGCTCGGGCGCGGCGCCGAATTGAAGCTTGCCGTTGGGATCGATCTCGATCACGCGCTCGTGCCAGCCGTTCTCGAGCCTCACCATCTGGTGGATCGGCAGCACGTCGAAATATTCGTTGGCGAGGATGATGCTGGGACCATCGGGCACGTCGTCGATGCTGTCATGCCAGTCGATGTTGCGCACGGCGGACAGCGTCGCGCCTTGCCGTTCTCGCAAGACGGGATTGACCTCGACCATGTGGATATGAAGTGCCTGGTACAGTGGCGGGAGCACCCGGAGCGCGCGCAGCGCGTCCGCCATCATGGTGCCGCGGCCGGGCCCGAGCTCGATCAGCCGCAAGAATTGCGGCGAGCCCATCTGCTTCCACACCGAGGCGGACCATAGTCCCAAAAGCTCGCCGAACATCTGGCTGACCTCGGGCGCAGTGGTGAAGTCGCCCTCACGCCCGAGCGGATCGCGCGAGACGTAATAGCCATGGCGCGGGTGCATCAGGCACAGTTCCATGTACCGCCAGACCGGCATGGGGCCGGAGGATTTGATCAGCGCCTTGATCTCGTCGAGTAGCGGCTGGTCGGTCACGGCGTACTTTCTCGAAATGAATTAACGAACGGCCTCGATGGGCTTCGGAGCACCGCGCCTGACAGCCCATACAATAAGTATGAGGCCGACGATAAGCATCGGGATCGACAACAGCATGCCCATGGTTAATCCGCCCCAGAGGAAGCCGAGCTGCGCGTCCGGCTCGCGGAAAAATTCGCCGGCGATCCGGGCCAGACCATAGATCAGGATGAAGGCGCCGAGGATCATCCCGGGCCGCCTCAGGGCACCGAAGCGGATCATGATTGCGAGCACCGTGAACAGCAGGATGCCCTCCATACCGGCCTGGTAGAGCTGGCTCGGATGACGCGGCAGCTGCGTGGGATCGTTGGGGAAGATCATCGCCCAGGGCAGGCTGGCATCGGTGGCGCGACCCCACAATTCGCCGTTGATGAAATTGGCGATGCGCCCGAGCAGCAGCCCGACCGGGGCGACCGCGGTGGTGATGTCACCAAGCGACAGGATCGAGATGCCGTTGCGATAGGCAAATGCCATCACCGCGACGACGCAGCCGAGGAAGCCGCCGTGGAAGGACATGCCGCCCTCCCACAATCTGAAGATCGCGGCGGGATGATCGATGAAGAAGGGCAGATTGTAGAACAGCACGTAGCCGGTGCGGCCGCCGAGGATGATGCCGAGCGTGACCCACAGGATGAAGTCGTCGATCTGCACCAGCGAGATCGGCGCGGGCCCGCCCCACAGACGCGGGTTCTTCAGCAGCGAGCGCGCATAGAGCCAGCCGAATACGATGCCGCAGATATAGGCCAGCGCATACCAGCGGATCGCGAACGGGCCGATCTCGAGCGCGATCGGCTTGAAGGCCGGGAAGTCGATGAGCAGAAAGGGCATCGCGCCTTCTATGTCTGAGCGAGATTGCGGCGAAGGAGCACCAGCGGACGCCGTCTGATTCTTGTTATGCAGGGACGTTGAACACGATTGCAAGGAAACCGGGGCATGACAAGGATACCGCCGGTCGGCACTTGAACCGGTTTGATCGGATTGCCATTGTCTCCTCGCGAGTTCTCGCAAAGCTTATCGGAAGCCCGCCAGGAGACCGACATGACCCAGACCAACAACCGGTTTTTCGACGAGATCGGCCGCCTGATGAACGACGCCGCCGGTGCCGCCCAGGGCGTCAAGCGCGAGTTCGACACGGTGATGCGCACCCAGGCCGAAAAATTCCTGCGCGACATGGACCTGGTCAAGCGTGAGGAGTTTGAGGCGGTCAAGGACATGGCGCGCCTGGCGCGTGAGGAGAACGAGGCGCTGAAGGCGCGCATCGCGGCGCTGGAAGCCAAGCTCGGCGGGTAAGACCTCTCGGCGTCATTCCGGGGCGCGACGAAGTCGCGAACCATGGTGCGCAATTGCGCACCAATCTCTGGGTTCCGGGTTCGATGCTCCGCATCGCCCCGGAACGATGGATACCGAACGACCCTTACCACCGCAAAAAATCCCTGCATTTCCTTGTCATTTCCGCATCTTCCGGGTAAAAGCCCGCCACGTCCGCGGCCCCCGCACCCCTGGAGGCTTGCTGCGGCGTATGCCATGGGCCGCGTTGCGGCCCATTAACATTTGCAAAAACAAGGACTTAACGACATGGCGACGACCGTCAAGGAATTGAAGGCGACCGCACGTCCGAAGAGCGGCAAGGGGGCCGCCCGGGCTGAGCGTCGCGCCGGGCGCGTGCCCGGAGTGATCTATGGCAACAACCAGCCCCCCGTCACGATCTCGATCGAAGATCGCGAACTGCGCCAGCGCATCCTCGCCGGCCGGTTCCTGACCACGCTGGTCGACATCGATCTCGAGGGCAAGAAGCACCGCGTGATTCCGCGCGACTATCACCTCGATCCGGTCAAGGACTTCCCGATCCATGTCGACTTCATGCGGCTCGGCGAAGGCGCCACCATCCGCATCAGCGTGCCCTTGCACGTGGTGAAGTCGGAAACGTCCCCGGGCGTGAAGCGCGGCGGCACCGTCAACATCGTCGCCCACGCGATCGAGCTCGAATGCGGCGTCGAGAGCATCCCGCAATTCATCGAGGCCGATGTCGGCTCGCTCGAAATCGGTCACTCGCTGCATCTGTCCGACGTCAAGCTGCCGGCCGGCGTGAAGGCGCTGACCCGCGAGGACGCGACCCTCGTCACCATCGTGCCGCCGTCAGGCTACGCCGAGGAGCAGAAGGCCGCGGCTGCGGCTGCAGCTCCTGGCGCTGCCGCGGCAGCTCCGGCGGCTGGCGCTGCGGCTCCGGCCGCTGCGGCTCCGGCCGCTGCTGCCAAGGCTCCCGCCGGCGGCGACAAGAAGAAGTAATCTCTCAAAGAGCTGGCGCGCGGTCCTTGATCGCGCGCCGAGCGAGGGGCGCGCTGCGTCATGCGACTCTTTGTTGGGCTCGGCAATCCCGGCGCGAAATACGCACGCAACCGGCACAATATCGGCTTCATGGCCGTCGACGAAATCGCGCGGCGTCATGGTTTCGCACCATGGCGCCGTCGTTTTCAGGGCGAGACCTCGGAAGGCACGCTTGGACCTGAGCGCGTGATCCTGCTCAAGCCGACGACCTACATGAACGATTCCGGCCGCAGCGTTCAGGAGGCGGCGGGCTTCTTCAAGATCGCTCCTGGCGATGTCACCGTGTTCCACGACGAGCTCGAACTGCCGCCGGGCAAGGTGCGGGTGAAGATCGGCGGCGGCATTGCCGGACACAACGGCCTGCGTTCGATCTCGGCGCATATAGGCAATGACTATCGCCGGGTTCGTCTCGGCATCGGTCATCCCGGCGTCAAGGAACTGGTGCACGGCCACGTGCTGTCGGACTTCGCCAAGGCCGACAACGACTGGGTGGCGACGCTGTGCGAGGCGGTGGCCGAGCACGCAGGCCTGGTTGCCAAGGGCACGGACGCGACCTTCGCCAACAGGGTCCATCTTGCCATGCAGGCGAAGGGATTTTTGACCAAGGACGAGAACGGTAAGGAATAGCGCTCGTGGGATTTAAATGCGGGATCGTCGGGTTGCCCAATGTAGGCAAGTCGACCTTGTTCAATGCGCTGACCGAGACGGCCGCGGCGCAGGCCGCGAATTATCCGTTCTGCACCATCGAGCCGAATGTCGGCGAGGTCGCCGTGCCCGATCCCAGGCTCGACAAGCTTGCGGCGATCGCCAAGTCGGGACAGATCATCCCGACCCGGCTGACCTTCGTCGACATCGCGGGCCTCGTCCGCGGCGCTTCCAAGGGCGAAGGCCTCGGCAATCAGTTTCTGGCCAACATCCGCGAGGTCGACGCCATCGCGCATGTGGTGCGCTGCTTCGAGGATTCCGACATCACCCATGTCGAGGGCAAGATCGCCCCGCTCGCCGACATCGAGACCATCGAGACCGAGCTGATGCTCGCCGACCTCGACAGCCTCGAGAAGCGGGTCGACAACCTCACCAAGAAGGCCAAGGGCAACGACAAGGACGCCAAGGAGCAGCTCGACCTCGTCAACCGCACCCTGGTGCTGCTGCGCGAGGGCAAGCCCGCGCGCCTCGTCGAGCGCAAAGCCGAGGAGGAGCGCGCCTTCGGGATGCTGGGCTTGCTGTCGTCCAAGCCGGTGCTCTACGTCTGCAACGTCGAGGAAGGCTCGGCCGCAACGGGCAATGCGTTCTCCAAGGCCGTTGAAGAGCAGGCCGCCAAGGAAGGCGCCGTCGCCGTCGTCATCTCCGCCAAGATCGAATCCGAGATCGCGACCATCTCACGCGAAGAGCGCGCCGACTTCCTGGAGACGCTGGGCCTGGAGGAGGCCGGCCTCGACCGCCTGATCCGCGCCGGCTACACGCTGCTCGACCTCATCACCTACTTCACCGTCGGTCCGAAGGAAGCGCGCGCCTGGACCATCTATCGCGGCACCAAGGCGCCGGGCGCGGCCGGCGTGATCCACACCGATTTCGAAAAGGGCTTCATCCGCGCCGAGACCATCGCGTATGAGGACTATGTTGCGCTGGGCGGCGAAGCCGGCGCACGCGATGCCGGCAAGCTCAGGCTCGAAGGCAAGGAATACGTCGTCGCCGACGGCGACGTGATGCATTTCCGGTTCAATACGTAAGGCTTGTCATTCCGGGGCGCGCGAAGCGCGAACCCGGAATCCATCGGGCGTCAGAACCAATGGATGAATGGATTCCGGGTTGGCCTCTTCGAGGCGCCCCGGAATGACGGGCTAGCGCATCCCCCCGCCCTGGTCCCGGATCGCGCCGAGATGCTCGTTGATGCGGAACACGATCAGGATCAGCTCCGCGACGATGCGCGAGAACACGATACCGACGACGACGCTGGCGATCGACGACAGCAGCATCAGGAAGCCGCCGAACGGGCTGATCGCCATTGCAGCGAGCCCTGAGAAGATGCCGGAGAGGCCGAACAGGCAGATCAGCGCGATCACCAGCCAATAGAAGGTCTTGATGATCGTCGGCGTGATGAAGCGGTCCCATTGGAAAAGGTCGCTGAATGAAAACATTGCTCTCCCCAGGGCAAATCGGGCCCGCAAAGCGGCCTTAGTAATCGGGTCCTGGCCCTCGATTGGTCCGACTCAAGGCCGCCGCCACCCCGTATGTAGCACGAGCCATGCGGGCCGGCGGGTTGAGATTGCCGCAAAGTGCGGCCACAATCTGTCATTCCCGCAAAGCTTTCCCGAGATGACCCTGACCTTCGAAGATTTCCCGCCCGGCCGGTTCGGCACATTCGGCCCGCGCCATGTCACCCGCGACGAGATTTTGGCCTTCGCCGCCGAGTTCGATCCGCAGCCCATGCATCTGGACGAGGAGGCCGCAGCCAAAAGCATGCTGCGCGGCCTGTCCGGCTCGGGCTGGCACCTCTGCTCGCTGATGATGCGGATGATGGCCGACGGCTTCATCACCCGAGCCGCATCGCTAGGGTCTCCCGGTGTGGATGAGGTCCGCTGGCTGTCGCCGCTCAGGCCGGGTGACGACTTGACACTCGATGTCGATGTGCTGGAAGCGCGTACCTCGAAGAGCCGGCCCGAGCTCGGCATCGTCACGTTCAAATGCACCGCGCGCAACGCGGCGGGGCAGGCGCTCGCCGAGATGACCTCACCGATCCTGATCAAGCGGCGCGAGGGGACGGCCTGATGCGGTTCTTCGAGGACATCGAGATCGGTCAGCGCCGCGAGATCGGCGCCTACACGTTCACGGCGCAGTCGATCAAGAATTTCGCCGCCAGGTTCGATCCGCAGCGTTTTCATCTCGACGAGGAGGAGGGCAAGAACTCGCTGTTCGGCGGGCTCGCCGCCTCGGGCTGGCATGTCGGCTCGGCCTGCATGAGCCTGCTAGTCGCCGACGGCCAGCGTCTGGCGCGCGAGGCCGCGGCGCGCGGCGAGGTGGTTGCGGTGTGGGGCCCGTCGCCGGGATTTCGCGACCTGCGCTGGATCAGGCCGGTGCTCGCTGGCGATGTTGTCTCTTACGTCAATGTCGTCATCGACAAGCGCACCTCCGCCTCGCGTCCCGGCTGGGGCATCCTGACCGCCCGCACCACCGGCACCAATCAGCGCGGCGAGGACGTCTACTCCATCACTGCCAGCGCCTTCGTGCCGACGCGCGTGGAGGCCGGTTAGATCTGTTCCAGGATGAACGGTCCCAAATGTGCGCGAGTGTTGCCCGCGCGCTATGGACGCGTTTTGGGACGGCTGCCATAAGCCTGCGCAACATGGTTAGCGCGAAGCAGTTTGGCGGAACCATCGAGTTGCTAACTAATTATGAACCTGTCGCTGTCTATTTGAAACGAATGGGCAGAGACAGGGGACGAGGACCATGGCAGATCGCGGCGCACTCAAGTTTGTTGGATTCATCTTCGCGACCGCGACGCTGGCAGTGATGCTGGTCGCCGGCATGGTGGTGAAGGGCTATGCCGATGGCGCCTACACCCTGGAAGCCTCGACCGTCGACGCGAGCCGGTAAGAGTTCGTTAATTTTCGCGGCCGGCCTCCGGCCGCACCTCAGCGGCTATAGACGAACGCCAGGATGGCGATCGCAACCGTCAGCAGCCCGACAAAGCGAAGCATGATCGTGCCGATTTGATTCGGCGCGGGCCGCAGCGGTATCGGGTCCGTGGTGTCGGGCCGAATGCTTTGCATGTGAAAATGTCCCCAGGCCCGGCCGAACAGGCCACGGGCGCTTGGCATTGGTCGCCGGGAAGAGGGTGAGGGTTCAAAGGCGCACGGGTGGTGGCCGCGTTGACGATGTGAACGCATGTCCACAGCCGCGATGTAGTCGCCCGTGCTCCGACACCCTCCGCTGTCATGCCCCGGCTTGACCGGGGCATCCAGTACGCCGCGGCGTCTCGGGCCTTGCTTTGCTGTCTCTGGAATACTGGATCGCCCGATCAAGTCGGGCGATGACACCATTGCTGAGGAGCGAGTGCATCCATCGCAGCACTCCCCAGAATCAAAACCGCCGCGCTCCCTTTCGGGAACGCGGCGGTTCGGTGATGCTTTCGTCGAGCGATCAGCTGTTGCGCAGGCCGTCGGCGGCGCGCTTCCACTGCGCGACGTTGTCGGCGATCATGCGGGTCGACTTCATCGCGGCCTGGCTGAGCTGGGCATAGCCGGAGATCTCGCGCTGGACGCGCTGGCCTTCGGCGTGGAGCAGGTCGCGCAGGCTCTCAAGCTCGGAGATCAGGTTCTCGATCTCGGCGAGCGAGGTGCCGGCGACGCGCTGGATCAGCGAGTTGACGTTGGTGACCGTGGCTTCCGCGCTCGGGTCGAGCGGGGGCGCGTCGGCGGTGGTGGTGGCAGCCGGACGACGCAGATAAGCGATATCGTTGCGGACGAAATCGCGGATGCCGGCTTCGACTTCCGTCACGGCGGCGAGGTTGGTGTCGACCGTCTCGGTCTCGGTGGCTTCGATCTTTTCGGGACGCATGGCGTTCATCGTTGTTCCCCTGTTCGCGTTGAGCGCAGCGCGAGTGTCCCCCGCACGACGACGTCTGTGAGGCTTCCCTATCAGGGCGTCCGATTTTGACCGCAAATGGGCCGAGATGCGGCAAGGGCGGACCATTCGGGGGTTTTGCCGTGGCGCATGGTTAGGAGAGTGTGAATGCGGCGGCGACGAGCCTCTATATCTCCTCATGGTGAGGAGCGCGCCCTTCGCGCGTCTCGAGCCATGAACGGCCCGGCTCCCGCAGCAGGGCTCTTTCCTTCGGGACACGCTCCTTCGGAGCGTCCTCCGGATGAGGAGATAGAGCGGGGTTCGCCCTACCAGCTCTTCTTGAAGCCGGCCGTCAGGCTCTTGTTGATCGCGCCTTGCGAGGTTTCGCCGACCGAGCCGGAGACGGTGACGTTGTCGAACAGCTTTTGCTCGGCGCCGACCTTGCGCAGCCATTTGTCGTCGGTGGTCGACAGCGTCTGGCCGGCGGTGATGCTGGTGCCGGTGTCGCCGAGGGTGACCTTGGCGGACTGGTCGGTCTCGTAATTGCGCGTGGTGATGTGGCCGCCGATGCCGGGCACGGCGGTGGTGCCCTGCTGATTGACGCTGTAGCCGTTCTGGAGCGTCAGAGAGGTGTCGCCCGACAGCGGCACCGATTTGATCAGCGACGCCCCGATCTTGCTCTGCTCCGCGCCGGGATCGACGCGGGCTTCCACCGCGGTCTTGTCCCAGATCGAGCCCGCGCCGGGCGCTGTCGCCGCCGCCCAGGCGCTGCCGGAGGATTGCGGCAGGTTGCCGCCATTGGTGGCCTTCTGCGCCAGCAGCTCGGACATCGTTCGCGGCTCGCTGGTCACCGTCATGTCGGCGCCGATCCTCGTATCCCAGAACGAGAATACGGACTGCTTGACCGTCACCGCCGAGGAGCCGTTTGCATTGGCGTTCGACGACCAGTCCAGTCCGTCCTTGGCGGCGGACTGGGCGCGCTTCCTGGCGGCCATCGGATCAATGCCGGTGCCGGCGTCGACCGCGAGCTGACTCCAGTCGAGCTTGTCGACGTCGATGCCTTTGAGCACGTCCGGGTCGTTGACGTCGGGGGCCTCCGCCACGGCCTGGATCTCGGCCTCGTCATCAGGCGCGGCTGCTGGGGAGGAGAAGGGCGGAATGATCTGCGCCGAGACCGTCAGCACCGAGCCCAAAACGAACGCGGCCGCCAGCATCGGCAGCCTTGTCCAGCCAAACCCTGTCGAGAATTCCATCGTCCTGCCCGCAAGCCCCAGCGCATGCTTTCCGATAATATATATCGGCCGTCAGCAAAGACCATGCGCCATTCCGCGCTGAAAATGCTGATGCATCGTTGCGAAATTGTGGCGGGTCTTCGAGGCGGCGAACCAACGGGCCGCGCGCAAGGCGCGCGCCCGATGACGATCTTGTGACGCGACGGCATCCGGCGGGGCTGGAGGCCAGGACGTCGCGGCCGGCATCGTCATCGGTCCCGAACGACGGGGCCCGTTGGCGTCCCCCCTGAAGCGCGATGATCGCGCTTCAGGTTGTTGTTCGCATGATCTTTTCGGACCCTTCGGGTCCGGATCATGCGTTAGCCGACGCTGGTCATCTTCGGCAGATGAATGGCGCGGCCGAGTGCCTGCTCGACCAGGTCGAACGTGTCGATCAGGACGCGCATGCTGACGAGCTTGCCCGCCCTGAACTGGGCGAACTGCGCGACCCGCAAGCTGATCGGCTTGTTCGAATCCAGTGCCGTCAGCGAATAGCGCACCATCGAGGCCGCGGAATCGACGCCGAGCATGATGCTCTCGCGGTCGAAGCGGCGGACCTGGAAATTGTCGGCGAGCTGTCGGATGACCTCGAGCACGGCGTCCTTGCCCTGGCGCGCGCCGAGGAACGGAAACATGTCGATCGGGCCGTAGAGCGCCCATTCGACGTCCTCGTCGATCAGGGCCTCGATATCAGCGAAATGCCTGTCGTTGATCGCGCGGTGCAACGCGCGCGAGAAACGCCAGAGGCTGTGCTCTGTCATTTTGGGCAGTCCTGAAGCTGGCTTGCGAAAGAAACGGAAAACAACCCCATGCACAGTCAGGTGCCGAGGCTCAACTCGTTTGTATACGAACAAAATAGGGGGTTTCGGCCAAAACGCAATTCACGTTTTCGCAATGCACAATTGCGCGCAATTTGTGAGAATTGCAACAGAACCCCGTATTTTCCCGGTTTTGGCCGGCGCGGGTTCCCATCGAGACGGCGGGCTACCCGTCCAGCCCCGCCCCCATGATCAACGGTCCGATCTCGCGTTCCAGCACCTGCTGCACCAGATCGTAGGAATCGATGATCTCGCGGATCTGCGCCACCAGCCCGCCGCGGAAGCTGTAGAACACCGCCATGTCGAACTGCACGACCCGGCCGTTGCTGCGTTTCCTGAAATAGGTCTGTATGTAGGTCGCGACCTCGTCGCCCTCGGCGACGATGACGGGCGCCTTGTAGCGGACTTCCGAATAGCGCGACCAGATCGTCTGCCAAAGTTCGCGCAACTCCGCCTTGCCGTGGCGCGGCACCATGTGCGGCAGGACGTCGATGGGCGCGTGGGTCAGGAAGTCGACGTCGTCGGTGCAGCACGCCAGCGCGGCTTCGAGATCGCCGCGCGCGAAAGCATCGAGCAGTTGCACGACGCGCTGGCGATTCAGCTTCTCGACCGTCATTCCGCCCGTCCTTGTTGGTATTGTGCGTTACGCAAGGCTAACGCGTGGGCTCACGCACCGGCAATCCGGACGATCACCGGGATGTTCCAACCGGTATGACGCGCGAGTGCAATGCCAGGTTCATGGTGTGCAATTGCCGGTTGAGCCGGAGCTTCGTCGCCCGGTTCCCCGTTGCAGTCAGCCGCGTGGCGCGCAGGCGCGCATGGACGAACGCGCAATGCCGGAGCTCACGCATGGACCGGCGACCACCCGCACCCGCCAAGCTTGGGCTGACAAGCGCGGGGCGAGGTGAAGGGGCCGCGTGACCCATCTCACATCACCGCTTCGACGTCCCGCCTAACGTCATTGCCATGTCATCAGGGAGACGTGCCATGGCCGCCATCGCCACCGCCAGAAAGTCCCGCCTGCACAACGCGCTCGAAGGCCTCGCGCTGACCGCGACCCTGCAGAGCTTCCCGACCTTCGCCGCCGCCGCCTTCCTGCTCAAGCTCTGCGGCGACCACGACCTCTCCGGCGATCCCGGCGTCGCCATCTTCGTCGCCGTCGCCTCGTTGACCCACGCCCTGATCGCGGTAGCCCTCGGGCCGAGCTTCCCCGTCTTCTTCAAGACCGTCTATGAGCCGAAGTTCTTCGAGGCCCATCTGTCGCTGTCCGACAAGATCACCGCCTGGCGCACCCAGCCGGTCGCCTCGCTCCAGCTCGTCACCATCGTGCTGCTGCTGTCGGTGATGGCGGTGGTGACGGCGAGCGTGGGGTGAGGGGGCAGCCCTTCCGAAATCCGGCCCCCTCAACTGCCTCGAAGGCTTGGCGCTCACCACAATCCTTCAGAGTTTCCCGATCTTCGCCGCGGCTTTGCTGATAGTGAAGCTCCCGGGAGATGACCACAGCGGCAGTCACGCCATCACGATTGTGTCCTCTACGGCATCCTCGTCGTCTCGAGCGGGCGGCTTTTTCCGAGGTATTTCAAGAACGGCTACGAAGCGCGATTCCCCGACGCGAGCCTGTCATTCTCCGGAAAGATCGCCCGCTGGCGTGCCAAGTCGGCGACGTCGCTGCAGCTCATGGCATCGGTGCTGCTGCTGTCACTGCTGGCGACGGTCGTGGGGTGAGGGAGCCCGTCATGCCGGCACACTCAGCCGGTTGCCTTGCTCCGGCTCATGGCCATCGTGGGATAGAGCCGATAAATGGCGGGGTCGTGAAGGTTGTAAGAACAGTGTTTTTCCTGATAGCTATGCCTTCCTATCCAATCAGGATCAGCGCGCTATAGCCTTGAACGCCTTTCCCAAAGACCTCGCAAAAAAAGTCGTTGATCGCTGGTCGAACATGGTTGCCGGCGACTATGTGACGCCGCCTCTCCCGTCGGCCGGCCTCCTCCGCCAATTATTTGAGGTCGCATATTTGACTGCAGCAGCACCCGAGGAAGCGCGATACCCTCAGTTCAATCTTCTTGCTGTGCCCAAAGAAACCCCAGAAGAGGGGCGGGCCGGAAATACTTGGAAGCTAACTCATCCTCGTCCTCTTTCGATCGATGAGCTAAGACGCATAGCTCCATCAGTAGATTTCAAGAAATCAGCTGTTCTAGTTGAATGGGACAATCGTGATTGGCAGATTACCGGGTTGGTTGACCTAGGCACATCATGGGGACGTGCGCGAATAGGTCTTCAATATGAGTACGATCATCCCAAGGCACTTTTCGTTCAGGTCGAACGTCCGGGCAAGATTAAAGTCTATCAAGGAGAGTTTCTTGTAGCGTCTCTCTCCGACGGAAAACTACCTCGCTTCGATGGCATTGATTCTCATCTTGCGCTGCATAGACCGGTGCACAGGGGGCTCGAGAAACTTGCGGAGCGGATTGTACCGCCTGAGGAAGAGCATCCGCGCGAATACCACAATTTCATTTTTACGGCTCATTGGAACATCTTTGCGGCAATATCGAATTGCATCAGCGATGAGGCACATGGTGGCGCCCTCATCATAATTCCTCCGGGGACCATCCCCTCGGAGCATGAGGTTCGAGTAAAGTACCGCCAGAATTCTGAAAACCTCGCGGACGCGTTTGTTGAATTCATAAATGAGAGAAATCGGTGTGTCGATTTTATCATTCGGGTTGAGAGCGGCCAGTCTTCTGAGGCTCTTCAAGGCGCATGGGCCCAATCAGAATTGAGATTGGCAAAGGCCCAATCGAAGCTTGTTGAAGCAATACGTTTTGTTGCTCGTTTATCGGGATGTGACGGAGCGCTTCTGATTTCAGAGGATCTACGATTCTTGGGATTTGGTACCGAAATTCGAGCTGAGTTCGAACCGAAATCCAAAGTTTGGGAGGTTCTTGAAGAAATGCGGAACACTGGTCGCGAAATGGATGTCGAGCAATTTGGATTGCGTCATCGATCTGCAATTAAGCTAGTCAGCAAGCAACCAGGGTACACGGCAGTAGTCGTTTCGCAGGATGGCCCAATCAGTGTTGTATGGTCCGATCGGGAACGCATTAATGTGAGGAAGGGAGTTCCATTCACCAACCTCAATATGCCATGGGCATAAACGACGAATCCTCCTACCTCTTCTTCCACCCACCCCGTCGCCCCGGCTGCCCACCCGTCGACTTCGGCGCAGGCCCGAACTCCGGGCCCGACTGCCGTGAATCCGTCGGCTGGATGATCCGGCTGTTCCCGCCGAACGGCTTCGCCGGCAGGGTCTGCTTCTCGCGATAGGGCAGCGACTCCGGGCCGTGCATCTCGTCGAGGTGCGGCTTGTGCACGCGTGAGCCCTTGCCGGCGCCGGCCTTGAGTGCCGTTGCGGCGCTCTTGTTCTTCATCGCGCTGACGGGCAGGTTCGCGGCCTCGCCGTACTTCTTGGTGCCGGCATAGGCGCCGGCCTTGCCCGCGACGGTCCGTTGCTTGACCGTGGGGTCGTCGACCACCGCGAGCTCGGTGGCACGCAGGCGCTTGACTTCGTCGCGCAGGCGGGCGGCTTCCTCGAAGTTCAGATCTGCGGCGGCCTCGCGCATCCGCGTTTCCAGATCGGCGAGCACGGCCTCGAAATTGTGGCCGATCGAGATGACGTCGTCGGTCATGTCGTGGCCGCCGACCTCGACCAGCACGTGGTCGCGCTCGTAGACGGAGTTGAGGATGTCGCCGATCTGCTTCTTCACGCTCTCCGGCGTGATGCCGTTGGCGGTGTTGTACTCGACCTGCTTCTCGCGGCGGCGGTTGGTCTCGGCGATGGCGCGCTCCATCGAGCCCGTCATCTGGTCGGCATAGAGGATCACCTTGCCGTCGACGTTGCGCGCGGCGCGGCCGATGGTCTGGATCAGCGAGGTCTCGCTGCGCAAAAAGCCCTCCTTGTCGGCGTCGAGAATGGCGACCAGCGCGCATTCCGGAATGTCGAGGCCTTCGCGCAGCAGGTTGATGCCGACCAGCGCGTCGAAGGCGCCGAGACGCAGATCGCGGATGATCTCGATGCGCTCGATGGTGTCGATATCGCTGTGCATGTAGCGCACGCGAATGCCCTGCTCGTGCAGATATTCGGTCAGGTCCTCCGCCATGCGCTTGGTGAGCACCGTGATCAGCGAGCGGTAGCCCGCCTGCGCCGTGGCGCGGACCTCGCCGACGAGATCGTCGACCTGGGTCCGGGCCGGTCGGATATCGACGGGAGGATCGATCAGTCCGGTGGGGCGGATGACCTGCTCGACGAACACGCCGCCGCTCTCGTTCAGCTCCCAGCCGCTGGGCGTCGCCGACACCGCGATGGTCTGCGGCCGCATCATGTCCCATTCCTCGAAGCGGAGCGGGCGGTTGTCCATGCACGACGGCAGGCGAAAGCCGTACTCGGCCAGCGTCGCCTTGCGGCGGAAGTCGCCGCGGAACATGGCGCCGATCTGCGGGATGGTGACGTGGCTTTCGTCGGCGAAGATCAGCGCGTTGTCGGGGACGTATTCGAACAACGTCGGCGGCGGCTCGCCGGGGCGGCGTCCGGTGAGATAGCGCGAATAGTTCTCGATGCCGGCGCAGCTTCCCGTCGCCTCCATCATCTCGAGGTCGAAAGTGGTGCGCTGCTCCAGCCGCTGCGCCTCCAGCAGGCGTCCCTGATGATGGAGCTGGTCGAGCCGCTGTTTCAGCTCTGATTTGATCGACTTGATCGCCTGCACCAGCGTCGGGCGCGGCGTCACATAGTGCGAATTGGCGTACATCTTGATGAATTCGAGCTCGTCCTGCTTGTGGCCGGTGAGCGGATCGAACTCCTCGATGGTCTCGATGGTGTCGCCGAACAGGTTCACGCGCCAGGCGCGGTCCTCATAGTGCGCCGGGAAGATGTCGATGACGTCGCCGCGCACGCGAAAGGTGCCGCGGGTGAAATCGGCCTGGGTGCGCTTGTACTGCAGCGCGACGAGGTCGGCGATGAGCTGGCGCTGGTCGATGCGCTCGCCCTTCTTCAGGGCGAAGGTCATCGCGGTGTAGGTCTCAACCGAGCCGATACCGTAGATGCAGGACACCGAGGCGACGATGATGACGTCGTCGCGTTCGAGCAGCGCGCGCGTCGCCGAGTGGCGCATGCGGTCGATCTGCTCGTTGATCGAGGAATCCTTCTCGATATAGGTGTCGGTGCGCGGGACGTAGGCTTCCGGCTGGTAGTAGTCGTAATAGGAGACGAAATACTCGACGGCGTTGTCCGGGAAGAAGTTCTTGAACTCGCCGTAGAGCTGGGCGGCGAGCGTCTTGTTCGGCGCCAGGATCAGCGCCGGGCGCTGCGTCTTCTCTATCACCTGCGCCATCGTGTAGGTCTTGCCCGAGCCGGTGACGCCGAGCAGCACCTGGGTGCGGTCGTTGCGACCGATACCCTCGACCAGCTCAGCGATCGCGGTCGGCTGATCGCCGCGCGGCTCGTAGGACGATTTGATCTCGAAGCGCACGCCGCCTTCGGACTTTTCCGGGCGCGGCGGCCGGTGCGGCGTCCACACTTTGGTGGAGCCGTCGTCCTTGCGGAACTCCGGACGGCCCTCGCGGATCAGCGACTCCAGCGCATCGGCGGTCGCCTTGACGCCGAGCGCCTCCATCTTGCTGCGCGGCGGACGCGCCAGCGCCTCGGCGTCGTCTTCCTCCGTGGGCAGTCCGAGCTGCCGCGCCAGTTCCGGATCGAGCGTCGGGATCGTGGCGGCGGTTCCGTAATTGGCCTGCGGCGCTTCCTCCAAGCCCGCCAGTTCGGATGACGAGCGCGCGCCGGGCGGCTGCGGATGGGGCCGCAACGGCATCGGCCGCGTCACATCCTGCGGAAACTCCTTGGGCGTCGAGGCCCGCGCCCGATGCGCCGCGGCCTCGCCGCCGGATCGCCGGTCGCGCGAATTGTCCGGCGGCGGCTGCAGGCCGGTGCCGGATCCAAGCCCCGCATCGCCGCGGTTGATCGCGGGATTGAGCAATTCGGCCAGCGCCGGCCCGATCGGCTGCACATCGGGGCGATGTGCCTTCGAGTTCGGAGCCTTGGTCTTGGGGGATTTGCCGGATTTTTCGGAGGATGCAGGTTTCTTCGCCATGAAGCGAATATGGGACGAGTCCGGCCCGCGATAAAGGGCGAATGCCCGTCGTCATGCAGGCTGCTGACAGCAGGTTGGCAGCAGCCTCGAGCCTCACGCCGCCGGCAGCGGCCCCTCGTCGTCCTGCGCCGTGACATGCGGCTTCAGGACGTCGAGGTGGATGCCGCCGCAATCGGTGCAGCGCATGGTCCAGTACTCGCATCCAGCCCGTCCGCTGATCACGCGGAGCACCGAGAGATCCCCGTCGCATTCGGGGCAGTTGGAGAGCACGGCGCGGGTGTAGATCCTCGGTTGCGAGGTGTCTTCGATTTCGATGACGGACATGACCGGTGGCCCCCTTGTGCTGTCCCTGGTTCGCTTGCCGTTCTGCTCGCTTATTCGTCGTCGCTATCGGCCCGCCGGCGGAAGCGGTCGATATGGTGCTTGGCGTCGGCGATCGCGGCGTTCTGGTCGGGCCAGGCGAAACCGACTTCCATGGCCGGAAACAGGACGCCGTCGATGGCGAGGGGGCTGAGATCGGCGCGGCGGATGCGGGCGTGCCAGAGGCCTTTGCCGGCCTCGAAGGATTCGATGTCAAAGCCGTCGTAGATGGTCGTCATGGTAGTCCCCAAAGTGTTCCGTACGTGTCTTGTTGGAGGGTTAGGGGACCACGAATGCGGAATTTGGGATGTGAAGCCGTTCACAAGTGGCCGGCTTTTTGTCTTTGGACGCAGTCTTGGGACGTCGGTCTTGGGGCGTCAGTTCCGAGCGGCGGTGCGGCCGCTCCGTTTCACGGGGCGGGCCGCGGGTTCCGCCGCCGCGCGCATGATCCAGCGGCGGAACGCGGCAAAGTCGCGCTGCTCGGTCTGGAAGCTGCGATAGAGCAGGTACCAGCGCATGCCCTTGGGGACCGAAAGGTCAAATGGCGCGACCAGCCGGCCGGCGGCGAGGTCGTCGTCGATATAGGGCCGGATCCCCATGGCGATGCCGAGCCCGTCGGCCGCGGCCTGCAGCGCCTGGCCGTAGAACTGGAACTCCGGCCCGCGCGCGTTGATACGAGCGAGGTTCGCGGCTTTCAGCCAGATCGGCCAGTCCTCGGGTGAGTGCGCGACACGGATCAGGCTTGGTCCCTTCAGGTCGGCCGGGCGCTTCAGGCCGCTCGCGAGGCGGGGCACACAGACCGGCGTGAGGTCGCCGGCGAACAGCGGCTCGGCGACGAGGCCGGGCCAGTCGCCGGTCCCGAGCTTGATGCCGCAGCTCCAGTCCTCCCCGAACGGTACTGCCGCGCCGCCGGTGGTGAAGCGAACCTCGATGTCGGGCTCCTCGTTACGGAATTCCGACAGGCGCGGGATCAGCCACCGCATCGCAAAGGTGTGGCCGACGCCGATGGTGAGCACGCGGACGCTCGAGGGCGCCGTCACCTGCGCGGTGAGGCTCGCCAGCGCGTCGAAGATCGGCGTCAGCCCGCTTTGATAGGCGCGGCCGGCCTGGGTCAGCACCAGGCGATTGGCCTTGCGCTCGAACAGCGCGACGCCGAGCCGCTCTTCCAGGAGATGGACCATGCGGCTGACGGCGGCCGCCGACACGCTCAGTTCGAGTCCGGCCGCAGCAAAGCTGCCGGTCCGCGCCGCCGCCTCGAATGCCTTGATGCCATTGAGAAACAGCAACCGCCGCAAATGCCAGACCCTCAGGAAAGCTGATGCCAGGCCAAGATAACTCAGTTTGCGGGAGATGAGCAAGCAAGGCACATTTTCCTTCACCGCACACCGACAGGAGACGTTCGTGACGCCCATCATGACCGCTGCCCTCGGGTTGCTGATGGTCGCCACCGCGTTTCTGTCGGGGCTGTTCGGCATGGCGGGCGGGCTGATCCTGATCGGCGTGCTCCTGGCCTTGATGCCGCTGCCGGCCGCGATGGTGCTGCACGCGATCACGCAGATGGCCTCGAACGGATGGCGTGCGTTTCTGTGGCGGGCGCATATTCGCTGGCGGCCGGTCGCGAACTATCTGGTCGGCGCGGCGGTCGCGCTCGCGGCCTGGTCGCTCACCCGCTACGTGCCGGACAAGCCGATGGCGCTGCTGCTGCTGGGCATCACGCCGTTCATGGCGCGGCTGCTGCCGGCGAGCATCAAGCCGGATCCTGACAGGCTCTGGCAAGGCACGGTCTACGGCACGATCTGCATGGGCCTGATGCTGATGACCGGCGTCTCCGGCCCGCTGCTCGACACTTTCTTCCTCGGCGGCGATTTCGGCCGCCGCGAGAAGGTGGCGACCAAGGCGATGTGCCAGCTCGTCAGCCACTTCACCAAGCTGATCTATTTCGGCGGCATCATCGACCAGGCGGCGAGCCTCGACCCCGTGCTTGCCGGCGTCGCGATTGCCGCCTCGATGCTCGGCACCACGCTGGCGCGACGCATCCTCGAAGCCATGACCGACCAGCAATTCTTGGCCTGGTCGAACAAACTGATCACCACCATCGCCTGCTACTACATCGCCTATGGCGGCTGGCTCATGCTGCGCACGGAGGTAGCGGTCGCCTTCGACAAGGGAGTTTTGCAATGAGCGAGACAGCCGATCCGCTGGTGCTGGACTTCGTCGAATGGGTCGCGCGTGAGCCGCGCGCCTATGCCGAGGTGGTCGCGACCTGGAAAACCTCGTGCCCGCGCCTCACCATCTGGGAAGACGCCAGCGAGCGCGGGCTTGTTACGCGTGAGACACTGCCAGGCCTCGGGCTCGTCATCGCGGTGACCGAGCATGGCGAGAGGTTGCTGCGCACCAACGGGCGGTGACCGGCACTTCCGCTCCACATCGTCATTGCGAGCGCCAGAGAAGCAATCCAGAATGTCTTTCGCGGCGGCAGTCTGGATTGCTTCGCTGCGCTCGCAATGACGGAACAGCATATGTCGCTCAAACTCTACGAACTCGTCGGCACAGACCCCTCGCGCCCGTTCAGCCCGTATTGCTGGCGCACGAGGATGGCGCTCGCGCACAAGGGTCTGTCGGCGGAATCTCTGCCCTGGCGCTTCACCGAGAAGAGCACGCTTGCGCCGCACGGCTCCGAGAAGGTGCCGGTGCTGCTGCATGACGACAAGGCGGTGGTCGATTCCTGGACGATCGCGAACTATCTCGAGGACAGTTTCCCGGACGGTCGGTCGCTGTTCGGCGGGGAGGGCGGCCGCGCCATGGCGCGCATGATCAACGCCTTCGGCGACATCGCCATCGTCGGCGGCATCTTTCCGCTGATTGTTGCCGACATCCCGAAAAATCTGGCCGAGACCGACGCGGACTATTTCCGCAAGTCGCGTGAGGCGCGGTTCGGTGGCAAGAGCCTGGAAGAGGTCATGGCGAGCCGCGACACCGGCGTGGTCGCCTTCCGCAAGTCGCTCGAGATCATGCGGCAGACGCTGAAGAAGCAGCCCTATCTCGGCGGCGAGGCGCCGAACTACGCCGACTACATCGTGTTCGGCGGCTTCCAATGGGCGCGCGTGGTGAGCCCGTTCAAGCTGCTGGAGGCGGACGATCCGGTTTATGCCTGGCGCGAAAAACTGCTCGACGCGTTCGACGGCATGGCAAGGCGATCGCCGGGGCATCCAGTGTAGGGCTAACTCTCTCCCCCCGGTCGTCCCTGCGAACGCAGGGACCCATACCGCGTGATGTATCGAGTGCGGATGGTCGGAGTACTGCACGACCAGTCTTCGCCAAACGTCTCCCCGGGGTTATGGGTCCCCGCGTTCGCGGGGACGACACCGAGGGTGTGGCCCGGGCTCCGGCATCACCCAGAGCGTTACACCCTTACTCCGCGCTCGCTGCCTCTGCCGCCGCCTTTCTCAGACAGTCCCGGCACAGGCAATCCTCGCCCTTGACCGGCATCGGCAGGCGCGCCGTTTCCTCCGCGCACCAGCAGGTGCCCGAGAGGTCGCAGCCGAATTCGGTGCCGCAGCGGGAGCAGGCGAGGCGGCGTGGTTCCTGGGACGAAGATTCTTGCGGATTTGTCATGATTTACGTCGAAGCTTCGCCGTGATTTTCATGTCGGGTTCATCGGTCGTTGCGGTATATTAGGCATCGCGCGCGGACTCGGAAAGCGGCTCCCGCCACGCGAAGGACAAATCGATGGCCCGCGATTCGCAAGCCGCGCTCGTCGCGCTCAACCGTTTTGGCTTCGGCGCCCGCGGCGGCGCCTCGGGCGATCTCGTCAACGCAAGCTCCGATCCGCGCGGCTTCGTGAAGGCCGAGCTCGCGCGTGCGAGCGGCGTGCTGCTGGAGGCGCCCGGCCTGCAATCGACTCAGCAGCTCGGGCAAGCCGTGTTCGCCTATCAGGATCAGGTCAGGCAGGCGCGCGAAGCCGCGAAGGCCGCCGGGCCGGCCGAGACGCCGCCGGTTGCGCCAGCCGAGCAGAAGCCCGCCCTCCGCCGCAATCTCTCGCTGAATGCGGCAGCAACGGAGGTCGCCGGCCAGATGACGGAGGCAAAGCCGGCGGATAACGCGGCGAAGCCGGAGGCGATGCAGCCCAACGCCGCTGCGCCGCCGGCCGCAAAGCCGGCTCCGCAGCCGCTCAACGTCATCCAAAAGACCTTCCGCGCCGAGGCGCTGGCGCGGCTGCAGCGCGCCACGCTGGCCGAATGCGGCTTCACCGAGCGCCTCGTCGTGTTCTGGTCCAACCATTTCTGCATCTCAGCGAGCAAGGGCGAGCTGGCGCGGATCTGGGCCGGCGCGTTCGAGCGCGAGGCGATCAGGCCGCACGTGCTCGGGCGCTTCGCCGACATGCTGAAAGCCGTCGAGCAGCATCCGGCGATGCTGTTCTTCCTCGACAACCAGCAATCGCTCGGCCCGGATTCGCGCGCTGGCCAGAACCGCAAGCGCGGGCTCAATGAGAATCTGGCGCGCGAGATCATGGAGCTGCATACGCTCGGCGTCGGCGGGGGATACACGCAGGACGACGTCACCTCGCTCGCGCGCATCATCACCGGCTGGACTTTCGCCGGCCGGCAAGGGCAGCTCGGCGCCCCCGGCTCCTTCGTGTTCAACTCCAATGCGCACCAGCCCGGGCCGCAAATGCTGCTCGGCAAGACCTATGAGCCGACGGGGCTCGCGCAAGGCGAGGCCGCGCTCGCCGACATCGCGCGGCATCCGTCGACCGCGAACTTCATCGCCGCCAAATTCGTCCGCCACTTCGTTGCCGACGATCCGCCGCCGGCACTCGTCGCGCGCCTGCGCGATGTCTTCGTCAAGACTGATGGCGACCTCAAGGCGCTTGCCATGGCGCTGGTCGATTCCGAGGAAGCGTGGCAAGCGCCGCTGACCAAGATGCGCTCGCCTTACGAGTTCCTCGTCGCGAGCGGCCGGCTGCTCGCGCGGGTGCCGGAAGATCCGAGCCGCTATCTCAATGGCCTCAATCTGCTGGGGCAACCGCTATGGTCGCCGGCCGGGCCCAACGGCTTTCCCGACACCAACGCAGCCTGGGCCGCGCCCGAGGGCATGAAGCTCAGGCTCGACATCGCGGCGCAGATTGGCTCGCGGCTCGGCAGCAATATCGATCCGATCGACCTCCTGGAATTCGCGGCAGCCGATGCGGCCTCCATCGAGACGCGGCGAGCGGTCGAGCGTGCGGAGTCGCGACAGCAGGCGCTGACGCTGCTGTTGATGTCGCCGGAAATGCAACGGAGATGACGATGATCGATTGCGTCGAGAACCGGCTTCTCACCTCGCGCCGCGGTCTGCTGCTCGGCGGCGCCTCGTTCGCGGCCTGGGCTTACCTGCCGAAATTCGCACGCGCCGCCGATGGGCGCGATCCCCGCCTGATCGTGGTGATCCTGCGCGGCGCGCTCGACGGGCTGGCGACCGTGGCGCCGCTCGGCGACCCCGACTATGCCAGCCTGCACGGCTCGATCGCGCTCAGCGCAGATGGGGCGCATCCCGCGATCATGCTCGGTAGCTTCTTCGTGCTGCATCCGGCCATGCCGGAATTTGCGCGCATGTACCGCGACAGGCATGCCGCGGTGATCCACGCGGTGGCGACGCCCTATCGCGACCGCTCGCATTTCGACGGCCAGGACGTGCTCGAAAGCGGCTACGCCGGCCCGGGACGCGTGCAATCCGGCTGGCTCAACCGCGCGCTGGAAGCGCTGCCGCGCGGCGAGCGCGTATCGAGCGGCCTTGCGGTTGGGCCCACCACGCCACTGGTGCTGCGCGGCAATGCGCCGACGGTCGGCTGGGCGCCGGTGGCGCTGCCACAGGCCGACGACGACACCGCGATGCGCCTCGTCGATCTCTACCGCCACCGCGATCCCGCATTGGCCATGGCGCTGTCGCAAGGCCTCCAGCTCGACAAGGCCGCCAGCGGCGACGACATGAAGCGGAAGCCCGGCAATGCCGTCGCGCAGATGCGCCAGGTGGCGCGTGGCGCGGCCAAGCTGATGGCGGCGGACGACGGCCCGCGCATTGCCGCACTTGCTTTCGACGGCTGGGATACGCATGCCAATGAAGGCGGCCCGGTCGGCCGTCTCGCCTTCCTGCTCGGCGGGCTCGACGGCGCAATCGCCGAATTCGAAAGCGGCCTCGGCGATCGCTGGCGCGACACCGTCGTTGTGGTCGCCACCGAATTCGGCCGCACCGCGCGCATCAATGGCACCGACGGCACGGATCACGGCACCGGCACGATCGCGCTGCTCGCCGGCGGCGCCGTGACGGGCGGCCGCGTCATCTCGGACTGGCCGGGCCTCAAGCTCGCCAACCTCCATGAAGGGCGTGACCTCAAGCCCACAACGGATCTGCGTTCGGTCATCAAGGGCGTGCTGCAGGATCAGTTCGGCCTGTCCGACCGCGTGCTGGCCGAGACGGTGTTCCCGGACAGCGCGAGCGCAAGGCCGATGAAGGGATTGGTTGCCTAACCCACTGCCGTCATTCCGGGGCGCGCGTAGCGCGAACCCGGAATCCATCTCCCCGCTGGCTCTGCTGCAAAATGGATTCCAGGTCTGCGCCTTGCGGCGCATCCCGGAATGACGAGATAATCGCCCGAACACCAGGAGAACCACACCCATGTACATCGCCATGAACCGCTTCCGCGTCGCCAAGGGCTCCGAGGCCGCCTTCGAGCAGGTCTGGCTTTCGCGCGACACGCATCTGGACAAGGTGCCGGGCTTCGTCGAATTTCATCTGCTGCGGGGCCCCGAGCTCGAGGACCACACGCTGTATGCATCGCACACGGTCTGGGCGAACCACGCCGCGTTCGAGGCCTGGACCAAGTCGGAAGCATTTCGGGCCGCGCATCACCGGGCCGGTGACAACAAGCCGCTCTACCTCGGCCATCCCCAGTTCGAAGGCTTTGAGGTGATGCAGACGGTCGGACGCGGCGCCAAGTAACGCGCCGCGTCGAAGATCAGCCCAGAGTGATCTTGTCGATCTCGGCCATCTCCTCGGCGCTGAGCTTCCAGGAGATCGCCTTGACGTTCTCCTCGATCTGCTCGACGCGCGTGGCGCCGGCGATCACGCTGGACACCTGCGGGCGCGCGGCAAGCCAGGAGAAGGCGAGCTCGAGCATGCTGTGACCACGGGCCTTGGCAAAGGCCTGGAGCTTCTCGACCATGTCCTCGTTGCGCGGTGTGACATAGCGGTCGCGCAGGGCCGGTGCCTTGGCAAAGCGGGTGTCGGCGGGTGCGGCCGCGCCACGCTGATACTTGCCCGTGAGCAGGCCGCTTGCGAGCGGGAAGAACGGCAGCAGGCCGAGCTTGTACTCTTGCGCCGCCGGCAGCAGATCCTTCTCGATGTCGCGCACGACGAGGCTGTATTCGTCCTGGCACGAGACGAAGCGGCTGACGTTCATCGCGCGCGCGGTGAACTCGGCTTCGGCGATGCGCCAGGCCGGGAAGTTGGAATTGCCGATGTAGCGCACCTTGCCCTGGCGGACGAGGTCGTCCAGCGCGCGCAGGCTCTCCTCGATCGGCGTCAGAGGGTCATAGTCGTGCTGCTGGTAGAGATCGACGTAGTCGGTCTTGAGCCGTTTCAAGCTGGCCTCGACGGCGTCCATGATGTAGCGGCGCGAGGCGCCCTGCCTGGTGCCGTCGGTCGCCATCGGCTTGGCATATTTGGTGGCGAGCACGATGTCCTTGCGGCGGTCGCCGAGCACGGTGCCGAGCACCGTCTCCGAGCAACCCATGCCGGCATAGATGTCGGCGGTGTCGAACAACGTGATGCCGAGATCGAGCGCGCGATGGATCACCTTGCGCGAGGTCTCCAGATCCGTGCGCTGGCCGAAATTGTTGCAGCCGAGTCCGACCGCAGACACGCGAAGGCCGGAGGCGCCGAGATTGCGAATTTCCATGGGAGATCCTGTCGGAGATGAGCAGCCACTCATTGTGACCACCGCGAGCCGCCCCAGCAAGGCGCTCGCCGCGCTGCTGCCATGCCGGCAAGGCGGACAAAAAAATGCGGCCCCTGTCAGACGCGGCGACTGACGGGGACCGCTTTGGGGCGCTTGATCGGTGACGGGGGGGCCAGATCAGACGCAGGTGCAGCGTAGCCGCGCTATGTTACGCGCGGGTGACAGGCGGAGTTATCCACAGGATGCGTGCTGCGATCAGAACAGCTTGCGATAGACGATGAAGCCGGACCGCTCCGCGACCTTGTCGTACAGGCGCTGCGCCGTGAGATTGGTCTCGTGCGTCTGCCAATAGACGCGTGGCGATCCCGCCAGTTTCGCCCGCTCATACACGCCGTGAATCAGCGCCGAGGCGACGCCCTTGCCGCGTGCGGCTTCAAGCGTGAACAGGTCCTGCAAATAGCAGGACGGCTCGATCGCGGTGGTGCTGCGATGAAACAGATAATTCGTCATGCCGAGCAGCTTGCCGTCGCTCTCGGCGACCAGCCCGTGCACCGGCTCATAGGCGTCGAAGAAGCGCTGCCACGTCATCCGCGTGATCTCCGGAGCGAGCGCGGTCGGGCCGGCGCGGCCGTAGAAGGCGTTGTAGCCGTCCCACAGCGGCAACCATTGATCGTAGTCCTGCCTGGCGACGGAGCGAATGGTGAGCGACATGGGAAATTCCGCGATCTCGGGGCACGACGAAGCGATGTCCTTCATACGTGATGATCGCGTTGCCGATCAATCGTGTCGTTACATCACTCCGCGACCCGCAGATACCGGATCAGCTTGCGGCCTGCGGGATCGCGCAGCGAGCGGTAGTAGTCGGCTCGTGACGGCGCGTCGGTGTGGCGGACCAGATCGGTCACCGGCGTGTAGCTCAGCATCCGGCCACCGTTGGGCAGCGCGGCGCAAACGAAGCGCAGCACCTCGCCGTTGCGCAAGGCGATGTTGATTGGCGTAGCATCGCCGATCCGCACCATCTCCATTCGCTGCGCGATGAAGGTCCCGAGCTCGTCTTCGGGCAGCTCGAACGCGCCGGTGTCGCGGCCGTGATACATCAGCGCGATGAAGGGCGGCTTGCCGTCGGCGATCTCGTCCGGCACCGCAAAGTAATCGCGGAACGCGCGGTTGATGAACTCGGCCCGCGTCTCGGCATCGAGCAGCACGATGCCGATATCGACCTGGTCGAGCGCGGCCGACAGCCGTGCGGCGGTGGCGTGGCTTCGGCGCTCGGCCGCGAACGTGCCGAGCAGCCGCTCGCGCATCAGGCCGGTAATGGCTGCGGTGCCGGCAGCGGTGATGGCCAGAAGGCCGAGCCGGACCAGATCGGGGTTGCCATATCCGGCGATGCCGTGCTGGTTGAGGAAGAGCAGCGCGGCGCCGATCACCGCGACGGCTGCGCTGGTCATGGCCGAGGCGAGACCCGACAATGCGCCGGCAAGCGCCACGATGCCGACGAGCAACGGCGAGGGCGAGGGAGTGGGGACAAAGCGATCGAGGAACATCGCCAGCAGCAGGGTTGCTGCCGTCAGCACCGGACCGGAGATCGCACGCCATCCGAACCGCATGGACCAGTCTCGCTCCTCCCGAACGAGGTAAGACCGCAACTCTGACTGATCGTTGCGCCACAGCGGTGCGTTTTCGCGCGGCGTGCTTAAGGCCCGCTTGTCGGCAAGTGTAAGGCTTTCGGATGATTTTAGATCAGATGCGCGAGCTTGAAGGGTTGTTGCGGCGCAGGCGCATTCAGCGTCGACGTTCCCGGGCCCTTGCGGGTGCCGACGACAATCAACAGTGATGCCGCGACCAGGATGGCCGCGGTCAATGTGATTGCAACGACTACCACAGGTGATTTCATCGACGTCCCGTTGCGATGCCGGTCGGCCCGGGGCATGCAGCGCCTTGACGGCTGGACCAGGATGAAACGGGAATCAGACCGGCAGGCCCATCGCCATGGTCGCCTTGGTCGACAGCACCGTCAGGGTGACGATCAGGCACAGCGAGAGCGCGGCGACGGCGAGCGAGGCCGCGACCGCGTTGGTCAGCCGGGAAGACGCGACGGTATCGGGATGGCCGCGAAAGCCTGCCGTGCCGGACGCCCGTATCATGGTCTAAATCCTTCAATGCGCGAGCGAATCACCCGCGACTTTCCACAATTTCCCAGTTTCAACCGGCAACATTGCGGCGGCTCTCGTGCTGAAAATGGCCATATTGCGGCAAATATTACCTTTATACCCGCTATTCCCTGGAGCCGGGTAGGGCGGGCGCCGTCAGGCGCTGGCGGCGATGCTGGCGGGGTCGTCGATATCGGCTGGCCGCCAGTCCATCGATACGAAGCCGGGAGCGGCTTCCACCCGCTTCAGCCAGTCCCGGATCGCAGGGAAGGCCTCGAGATCGAAGTCGCAGCGGTCGGCCAGGTGGGTATAGCCGTACAGCGCGATGTCGGCGACCGTGAGCTGGCGCGCGGCGAAATAGGCGTTGGTCTTGAGGTGGTTTTCCATCACCTGGAGCGCGCCATAGCCGCGCTCCATCCAATCTTCCAGCGAATGGGTCTGGAGGTCGCGGCCGCCCTTGACCAGTGACAGCCAGAAATAGGCGGCGCCGATGTTCGGTTCGAGCGCGTGCTGTTCGAAGAACATCCATTGCAGCGCCTCGGCGCGGTCGATGCGGTTCTCGGGCGCAAGCGGAGTGCCGACGGCGACGTACCAGAGGATGGCGTTGGACTCTGCGAGATAGCGGTCGCCGCCGACCTCGAGCAGCGGCACCTGTCCCGACGGGTTCTTGGTCAGGAAGTCCGGCGTGCGGCTTTCGCCGCGCAGAATGTCCACCTCGATCGCTTCGTAAGGCAGGTTGAGCAGCGCCAGCGCAAGGCGGACCTTGTAGCTGTTGCCTGAGCGTTGCATCGAATAGAGCTTGTACATTCTGGGAAGTTCGGATCCGAGGATGGGAAGGCGCGGCGCTCGTGACCTCGCGACGCGGCTAAACAATGATGCCGATGCGAATCCGCCGCAAGGGCCGGCCAATAGAAAAACTCGAAAACCCTACCGCACTGCAGCGGTGCAGAAGATCATTTTCGCGCGACGCTGCAAATCGGATCACGCTTGCGTCAATGCCCCGGCGCATTGCCCTGCGAGATCGTGAAGCAGGCAGAGCATCGTATCGACGAACGGGCGGGACCAATGCCTCCGCATCGTCATAGCCGGGCTCGCTTCGCCAAAGCGGTATCGCCCGGGCAGGCGGGACCAGCCGGGCAGGACGGCGTGTTGGTTTCTGCGCGCATTCCAACGTGCAAAATTGCTCCGAGGACAGGCCTTGCCGGATATGAGCAAATCCGGAGGCAAAGTTGCGGAAAATTGCGGGAAGTCTCGCCTCGAAACGCGTTCCGCCCGTAAGTTTTTCCGGGATCGGGCCGAAGTTTCTTGCGGTGCAGTGACTCACGTTTTAGGGTAGCTGCATTCCCACAATCGGAGTCGTGAGGCGAAAGGTTTCACGACGCTTGTCAGGAGATGACGATGTCCTTCCTTGCCGCTGCGCTCGACCGTGTGAAGCCGTCCGCGACCATCGCGGTCACGGATAAAGCACGCGCGCTGAAAGCGGCGGGCCGCAACGTCATCGGCCTCGGCGCCGGCGAGCCCGACTTCGACACGCCCGCCAACATCAAGCTGGCGGCGATCCACGCCATCGAGGCCGGCAAGACCAAGTACACCGCGGTCGACGGCATTCCCGAGCTGAAGGACGCGATCATCGCCAAGTTTCAGCGCGAGAACGGCGTCACTTACAAGCCGAACCAGATCATCGTCGGCACCGGCGGCAAGCAGGTGCTGTACAACGCGCTGATGGCCACCATCAATCCGGGCGACGAGGTGATCATTCCCGCGCCGTATTGGGTCAGCTACCCTGAGATGGTGGCGCTCGCCGGCGGCGAGCCGGTGCCGGTGGTCTGTACCGCCGCGACCGGTTTCAAGCTCCAGGCCGAGGCGCTGGAGCGTGCGATCACGCCCAAGACCAAATGGGTGATCCTGTGCTCGCCGTCGAACCCGACGGGAGCCGCCTATACGCGTTCGGAACTGAAGGCGCTCACCGACGTGCTGGTGAAGCATCCCCATGTCTGGGTGATGACCGACGACATGTACGAGCACCTCGTCTATGACGACTTCCAGTTCACCACGGTCGCGCAGGTCGAGCCGAAGCTCTACGACCGCACGCTCACCGTGAACGGCGTATCGAAGGCCTATTGCATGACGGGCTGGCGCATCGGCTATGCCGGTGGCCCCGCGCAGCTGATCAAGGCGATGTCGACGATCCAGTCGCAATCGACTTCGAACCCGTCCTCGATCGCGCAATGGGCCGCGGTGGAAGCTCTGAACGGTCCGCAGGACTTCATCCCCGCCAACAACAAGGTGTTCAAGGAGCGGCGCGACCTCGTCGTCTCCATGCTCAACCAGGCCAAGGGGATCGAATGCCCGCGTCCCGAGGGCGCCTTCTACGTCTATCCGTCCTGCGCCGGCACGATCGGCAAGACCGCGCCGTCGGGCAAGGTGATCGGCAATGACGAGGACTTCGTCACCGAGCTCCTGGAAACCGAAGGCGTCGCCGTGGTGCAGGGTTCGGCCTTCGGCCTTGGACCCGCCTTCCGCATCTCCTACGCGACGAAGACCTCGGACCTCGAAGACGCCTGCAAGCGCATCCAGCGCTTCTGCGGCAATCTGCGGTAAGCACGCTGCAAGGCCTCGCGAAACGGCCCGCCACTGGCGGGCCTTTTTGTTGCGCGCACGCTTATCGCCGCGCGCGATCTGGCACCATTGAGCCTCTTGTGGCATAGACGCTCCACGCGGGGCGGGTGATCTCTGCTCGCATCACATCATCGCCGGAGACATTTCATGCGCCGTTCGTTCATCCTCGCCGGGCTCGCCGCCGCCAGCCTCGTTGTCTCCGTCGCTGCGGCCGGCGCGCAGCAGCGGATGGCGCGGGTCGGTGTGCTCGAATGCCGTGGCGGCGCCAGTGTCGGCTTCATCGTGGGATCGGTGACCCATCTCGGCTGCGTGCTGCGTGCCGACGGCCTGCCCGACGATCGCTACGTCGCGACGATCCGTAAAGTCGGTCTCGACATCGGCATCACCCAGGAGACGGCTTTGGCGTGGGGCGTGTTCGCACCGGTCGACCGGCTCGGCCCCGGCGATCTCTCCGGCAACTACGCGGGCGCGCAGGGCAGCGCCTCGGTCGGCGTCGGCCTTGGCGGCAACGTGCTGGTCGGCGGCTCCAACAATTCGATCTCGCTCCAGCCGCTCAGCGTGCAGGGTCAGGTCGGCCTCAACGTTGCCGCTGGCCTCGAGAGCCTGGAACTTCGTCCGGGCCGCTGACGCCCGACGACGGCAGTGCTGCTTGCCTCTCTCGGGAGAGGTGGAACACCATCGACGCACCGCAGCGACGTTTGATGCTTGCCAAATCTCGGGGACGGGCAGAGCATCTCCGTTTGCCGACCCAATCATGGGCCGAGCTCCACAAGAAGGAGGCGGCGAATGGGACAAGACGTCAGAAGTCCCCGAGGTCCACGGTGCATCGCGCTGGTGGGCCCTTTCCAAAGCGGTAAAACCACACTTCTCGAAGCAATACTGGCGCGAACGGGCGCAATCCCGCGCGCCGGCAGCGTCGACGCCGGAACGTCCGTCGGCGACGCCACCCCGGAGGCCCGTCATCACAAGATGACCGTCGGGCTGACTGCCGCCACCACGAGTTTCATGGGCGACAGCTATACCTTCCTCGATTGTCCCGGTTCCGTCGAGTTTGCCCACGACATGCGCGCCGCGTTGCCCGCGGTCGATGCGGCGATCGTGGTCTGCGAGGCCGACGAGAAGAAGCTGCCGCAGCTTCAGATCATCCTGCGCGAGTTGGAGGAGCTGAAGATCCCGCGTTTCCTGTTCCTGAACAAGATCGACCGCGCGAGCCAGCGCATCCGTGAGACGCTCGCGATGCTGCAGCCCGCCTCCCGCGTGCCGCTGGTGCTGCGCCAGATCCCGATCTGGAAGGGCGAGCTGATCGAGGGCTTCGTCGATCTCGCGCTGGAACGCGCCTTCATCTATCGCGAGCACAAGGCCTCCGAGGTGATCGCGCTCGAAGGCGGCGATCTCGATCGCGAGAAGGAGGCCCGCTTCTCGATGCTGGAGAAGCTCGCCGATCACGACGATGCGCTGATGGAGCAACTGCTCGAGGACATCCAGCCGCCGCGTGATGCCGTGTTCGACGATCTCGCCCGCGAGTTGCGCGAGGGGCTGATCTGCCCGGTGTTGCTGGGCGCCGCCGCGCGCGAGAACGGCGTGCTGCGCCTGATGAAGGCGCTGCGTCACGAGGCGCCGGGCGTCGCGGAGACCGCAAGACGTCTCGGCGTGCCCGAGAGCAAGGATGCGCTCGGCTACGTCTTCAAGACACTGCATTCGCAGCATGGTGGAAAGCTGTCGCTGACGCGGCTGCTTGCCGGCCATCTCGACGACGGTGCCACGTTGCAATCCGCCTCCGGCGGCTCCGGGCGCATCTCCGGCATCCTCGCCGTCAACGGCGCCTACGACACCAAGCGCGCTATGGCCGAAGCCGGTGACACCGTGGCGCTCGCCAAGCTCGATCCCGTCAGGACCGGCGATACGATATCGAACGGCAAGACCCCGCCGGCCGCGCTGGCCGTCACGGAGCCGACGCCGCCGGTGCTTGCGATCTCGATCGCCGCCACCGACCGCAAGGACGACGTCAAGCTCGGCCAGGCGCTGGCGCGGCTGCACGAGGAGGATCCCTCGCTCGTCGTCGTGCAGAACGCCCAGACCCACGACACTGTCTTGTGGGGGCAGGGCGAGATGCATCTGCGCGTCGCCAGCGAGCGGCTGCGCGACCGCTTCGGTATCAAGCTCACCTCGCATCCGCCCGGGATCGGCTATCAAGAAACCATCCGCAAGCCGATCACCCAGCGCGGGCGCCACAAGAAGCAGTCCGGCGGCCACGGCCAGTTCGGCGACGTCGTGCTCGACATCAAGCCGCTGCCGCGCGGCGACGGCTTCAAATTCACCGAGAAGGTGGTGGGCGGCGCCGTGCCGCGCAACTACATCGGCGCGGTGGAGGAAGGCGTCGTCGACGGACTGGCGCGCGGTCCGCTCGGCTTCCCCGTCACCGACGTGCAGGTGACGCTGACCGACGGCTCCTACCACAGCGTCGACTCGTCCGACCTTGCCTTCCGCACGGCGGCGCGGATCGGCCTCAATGAAGGCCTGCCGCAATGCCAGCCGGTGCTGCTGGAGCCGATCCACGTCGTCGAGATCGTCTGCCCGACCGATGCGACCGCCAAGATCAATGCGATCCTGTCGGCGCGGCGTGGCCAGATCCTCGGCTTCGACACTCGCGACGGCTGGAGTGGCTGGGACTGCGTCCGCGCCATGATGCCGGAAGCCGAGATCGGCGAGCTGATCGTGGAGCTGCGCTCGGCCACCGCCGGGGCCGGCAGCTTCACGCGCCAGTTCGACCACATGGCCGAAGTCACCGGCCGCGCCGCCGACCAGATCATCGCCGCGCATCAACACGCCGCGTGATCGGTTTCGCGCGGTAAGGGACGCACCGCCCTCTCACTCCCTCTCCCCGTTCTTACGGTGAGAGGGAAGCGTGAGCGGCTGCCTCCGCGCGTGCGGAGCTTCCTTAAGGCTGCGGTTTCTCCAAGCGTCATTGCGAGCGCAGCGAAGCAATCCAGGGTCTTTCCGGGGAGGAATTCTGGATTGCTTCGCTGCGCTCGCAATGACGGAGGAGGCGCTTGCATTCGTCGTAAGATGATGTATTTTACATCATTGTATATGTTTAGGATATCACTTATACTATCTCATACGTGAGGCCAAGGTGATTACCTCGTTTCAAATGCGGGCAGCCCGCGCGCTGCTCGGCATTGACCAGAAAACCCTGGCCGAGCTCGCCGGCGTTTCGTTGCCGACCATCCAGCGGATGGAGGCCAGCACCGGCAACGTGCGTGGCGTGGTCGAGACCCTGATCAAGGTGGTCGAGGCGTTCGACCGGGCCGGCGTCGAGCTCATCGGCGAGCAGGTCCGCAGCGACAGCGGCGGGCGTGGCGTTCGCTTGAAGGAGCCCGGGCCGCCGCGCCGCGTCGGGGCATGATCGGGACGTTGATCGTGCTCGGGATCAAGATGGGCTAGTGCATCGTCGCACCTCGGCAACAGGGACGCGCACGATG